>PKYI01000056.1 GCA_003133645.1 Acidobacteriota bacterium | reverse complement strand
GCCCGCCGGCTCGGTGCGGCAGGTCAACTCCGATGATCTTACCCATTGGTCCCCTCGGAACTCTGCCCCACGTTGGCCTGCCGCACCGAGCCGGCGGGCACGGCGACGATCACTAGCGCGGGACGGATCAACCGCTCACCCAGACGGTAGCCCTTCTGCAGCACCTGGACGACGGTCGGCTCCTGGACTCGAGAGTCCTCGTTGCGTGAGATCGCCTCGTGCAGCGTCGGGTCGAACGGCTGGCCGGCCGGATCGACCTCGGCGAGCCCGTTGCGGCCCAGCACGTCCTTGAACTGCCGCAGCACCAGCTCGACGCCCTCGCGCAGGCCGCCGGCCGCACCCCCCGGGGCCGCGAGCGCCCGTTCGAGGTTGTCGAGTACCGGCAGACAATCGCGGAGCAGCTCGCCGTTCGCGTACCGCCGGAAGTCGCCCATCTCGCGCTCCTGCCGCTTGCGGTAGTTGTCGAAGTCCGCGAGCTTGCGCAGGTAGAGCTCGCGGAACCGCGCGATCTCCTGCTGCAGGTTGGCCAACTCCTCCTGGAGCGCGTCCTTGTCGGGCGCGAGCGGCTCCTGGGCCGTCTGCGCGGCGTCTCCTGCTGGCTCGATGCCCGTCTCCACGTCTTCCTCCGGCGCCTGGCGCCGTTCCTCGTAGCTCATCCGACTCCTCCCGGCTCGCTACCGGACCCAGTGAGATACTGACCAATATAGTCCACGATCGGTATGATCCTGTGATAGTCCATGCGCTTGAGGCCGACCACCCCGATCAACCCCTGCTCCCCGCTGCTGCGCTGGAACGAAGACACGATCAGCCCAAGGTCGCCCCCACCCACCAGCGTGAACTCCGAACCGAGGAGCACCAGGGGCCCGGAGGCCTCGAGGAAGTCGTTGAGGAGTGTCAGCAAGGTCGCCTTGTCGGCGAGGGCGCCAAGCAGCCTCCGCACGGCCTCGAGCTGACCCGGCCCGGCGCGCTCCAGCAGGCGTCCCGCACCCTCGACAAAGACCTCGCCGGCGGGTGCTGCCTGAGTCTCGACCGCGCGCCGAGCAAGGGCGACGACGCCGGTCAGCAGCTGGTCCGCCTGCGCCCGCTCTTCGACCACGAGCGCGAGCAGGCGGTTCCGGATCTCCTGCAGCGACAGCCCTTCGAACGTCTCGGTGCAGTAGTTGGAGATCCGCTCCAGCTCGGGCGGCAGGAAGTCGCGATCGACCGTGAGCAGCCTGGAGTCGACGAGCCCTCCCGCCGTCACGACTACGGTGAGGACCCGCTGCAGCGCCACACGGACGAAGTGGATCGACTGCACCGTGGCCTGCTGCGAGGGAGGCGCCAGCGCCATGCCGACCTCGGTGGTGACGTCGGCGAGCACGCGGCTGGCCTGCGCCAGCACCTCCTCGAGCGGGCCGGACGGCGAGAGCATCGCCCGCAGCCGGCGCTCGTCGCGATGGGGGAGCACGACGCGCTGCAGGAGCCTGTCGATGTACAGGCGAAAACCCCGGTCCGAAGGGATCCTCCCCGCCGAGGTGTGCGGCTGCAGGAGGAATCCTTGCTCCTCGAGGTCGGACATCACGTTCCGCAGCGAGGCGGAGGAAAGGCCGGTCCGCGAGACCCGCGCCAGCGCGGCTGAAGCAACGGGTTCGCCGTCGGCGAGGTACAGCTCCACCACCTCACACAAAATCTCCCGCTCGCGCTCGGTCATAGTGTCCTTCATCGGCCTGCTTCCGCCCGTGCGAAACCCTTCCGCGGGTTGCCGTACTGTACCATGATCGCATGCTCTCTCAGTGGTTTCTCGTGGGTGCGGGCCGGTGCGGCGTGCAGTTGGCCCGGGCGATCGAAGCGTCGGGTCTCGGGGTGGCCGGGGTGGAGGCGCGATCGCCGCGGGGCAGGGCGCGGGTGAGGCGGGCGCTGCCCGGGGTCCGGGCGTTCGGCGCCGGCGATGCGCTGCCGCCCGTGCACGGGGTGCTCATCGCGGTGCCCGACTCGGCGATCCTGGCGTGCGCCGAGCAGCTCGCGCCGCGCCTGCACCCAGCCACGACCGTCGTGCTCCACACCTCCGGCCTGCTCACGGCCGACGCTCTTGCGGCCATCGCGCGGTGCGGACCGGCGACCGGGTCGCTCCACCCGATGGTGAGCTTCCCCACGGCCGACGGGCCGCTCGTCCGCCTGGCCGGCGCCGTCGCGACCGTCGAAGGGAGCGCCGCTGCAGTGCGCGAGGCGCGCCGCCTCGCCCTTGCGCTCGAGATGCGCCCGGTGCGCCTCGCGGCGGCCGCCAAGCCCACCTATCACGCCGCCGCCGCGCTGGCCGCCAACCTGACCCACGTACTCGTTGTGACCGCAAGGGACCTCCTGACCGGCGTGGGGTTCTCCCGGCGCGGCGCCGCAGCGGCGCTGCGCCCTCTCGTCGCCGGCGCCGTGGAGGCTGCCCTTTCGGCGCGCGGCATGGAGAACCTGACGGGTCCGCTGGCACGGGGGGATGACGCCGCGGTGCTGGCCCACCTCGCGGCGATCCCCGACGGGGCTGCGGCCGCGTATCGCGCCGTCGCGGGTCTTGCCGTCGCGGCGCTCGCCAACGAGCGCCTGCTCAACGAAATGCGGATCCGTGGCCTCGAATTCGCGTTGACCGGCCACGCCCGGTGTGGTAGGTTCCAGCCGTTGACGTAGTCTGGGGGCGCGCAGCAATGGTCTTCTTCAACTGGGCCACGATGCAGATGGCGGCCAAGATCGTGTACTACGGTCCCGGTCTGTGCGGGAAGACTACCAACCTCTCGTTCATCTATGCCAAGACCGCGCCCGGCTCCCGCGGGGAGATGGTCTCGCTCGAGACCGAAACCGACCGGACGCTCTTCTTTGACCTCCTGCCGATCGAGGTCGGAAAGGTCGGTGGCTTCCGCACCCGCCTCCAGCTCTACACCGTCCCCGGCCAGGTCTTCTACAACACCACCCGCAAGCTCGTGCTCAAGGGCGTCGATGGGATGGTGTTCGTTGCGGACTCGCAACGACCGATGGCCGACGCCAACCTCGAGAGCCTCCAGAACCTCACCGAGAACCTCCTTGAGCTGGGCCTGGCGATCGACACCCTCCCCATCGCCATGCAGTACAACAAGCGTGACCTCAAGAACGTTCTCACCCTCGACGAGCTCAACAGCCGGCTCAACCCCGACGGCCGATGGGATTACTTCGAGTCGGTGGCGACCGAAGGCACCGGCGTCTTCGAGACCCTGAAGGCGATCACCAAGCTCACCTTGCGGTCGCTGCGGCGCCGGATGACCGCGCGCGACGGGATGGGCGCTCCCCTGGCGGCCTCGGCTGCGCCCGCCACACCCGGCGCCCCGTCGCGGCATCAGGTGGCGTTCAGCCCCGCGGCGCTCGCGGCAGCCGCGGCCGAGGGCCTCGGGACGCTTGCCTCCGCCCCGGCGGCAATCGGACCCGAAGCAGATGAGGCGCCGAACCCGGACCTGCAGGCGGCCGAGGCAGCGGATGTCCAGCCGGCGGCGGCCGCGATTGCGGACGTCGTGCAGCCCGCCGGGGGTGAGAAACCGAAGGCCGAAGCCGCAACGGCAGGTCCGGACGACACCACAGCCGAGTTTCCGGTCGCCGAGGAGGCCGAGGAGACCGAGGAAGCGGGGGTCGAGTTCGCCACGACGCCCGAGGCGGAACCCGAGGCGGTGGAGACCGAGATGCGCCATGTCAGGGTCTCGTCATCGCTCGACATCCTTGCCGAGCTCGAGACGCTGCGCAAGTCGAGCACGTACCGGCCGGAGCCGAGGCCGGCACGGGAGAGCGCTCCAGCCTTCGATCTCGACGCCCTGCTCCAGGGTTCGCTCAACTCCCGGCAGGAGGTCAAGCGGCGCATCGACGAACAGGTCGGCAGCGCCCTCGGCGAGGCTCACCGCTGCCTGGTCAACATCCAGCTCGTGGACGGCAACGGTCGTGTCGTGAGGGACATGTCGCCTCTGGAGGTCGAACTCAAGCGCGGCGGCCAGATCCGTCATCTGGCCTTGACACTCCTCGTGAACCTGCAAGGCGAATGAGCGGAAGAGCGTTCACCTCCGGGGCGTTGCTTGTCGTGCTCGCGGCCGTTGCCGGGTGCCGCACGGCGCCGCCCGCCAACGACGGTATCCAACCGGCCAAGCCTCCCGCCGCAACGGCCAATTCCGGCCCCGCGCCGACGGCGCAGCCGAACGCCCATGACCAAGTCGAGGCGTTGCTCGCGTCGGCCCAGGACGCGGCCGCCAGGGGTGACACCACCGAGTTCCAGGACTGCGAGGCCGCGGTCTTTCAGCTCCTCGACCGCACCCCCGAACTCGCCGTACGGCCGAACGACTGCCCCGCGTACCGCGACGACGTCGTGGCTGAGCTGGCCTCGCTCGCCGACCAGATCGACGACGGCGACGACACCGCCGTCGACGACTCGCCGCCCGAGCCTGAACCCGTGGCCGAGGCGCATGTCAGCGAAGTGCAGGAGAGGGCGCGTCAGGCCCAGTACGACCTCCCGGTTGTCGTCAACCCGGAGGTCACCTCGCTGATCGACTTCTACACCGGACGGTACCGTGAAAAGCTCATCGCCGCCCTCGAGCGGGCCTCGATCTACCTGCCGTACATCCGCGCCGAGCTCAAGAAGGCGAACATGCCGCAGGACCTCGCCTGGCTGCCACTGGTCGAGAGCGCGTTCAACCCGCACGCCCGCTCGCGCGCCAAGGCGGAGGGTTTGTGGCAGTTCATGGCGGGGACGGCGCGGCTGTACGACCTCCGCGCCGACAGCCTCGTCGACGAGCGCAACGACCCATTCCTTGCGACGAAGGCGGCCGTCCGGCACCTCGGCGACCTGCACAACATGTTCGGTTCATGGGAGCTGGCGCTGGCGGCGTACAACTGCGGCGCCGGCAACATCCAGCGGGCGCTGCGCCGGAGCAATGGCGACACGGACTTTTGGACGTTGCGCCGCTACCTGCGCCGCGAGACGCGCAACTACGTCCCGGCGTTGTGGGCGGTGGTGGTCGTGACGAAGAACCCGGCCGCCTACGGCCTGCCCCCGATCGAAGAGCACCCGCCGTGCCTGGACCGGGTTCCGGTTCGCGGCGCTCTCGATCTCGACGTGCTGGCGCAACGCGCCGGCCTCGACGCCAGGGACCTCGCCGACTTGAACCCGGCGCTCAAGCAGCGCCTCACACCGGCAAGCGGGACCTACCAGCTCGCCGTCCCCTGCGGCCTCCAGTCGAACATCGCCGAGGTCATCGCCGCGATACCCCCATCGGAACGGGTGCGCCGCTTCCTCCACGTGATCAAGAGGGGCGACACCCCGGGGGCGATCGCGCGCACGTACGGCTCGAGCGTGGACGTGATCCTGGCGGCGAACGGCATCAGGAACCCGCGCGCCCTGCGCATCGGCCAGACGCTGATTGTCCCTCGCGGGCCGGTCGCCGCCGCCGAACGCCACACCGTGGCGTCGGCCCCGTCGCGCAAGGCGTCTGCCCACGCGCCGACGAAGCGGTACGTCGTCAGGCGCGGCGACACTTTGTACCGGATCGCGCAGCGGTTCGGCACCTCGACCGGGGAGCTGCAGAAGCGCAACAACCTCGCCGATGAAACGATCCGCCCTGGTGACGTCATCCTCCTCAGCCGCTGACCTTTCATCTGCGGAGGGCGCGGACGAGCACCCATACGCCCGCCACCACGAGCGCCGCGGGCCACCATGTGCGCACGGCGATCATCGCCTGGGGAGGGATCACGGCGATGTGCCGCAGGAACCGCGCGCCGCCGAGGGCGAGCAGGATCGCGCCGGGCACCAGCGGCCACCAGTGGTGGTTCAGCCTGAGGATGAGCGCGAGCACCCAGATCCCGATGAAGCCCGCGCCGAGGCCGAGTTGGATCCAGGCGCCGGACGACATGCCCGCCACGCCGCGGTCGCCCAGCACCATCCCGGCGCCCAGGCCCAGCAGGACCATCCCTCCGACCAACGCCCGGTACGATGAACTCACGATCGCGATGAGCGCCAGGCCGACCCCGAGCCCGAGCAGCCATGCTGGGGCCGTGTCCATCAACGCGAAGCGGGTCACGAGCAGGACCACGCCGACCACCACCAGGATCACCCCAGCCGCCAGGTTCGACGTGCGCGTCCGAGCCATCGCCCCTCCAACTCGCACCGCGGGCCGGCCATCCGCCGTTCACCCTCGGCACGCCCCGCGAGCTTAGCAAACCCGGGCGCGCCGGGGCGCCTCAGAAAATCCTGAGGAACCTGACCACCAGCAACCCGAGCAACGCGATCAGGTAGATCCTCAGGAAGAACAGGGCCGCCTTGGCCGTCGGCGTCATCTGGACACGGGGCATGAGGCTCACCTACTCCTTTCAGGACGCGGCGCCCGCCATGATCTCGTTGGAGCGGATCACGCCGAGCATGCGGTCCTGGGCGTCGACGATCGGGATCATCCGGTAGTGGTACTTGGCGAAAACCGCGGCGATGTCGTCCTGTAGGTCGCCCTCCTCGACCGAGACGACCGGCGACGTCATGATCGACGACACCGGCGCGTCGTCCGCCGCGAGCACCAACTCGCGCAGATCGACGACCCCCGCGAGGGTACGCCCTTCCTGATTGACCACGTATACGTACGAGATCGCCTCCGGCTCCGCCTTCGATTTCCGGATCTGCTCCAAGAGAGGCCCGACCCTGGTGTCGGACGACACGGCCACGAAATCAGGCGACATCAACGCCCCGGCCGTCGCCTCCCGCTCCGAGAGGATCGCTTTGATCCGGGCGGCATCCTCGGGGGACAGCACGTCCATCAGCTCGGTCGCATCGTCGTGCGGCAGCACCGAGAAAAGCTTGGCAAGCTGCGGGACGCTCATCTCCGAGAGGATCAGCCGCGCCCGCTCCTTGCGGAGGTCAGCAATCAGCTGGCGTTGGGCGCGCGGCTCGGCTTCGAGCAGCGTCTCGGCGGCCTTCTCGGAGTCTAGAGCCGAAAACAGCGCTTCCTGCTCCTCGCCCTCCAGCTCCTCGAGTGCGTCTGCGAGGTCCTCGCTCGGCAGGTCGAGCATCTGCCTGCGGGTCACGGAGAGCGACACCTTGTCGGTCGCGACGGCGTCCTCCACCGACAACGGCTGGACGTATTTCCACGAGATGAACTCGTCCTTGACCCACTTCAGCTTGCCGAGGCCCCACCGGCGCAGGATCCCGTTCATCGAGGTGTCCACGTGCACGAGGAGGAGGTGGCCCTTGGCCTCGAGCAGGTGGACATCGTTGACCACCTCGGTGCGGCGGCCGTCCATGTCGAGGATCGTGCGGCCCATGAGGTGCGCGTCCACCAACATCCAGCCGGGCTGGTCGACGAACGGCGGGTAGACCCCGCCGGCCTCGGGCGGCCGGACGAAGACCGCGTCGTCCTCGACCTTGACGACCCGCTCCCAGGGGATGAACTGCGTCGGCTTGCCCCACCCGAATTCGAGGACGATGCCGACCGCCTCGGGGTAGGGCTCCTTCAGGGCGAAGACGAGGTCCGTGAGTTTCCCGATCCGGTCCTTGATCTTCCCGGCGCACACCGGCCGCTTGAGCAGCTGGGAAAAGAAGAGGAAGCGGAAGTTCCCAATTCCCTGCGGCAGGTCCGGGACTTTCGGCGGCTGGACGGTCGGCGCTGCCATATCTTCCTCCTACTTGCCCGCCCCGAACAAGCCGGGGAACAACGTGCTAATCGCGAACAGGGTGGACATCAACGTCACGAAGAGGACGATGCTCCAGTTCGCGATGTTCTGCCAGCGGGTGTTGACGTGCTCTCCAACGAACGCCGGATCGTTGAGGATCAGGATGAGGAAGACCAGGGCCGAGGGGAGCAGCGTCACGGCCGCGACCTGCACGAACATCGTGATCGCGATCAGCGGCGCCCCGGGGATCAGTACGATCGCGCCGGCGCCGAGCAGCATCGCCACGTGGACGACGTAGAACCAGGGCGCTTCCTTCACGCTCTTGTTGAGCGAGTGCGCCCAGCCGAACACCTCGCCCACCGCCCACGAGGTGGAGAGAGAAATGCAGAGTGCGCCCAGGAAACCCGCGTCGAAGAGGCCGATCGCGAAGAGCTTCCTCGCCAGGGCGCCGTACCCGCCGAGGAGCGGCACGATCGCCTCGGCGGTCTGCCTGGCGTCCTCGATGACGATGGGAGGGTGGTGGTAGTAGAACGCCGCGCCCGTCGTGATGATGATGAACGCGGCCACGATGCCGGTGATGAGCGAGCCGGCAAACGTGTCGATCTTGCCGAACTTCACGTCGTGGACGTCGAGCCCCTTGTCGACGACCGAACTCTGCTGGAAGAAGATCTGCCACGGCGTGATCGTCGTCCCGATGTTCGCCAGGATGATGAACAGCAGCCCGCCTGACATCCCTCCGGGCAACGTCGGGAGGAAGAGCCCTTCGAACACCTTGCCCCAGCCTGGGCTGGTGGTGGTTTTCATCGCCCAGAACGCTGCCGGGATGTAAACGAGGTTGAAAGCGCAGAAGAACAGCGTCAGCCGCTCGAACGTCCAGTACTTCCCGGTCATCGAGACGGCCACGAGGATGGCGGTCACCGCCAGAAAGGTGACCACCGGCGGGACGCCGAACAGGCTCATCGCCGCGATCATCCCGATGTACTCCGTGACCAACGTCAACAGGTTGACGATCGCGAGGTCGACGAGGGAGAACCACCCCCAGAACGGGCCGAACCCCTCGAAGATCGCCTCGGCATGCCCTCGCTTCGTCACGGCGCCGAGGCGAACGGTCATCTCCTGGATGTAATACGCCATCGGGACGAGAATGAAGATGATCCAGAGCAGCGAGAAGCCGTACTTGGAACCGGTCACGGCGTAGGTGGAGATCCCGCCGGCGTCGTTGTCGGCCACCATCGTGATGATCCCGGGGCCGAGCACGGCCATGAAGATCAGGAGCCGGCGCTTGAACCGGTTCAGGACGTGGAAGCTCTTCGAGAGCCAGTACATGGACCACTGCCCTCAGCGCTCACGACACACCCTCCCGGAGCGGGCGTCGTCGCAAGCCGAAACCCTCGGCCCAGCTGCACGTCTCGTTGTCAGGCGGCGAAGCATGCGCATCTCCGTTTCCCCGCAGGGACCCAAGGCCGGAGACGCGCCGCGGACTGGAATCAGATGCGCGGTGCCGCAGCGCCCGCCGGCCGGCGGGCCCAGGTGTAGAAGTCGCTTTCGCGACTTGGAGGTTCCATCTGTCCTTTCCACCCCATGTCCGGCGCCGGCTGCGACGCCCTCACCTCACGGCACACGACCACGATTGGCCCTTGTAGTCCAGGTCCGCACCGGTTGTCAACCGCCACCGCGCGACCACCCCGGCGAGGGGTTTCTTCGCTACAATATCGTAGCGATGTCTCTTCCCCGCATCATCGTTACGGGCGCCTCCGGCTTCGTCGGCCGCCACCTCCTCGAGGAGATCAAGGAGCGCTATCGGATCGTCGGCCTCGGGCGCCGTTCGCAGCGCGACTGCGGCGCACCGGTGCATGCCAACATTGCCTGGTCGCAGGTCGACATCGGCGAGCGCGAACCCCTTGCGCGCGTGTTCGAGGGGGTTGCGGCGAGCGGCGGCGCAGACGTGCTGCTGCACCTGGCCGCCCACTACGATTTCACCGGGGAGGAGGACCCCGAGTACTGGCGAACCAACGTCGAAGGGCTGCGCAACGTCCTCGAGCTCGCCAAGGGCCTCAAACTCCGCCGCCTCATCTTCGCGAGTTCGGTCGCGGCCTGTCAGTTCCCTCCGCCGGGCCGCGCTCTGGACGAGACGAGCGTCCCCGACGGCGATCACATCTACGCGCGCACCAAACGCATCGGCGAGGAGATGGTCCGGGAATACTCCGCGTTCTTCCCCACCTGCACCGTCCGCTTCGCAGCGCTCTTCTCGGACTGGTGCGAGTACGCGCCCCTCTACGTGTTTCTCGAGACATGGTTGTCGCGCCGGTGGAACGCGAGGATCCTCGGCGGGCGCGGCGCCTCGGCAATCCCGTACCTGCACGTGCGCGACGCGGTGCGCGCCCTCCAGGTCCTGCTCGCGCAACCCGAGCTCCCACACGAGCGGGAGGTCTTCGTCATCAGTCCCGACCGCGCCGTCTCGCACCACGAACTCTTCACGGCGGCGCGGATGACCGGCTTCGGGCAGACCTCCCGCCCGATCTGCCTGCCCAAGGCGCTGTGCGGACCCGGCATGCGGACGCTCGACCTGCTCGGACGCGCCCTCGGCGAGCGGCCGTTCGAGCGGCCCTGGATGGCGAAGTACATCGACCTCGCGATGCGGGTGGATGCTGCTCGCACCCGCGGCCGCCTCGCGTGGGCGCCCCGCCCGCGCCTCGAGATCCTCCGCCGCCTGCCGTTCCTGCTCGAGAACCGCAAGACGCAGCCGGCGAACTGGAGCTGCGTCAACCTGGCGGCGATGAAGTCCGTGAGCATCCGCCCGAACCTCCAGATCCATCGCCTGCTCGAGGCCCACGAGGCGGAGATCTGGGGCGCGATGACCGATCAGCTCCTCATGCCGGACCGCCACCGGAGGTATCCGAAGTACGAGCAGATCCCGAGGCACGAGCACGACTGGTACAACCGGCTGCTGCTGCATAGCCTCATGAACTCGGTCCGCACGCGCGAAAAGGCGCTGTTTCGCTCGCACTGCCGCGACCTCGCCGAGCGCCGCCGGGCGCAGGGTTTCACCGCGGACGAGGTGTGTTTCGCGCTCGGCCTCCTCAACGAGGCCTGCATCAAGACCCTCTCAACGGGACCTGCGCCCGTGAGCCTTGCCGAGCTGGACGACTACATCACCGCGGCGGTCCAGTTCGGCATCGACGAGGTCGAGGATGTCTTCGACCAGGACGGAGGGGGACGGTAGCGAAGAGGGTCTGGTAATATCGTTCATCATTGGGAGAGCGCCATGGGATCGGGCCGTAGGCTGATGATGATCGACGATGACGTCAACCTGGTGAGCGTCTTCAAGCTCGTCTGCACGGCCAAGGGCTACGAGTTCTTCTCGGCCCACTCCGCCGCCGAGGCCCTCGAGAAGATCCCCGAAGTGGAGCCCGACCTTATCATCCTGGACGTGATCATGGAGGACTTCGTAGCGGGCTTCCGGGTGGTGAGCGAGCTGCGGGCCGGCGGCCCGGACTCTCGCTTCGCCAAGTACGCGAAGGTCCCCATCATCATGTTGACGAGCGTGACCAGCAAGACCCACCTCAACTTCTCCGACCGGGTCGGGACGGCGCTCCTTCCCGTCGACGACTTCATCGAGAAGCCGGTCAAGCCTGCCGAGATCCTGACGAGGATCGAGGCCATGCTGGCGAAGACGCGGGCGCCGGGCGCCTCCTGACCGCGCGGTCCCTATCCCGGCCCGGCGCCGCCGGCGCTCTCCTCCGCCGGCGCCGGCGCGACGGGGAGGGTGAAGATGAATTCAGCCCACCACCCCGGATCGGACTCGGCCCAGATATGGCCGCCGTGCTTTTCGATGATCCGCTGCGACACGAACAGCCCCAGGCCGGTGCCCGATTTTGTGTCGTCGCCTCCTGACGTCAGTCGTGAGAACTTCTGGAAGAGCTTTTCGCCGGCGCCCCGCTCGAAGCCGTCGCCCTCGTTCCAGACGCTGAAGCGCAGCGACCGCCCGTCATCGGCCGGATGCGCAGCAACGAGGATCTCCCCTCCCTCGCGACCGTACTTGATGGCGTTCGACAGGAGGTTCTGGAAGACCGAGGCGACGAGGCCGGGATCGCACACACCCTTGAGACTGGCCGGCACGTCGCAGACGATGCGCATGCCACGCTCAGTTGCCAGATCGGAGAGCCGGGCGAGCAGGGGCTCGATCACACCGGGGCAGAAGCGGACCTCGGCGAGGTGCAGCTTCAGTTCCCCCTCCTCGATCCGGCTGAGATTGAGGTAGTTCGCGATCGTGTCGCGGAGGTAATCGGCGCTGATCGAGGCGGCCTTGAGGAGCGCCTCCTGCTTCGCATTCAGGGAGCCGAGGATGTGGTCGCGGAGGGACCCGATGGCGAACACGATCGAGGCCAGCGGCGACTTCAGCTCGTGCGTGACGAAGCCGAGCATCTCGAGATAGGCCCGGTTCTTCTCCTCCGCCTGCAGGTAGGCCTTCTGCAGCGCGAGGGAGGCCTCGTGCAGCTCGTTGCTGCGGACCTCGAGGGCCGCCCCCATCGAGTTGAACGCCTGCGCCAGCTCCGTCACCTCCTGGCTGGCGTGGACCACTTGCACCCGCGCCCCGAGGTTGCCTCCCGAGAGCTCGCGCGTGGCGCGCACCAGGCGCATGATCGGCCTGCGGAAACCGCTCGAGAGGTACATCGCGATCCCCGCGGCGAGCGCCAGCGACAGGAACGTGATCCCGAGATACTCCAGGGCGAGGCCCGACTTGTACCCGAGGTACTGCTTCTCGAGCAACCCGACGTAGATAATGCCGACAATGGTACCCGTCGGGTCCCTGATCGGGTCGTATGCGGAGAGATACCAGTCGTTCACGACGAACGCCCTAGCGGCGAAGCGCTCGCCGCGGCGGAGGACCTTGTCGTCGACCTCCTCCGAGATCCTCGTCCCCAGGGCGCGCGTGCCCGTGTCGAGCATCACGTTGGTGGCGATGCGCACGTCCCCCAGGAAGATCGTCACGGTGCCCACCGACTTGCCCAGGTAGGTCCGGTCGCCGAACGCGGTGTTCCGGATGCGGTCGACGAGGGCGAACTTCCGGTTGAGCAGGACGCCGCCGTAGACGACGCCCAGCACGCGCTCGCGGGAGTCGAGCACCGGGATTGCCGCTTCGATCACCATCCCCCTGTCCTCGGCGACCCTGTCCGTGGGGGTCGCGCGTTCCGTGTAGACGATCGGGATGCTGGCCCTCTCGGCAAGCCTTTCACCCTCGCGGAGCAGCTCGCCCCGCGACATGAGGACCGTGCCGCTGCTCGCCCTGCCCGTGAGGGCGGAGCCGATAACCGCGTTTGCGTCCACCTTGTCCCCTGCCGCAAACGGCGGCCGGGACCGTGCAATCACGCGCCCGTCCCCCCCGACGAGGGCAAGGAAGTCGACCTCGTACCTCCGGCGGAACGCGTCGAGCTCGTTCGAGATCCCGGTGCTCGAGAGTTGGCCGCGCAACGTCGACCTCAGAGACTCGCTTTGGGACACCATGCTCACGACGACCTGCATCCGGGTCCGTTCGGTCTCGTAGGCGGACCAGGCGGCGCCGAGGTCCATCTCGACCCTCAGCATCGCTTCCTTCACGACCGTCCTGGAGATGAAGGAAAACCCGGTCCAGGTGCTGACGGACGCCACGATCCCGATCACCAGGATGAACCCCAGGAGCAGCCTGGTCCTGAAGGCGAGCTTGGTCACGGACCGGCTCCGGCTGAGGGAGACTCTCCAGTCAACGTCTCATCTCCTCTGCACCAGACAGTTCCAGATCGTGCTCTCGATTGACTCGCGGGCCGTCGTGCCGTCAACTCTGGCGGCTTCGGCATCTTCCCCGGACATCGTCGCGCCGCGCTCCTCCAGCCGTTCGTACTGACCCCGCACCTCCTCCATCGCCAGCTCGATCGGCACGGTGACCCGGTCGAACAGCTCGTGCTCGAACCGCCTGAGATCGGCACGCCGCCGCAACGCCTCGACGATCACGTCGTTCATCACCCGTAGGAACAGGCAGACCTCGTCCACCGAGAAGCCGGTCTTGAACCGGCTGACACCCGTGACCTCGAGGTAGTTCACCAGCAGCATCCTGTTGCTGGTCTGGACCGAGGTCACCAGCAGCCGGTGCCACAGCCGCGCCAGCCAGACCAGCTTGGAGGTATCCATCGCGGCGTACGAGGGCAAGCGGCCCTGCGCCGCTTCCTCGCCGACCCGTTGGGCGAGGGCATCGAGGAACTGGTTCTCCTCGGTGACGAGCGCCTTGAGGATCGCGAGATCGGGGCGGACGATCTCCTTCCTCATCACCGCCGCGTTCCGGGCGTGCCACTCAACCGACTCGCTCTTGAAGCGCTCGATCAGGAAGGGAAGCCTCCTCTCCATCTGGTACCTGGCGCTCGGCGACCACTCGAGGCGGGCGCAACTGTGCGAATTGTCCACCTCCATTTGCCGGTCGATGTAGTGGTACATCCAGAGCCGCTCGAACGGCATCGGTCCCCGGACTCGTCCCAGGGCGGTCATCAACACCATGCCGAGGCCGCAGAGGGGGGCGGGGCACCCGATCGCCCGTTTCGCCGACCCGGAGTATGAACGGGTCGCGAGCTCGAACAGCCGGAGGTGCGAGGTGCAACCCGTCGTCGAGGCGATCAGGATCTCTCCCGGCCGCAGGCGATCGCGCCGGACGAGCAGGTGCCTGATGAACGTGACGACATCGCGGATGTGAATGTAGGGGATCGCGCTCTCCCCCGAGCCCGCCAGGATCCGCGACCGCCACGAACGGCCGAGCCATGTGTTCAGAAACACGTAGAGCGGGGGGTACTCGCACCAGTCGCTGTACACCGCGCCGAAGCGGACGATGCAGGTCGGAATCGCTCCCTGCTGCTCCAGCACCAGCCGCTCGCCCTCCCGCTTGCTCCAGGCGTAGATGTGCCGGCCGTCAGGCGGGGTCGCCTCGGTGATCGGGCCCTCCCGTCGCGGAAATTCGCACGCCGCCACCGAACTCGCGAACACGAAGCACTCGAGGTCCAGGCTTCTCGCCAGCTCGAGAACGTTCTTCGTCCCCTCGACGTTCGTCCGCCGGTACTCCGGCCGGTGCTCGCCCGCGTAGTCGTAGTACGCCGCCAGGTGGAGGAGGACCCTGGCCCCCCCCGCGGAAGCGATCTCGCGGAACGTCCGCGCGAGACCGTCGAGGTCGCCGATGTCCACCTGCATCCATGCGATGTTCGGATGGACGGGCGCGCCACACTCGCGTTGGGAGCGACGAGCGATCGCGAAGATCCGGTACTCGTCCTTGAGGTCCTCGAGGAGGTGCCGCCCAACGAAGCCGGATGCGCCGGTGACGATCAGCGCCGGCCGGGGCATGTGAAAACCACCTCGAGGCTCTTGAGACAACCGCCGGTCATCGCGGATTTCCCTTCGTCTTCGAGTAAGAATAGCATCTCGGCCGTCTCGCCCGGCACCGCGGCGCCCATCTCGACGGCGTCACGATTCCAGCGGCGGCGCCGGCCTAGGACCGCACCGGGTCCGGACGGGGCGCTCGGGCCGAGCGAACCATTTGGCGCGTCAGAAGCACCGCGAGGCCCATCAGCCCGTCCGCGGCCCCGGCGAAGCCCACGAACCACGGGGCGCCCCCCACCAGCGCCGCCGCGCCCAGGAAAACGGTCGCGAGCGCCTTGGCCGTCAGCAGCAGGACGACACCCCGCTGGCGCGCGTACTCCAGCAGGTAGCCTGTCCCCAGCACCAGGTGGAACACCCCCGCCTGACGCGGGAAGAAGAGCGGCGGGACCGTCTCCCAACCGCCGAACCGCAGCGCCCACGCCGGCACCGCCAACAGGGCGACCCCGATCGCGTACGTGTGCAGGGCGATCAGCACGACCAGCCACCGTTCCGCCCGGCCGGCCAGGACGGGTTCGATCCTCATCGCCGCTCCCCCGCCCACCCCGCGCGCCCGGCACCGTCGCGGGCGCTCACGGCCGCTCCCACCAGAGGTCCGGCGGCGACTGGGGCGACCGCGAATAGGCCGGGGCCCCGAGGCGGTCAAGCTCGCGCACGACCTCCTCGACGGCGTCCGGCACGGCGGCGCGCACGGCCGCCGTGAGGCCGATGCCGGTCGTGACCTTGCCCGGAACCACCCCGACCAGCAACACCTCGCGCGGCCCGTCGCCGGCGAAGGCAACGGTCAGGAGAGCCTCCTTGAGGCCGGGATCGTGCGGCGACAGGCGCGGCTGGGGAGGGGTCTTGAGGATCTCGTCGCGGCGGTACAGGACGATCGTCCCGGGCGCGCCGGGCGCGCTCACCGTGTCCACGATGACGGCCGCGTCGAACCCCAGCAGGTACGGCGTGAGGTCGAGGCCAGGCGTGCCGAGGTCGAGGACCGCGACCTCGGGCGGGAACTCGTACTGCGCGTCAAGTGCGCCGATGACCGTCGGGCCCAGGGCATCGTCCCCCATCAGGACGTTGCCGAGCCCGATCACGGTCAACCGCCGCTGGGGCTCGATCCCTCTTTCGGCGCCACCCTCGTCGCTCATCGCTCCTCGCAGCATCGCGTGCGCACATTCCAGGGGCGGGAGCCATGCCCCCGCCCCGATCCGACCCTTGCCCCGAGTGGGCGTTCCTCCTCGACCCTGGCCTCCGTGCCTAGGTCAGAGTCCTGATCTTCGACAGCTCGTTGCCCTCGACGTCGAGGGTGTGGATCGCGCATGCCAGGCACGGGTCGAACGAGTGGACCGTGCGCAGGACCTCCAGCGGCTTCGCGGTGTCCGCGATCGGGTTCCCCACCAGCGAGGCCTCGTACGGCCCCTTCTGCCCCTTCTCGTCGCGCGGCCCCGCGTTCCAGGTGGACGGGACCACGGCCTGATAGTTGACGATCTTGCCGTCCCTGATCACCACCCAATGCGACAGGGCGCCGCGCGGCGCCTCGTGGAACCCGAACCCGCGCTGCTCCCCCGCCGGATAGGTCCAGGGCGTGAAGATCGCGACGTCACCCTTGCCGATATTTTCCGTGAGGAGCTGCAGGTGCTTGAGGGCCAGCTCCGACAACGTCGCGGCCCGCACCGCCCGCGCCGCGTGCCGCCCGAGGGTCGAGTGCAGCACGTTCGGACCCAGCTTGACCTTGGCGATCGCCGAGGCCGTGCTCAGCACCTGGTCGGCGTACTTCTTGATGATCGGGTGGCCGGTGGCGTAGCCGACGAGCACCTGGGCGAGCGGGCCCACCTGCATCGGCCGGCCTTCGAAGCGCGGCGCCTTGACCCACGAGTACTTCTTCTCGCCGTCGAACTCGGTGTAGTGCGGGACGGTTTCTTCCTCCCACGGGTGCTTGTCCCACTCGCCGTCGTACCAGGCGTGGGCGATGCTCTCCGTCACGTTGTCCTTGAAGTACGCGTCCTGGAAGCTCGTGATCTGCTTGAGCGTCGCGAGGTTGCCGTCGACGATCGTCCCGCCCGGCAGGTCGAACTGAGTGCCCTTGGTGTCGAGAGGCAGGTCCGGCACCGACAGGTAGTTGGTCACCCCGCCGCCGTAGCCGAGCCACTCCGGGTACATGGCGCCGATCGCGGCGACGTCCGGCAGGTAGACCTGCTGCACGAACGCCGCCACCTCCTCGAGGAGGTCCTTCATCATGAACAGCTTTTCCATGTTCAGCGTGGCCTGGTTGTTGAGGTTAATGGCGTTCGCCACGCCGCCCACGGCGAGGTTCTGGATGTTGGGGGTCTTGCTGCCGAGGATCGCGACCACCTTGTTGGCCTTGAACTGGTACTCGAGCGCCTGCAGGTAGTGAGCCACCGCCAGCAGGTTGACCTCCGGCGGCAGCTTCATCGCCGGGTGGCCCCAGTAGCCGTTGGTGAAGATCCCGAGCTGCCCGCCGGCGACGAAGCTCGCGAGCTTCTCCTTCACCGCCTCCATCTCGCGCTTCGAGTTGTGCGGCCACGGGGACAGGCTCTCGCCCAGCGCCGAGGCCTTGGCCGGATCGGCCTTGAGCGCCGACGTCACGTCCACCCAGTCGAGGGCCGACAGGTGGTAGAAGTGCACCATGTGGTCGTGCAGCGCGTGGGCGGACACGATGACGTTGCGGATGTACTGCGCGTTGATCGGGATTTCGATCCCGAGCGCGTTCTCCACGGCGCGCACCGAGGCGATCGCGTGGACCGTCGTGCACACGCCGCACAGGCGCTGGGTGAAGATCCAGGCGTCGCGCGGGTCGCGGCCCTGGAGGATCGTCTCGATGCCGCGGAACATCTGCCCCGACGACCACGAGTTGGTCACCTTGCCGCCGTTCACCTCGACGTCGATCCGGAGGTGCCCTTCGATGCGGGTGATCGGATCTACCGTGATTCGCGTGCTCATGTCTCCCCCTTAGAAGGTCTTCTTCGCGGGCACGGGGCCCTCAAGGATCGGGAACGTCTTGACCACCGCGATGTAGATCGCAACCTCGGCTGCGATGATGCCGAAGGTGATCAGCAGCTCCGGGACGGCCGGAAAGTATGAGAACGCCTGGCCGGGCCGGAACGCCACCAGATAGGTATCCACCCGGTGCAGCGCGGCGCCGACGAACAAGAGGATCGCGCCCCGCACCTGCCACATCGCCTGGCGCCGCCGCTCCGAAAGCAGGATCGCGGCGGCCGCGAGCGGCAGGAGCACCTCCGCCATGAACGCGAGCCCGTAGCCGCTGTTGAGGTATCCCAGCTTGCCGGCAAGAGCCGCCTCGCCAACCCGGAAGACCGACCAGCCCACGGCGATCCATCCTGCGATCCGGGAGAGCGACGCCAGCATCACAGTCTCGCGGGGCCGGCCGAACGCCGCAGCGGAGAACGTCGCTTCCAGCACCACGACCGCGAACCCAATCAAGATGCAGTTCACGACGAAGAGCAGAGGCAGCCAGGGTGTCAGCCAGAGCGGGTGCATCCTGGGCCCGGGCAGAAGCATCATCGTCCCGAGCGACGACTGGTGCATCGTCGGCAGCAGCAACCCGAGCGCGAGGATCCAGACGAAGTTCTTCTCCACGAGCGTGAGACCCCTCTCGGCCAGACGGCGCAGGCCGGTCGAGGTGCCGGCGCGGAGCTTCTCGAACAGCGCCGGCGAGAGCTCGATCATCAGCACCAGCGTGTAGGCGGCGACGCAGAGGGCGACCTCGAGTTGCGGGGAGTGGGACCAGCGCCAGACGTAGACCGGGACCT
This sequence comes from Acidobacteriota bacterium, assembly GCA_003133645.1. Classification (GTDB taxonomy): domain Bacteria; phylum Acidobacteriota; class Thermoanaerobaculia; order Thermoanaerobaculales; family Thermoanaerobaculaceae; genus RBG-13-68-16. The sequence continues at coordinate 15,555 of PKYI01000056.1, read as the reverse complement.
TCCACAGGCTCCAGAAGCGCCCGAGGTCGATGATCACGGCGATCACCGCGAGCCCGTAACCGAGCAGGCTCGTCAGCACGGCCGGCCGCACCAGAGGGTGGTATTGGCCCTTGTTGAGAATGTATACGAGGATCCCGACCGCGTAGCCGCCGCATCCGATCGCAGTGCCGACGACGACGTCGATCGCGATCCAGACGCCCCACGGATACCCGTTGGAAAGGTTGGAAACGGCGCCGATGCCGTAGAGAAAGCGGACCGCCGCCGTCACGGCCCCGACGCCTGCGATCGCGAGCAGCACCATGAACGGCCGGGTCATCAGTCGGCCGCCCATGGCGACGTGGACCTGGGCGTGGCTGCTCATCGCTTTCCCTCCTTCTCGGCGGCGCCGACCGAATCGGCACGGCGGTTGCGGTAGATCACCGCCCCGAGCACGGCGAAGAGACCGACGGGGGCGAGGAACGGGATCTTGTAGTAGATCCCTTCCTGCACCGCATAGGCGGTCTCCGGCACGGGCTGCGTTCCGAGGTCGGGAAGCCCGATCCTGTCGAACGGCACGTGCGCGAGGTACAGCACCTGCGTCCCGCCGCCGTCGAACTCGCCGTACACCCGGTCCTTGTAGTACTTCCCGGGCCACGCCGCGATCCTGCGTTTCGCCTCGGCGAGCAGTTCGTCCCGCCGGCCGTAGATCACGGCCTCGCGCGGGCACACCTCGCAGCACGCGGGGCCCTGGCCCTTGGGGTAGCGAGTGAACCCTCCCGGGCCCATGACCGCGGCATCCTTGATTCGCTGGCGGCACAACTCGCACTTGACGATCTTGGGCGCGGCCTTCTCGAACTCGAACTTCGGAATGTTGAAGGGGCACGCCATCATGCAGTAGCGGCAGCCCACGCAGTACGTCGGGTCGTACATGACGACCCCGGTCACCTCGTCCTTGTGCAGCGAGTGCAGCATGCACGCCGATACGCAGCCGGGATCGACGCAATGCATGCACTGCTGCTTGACGAACGACTCCTGCTCGCCCTCGTGGTAGAGCTTGATGATGTTCTTCGTCTTGCTGTCGAGATCGGTCGGGGCGTCCCACAGACCTCCGTTGGCGGCGCTTTCGGCGGGCATGTCGTTCGCCTGCTTACACGCCACCACGCAGGTCTTGCACCCGATGCACAGGGTCGCGTCGTAGAGCATCCCCATCGCTCCGGGCGGTGCGGTCTTCCGCACGGCGGCGCTGGCTGGGGCAACGCCTGCGGCGACGGCCGTGCCGCCAACGGCAAGCGACTTGATCAGGGCGCGTCGGTCGATCGCCATTTCACGCCCCCTTGTCCGGCTTGGTGCCCGCCTTCTCGCCGCCGCCGTCCACCTTCTTGGCTGCCACCCATCCGCCGCCTACGAGCGCGCCGCCGACCAACCCCGCGAGCCCGGCTGCCGCGGCGCTGACCCCTCCCTGGTGCGCCTTGATCGGCGGGTAGCCGTCGGGAGGCGTCGGGTGTTCGATCTCGACCGTCGTGTGGAGCGGGATGCGGAATGCGATGGCCTGCTCCGTGCAGCCGACGCACGGGTGGCCGATGCCGATCGGCCAGGCGCCGGGGACCTCGCAGAACGGTTGCAGCGAGCAGTTGGCGTGCGTCACCGGACCCTTGCACCCCATCTTGTACAGGCACCACCCCTCGCGATGGCCCTCGTCGCCGAACTGCTGCACGAAGCGACCCGCATCGAAGTGAGGCCGCCGCGGGCAGTCCTCGTGGATGACGCGCCCGTAGGCGAAGCGCGGCCGCCCCTTGTCGTCGAGCGCCGGCAACGTGCCGAACGTCACGAACTGCAGCGCGGTGCCGAGGAAGTTGTACGGGTTCGCCGGACAACCTGGGATCGTCACCACCGTCTTGCCCGCGAGGATCTGCGGCGCGCCGGTCGCCCCGGTCGGGTTCGGGTCCGCCGCCGGGATGCCACCGAACGAGGCGCACGACCCGATCGCGATGATCGCCCCCGCCTTCTCCGCGACCTCGTTCAACATGTCGATCGCGGTCTTGCCGCCGATCTTGCAGTAGATCCCGTTGTCCTTCGTCGGGATCGCGCCCTCGACGACGCAGATGTACTTGCCCGCGTTCGCCGCCATGGCGCTGTGCAGCGCGTCCTCCACCTGGTACCCGGCCGCCGCGGCCAGCGTCTCGCAGTAGTCGAGCGACACCAGATCGAGGATCAGCTGCCCGAGCGCCGGGTGCGAGGTGCGCAGGAGCGACTCGGTGCATCCGGTGCACTCCTGGAAGTGGAGCCAGATGACCGAGGGTTTGAGCCCCTTGGCCGCGGCCTCGGCCCACTTGACGCCCACCGACGCGGGTAGACCGACGGCCACCGCGGCCATCGTGCAGACGCGGATGAAGTCACGCCGGTCCAACCCATGACGATCGGAAAACACCCGATCCGCATCGTTCCGTCTCGAACTTGCCATGAGTACCCCTCCTCACGAGTTCCGTTCTTTGCCGATTGCGCCCTAAATGCTGTTGTCGAAAGTAATCCTATGTACCAGGCGTGTCAAACGAGTGAATCATCAACCGCAGCCCTAGACGTACACGAGTCTCAGTTGAGTTCACCAGCTCGTGCCCATCACCATTGTCGGTCTCATCGAGCTTCCGTCCGGCTGTGGAAAAACGACTGAATCTTGTGCGCCGTTTCACGATATCGTCAAATTCTCAGCATCGACTTTCACAAGCAGGCGGTTGGTTCCGCGGCTTGTCGCTTGTGATATGATGCACAAGGCTGTTCGGTGAAGCGAACAGCGGGGGGACCGAAGATGGCGACAACCGACAACCTCAAGGCGGCATTCGCCGGCGAGAGCCAGGCCAACCGCACCTACCTCGCGTTCGCCAAGAAAGCGGACGCCGACGGCTTCAAGCAGATCGCCAGGCTGTTCCGGGCAGCGGCCGAGGCCGAGACCGTTCACGCCCTGGCGCACTTCCGCGTGATGGGCGGCGTCAAGTCCACCGAGGCGAACCTCGAGACGGCGATCGCGGGCGAGGGGTACGAAGCCAACGAGATGTACCCGGCGTTCCTGGCCGAGGCCGAGAACGAGGGGAACAAGGCCGCGGTGGTGTCGTTCAGGAACGCCCTCGCGGTCGAGAAGGTCCACCACGCGCTCTACGCCGGCGCGCTCGCGGTGTTCAAGGAAGGCCGCGACCTCAAGGGCGACCGCATCTGGATCTGCCCGGTGTGCGGCAACACCGTGGTCGGCGAGGAGCCGCCGGCGGTGTGCGACGTGTGCGGGACGCCGGGCGACAGGTTCTTCGAGGCGACGTAGCCTCGGCGCGCGGCAGCGGCCGGCCGCTGCCGGGCGAAGACGCGAGGAGTGGGCATGAGCACCGCCGCAGAGGACGTGAGGATCGACGAAGGTTTGATCGCCGAGACGCTGGTCGCGGGGCGCCGGCACGACGCCGTCCTCCTGCGCGAGATACTGGCGAAGTCGCTCGAGCTCAAGGGTCTCCCCGAGGTGGACCTGGCCGCCCTCATGGGGGTCTCCGACCCCGAGCTTCTGGGCGAGATCTTCCAGACCGCCAAGAACGTCAAGGAGAGCATCTACGGCAACCGCCTGGTGCTCTTCGCGCCCCTGTACATCTCGAACCTCTGCGACAACGAGTGCGTCTACTGCGCGTTTCGCGCCCGCAACCGCGAGCTGCAGCGACGCGCTCTCAGTCAGGAAGAGATCGCCGTCGAGGTGAAGCACCTCGTCGAGCAGGGGCACAAGCGCATCGTCCTCGTCACCGGCGAGGCGTACCCGCGCGAGGGTTTCGAATACGTCCTCAACGCGATCGACACCGTCTACCGCACCATCTCCGGCCCGGGCGAGATCCGGCGGGTCAACGTCAACATCGCGCCGCTCTCCACCGAGGAGTTCAAGCTCTTGAAGGCGAGGCAGATCGGCACCTACCAGGTTTTCCAGGAGACCTACCACCGCGACACGTACGCGTGGGTTCACGTCGCGGGCAGGAAGCGCGATTTCGACTGGCGCGTCAACGCCCCCGACCGCGCGATGGAAGCCGGGATCGACGACGTCGGCATCGGCGTCCTCTTCGGCCTGTTCGACTGGCGCTTCGAGGCGCTCGCGCTCGTGCAGCACATCCGCCACCTCGAGCGCCGGTTCGGCGTCGGGCCTCACACGATCTCGGTGCCGCGCATGGAACCGGCGACCGGGTCCGACATCGCGAGCCACCCGCCGCACCCCGTCTCCGACATCGACTTCCGCAAGATCGTGGCGATCCTTCGTCTGGCGGTGCCGTACACCGGGATCATCATGTCCACCAGGGAGACGGCCGAGATCCGCCGCGAGACGTTCGCCCTCGGGGTGTCGCAGATCTCCGCCGGCAGCCGCACGAACCCCGGCGGGTACTCGGAGGACGAGAAGATCGACGCGGCGCAGTTCTGCCTTGGTGACCACCGCCCGCTCGACGAGGTGATCCGCGACGTGGCGGCGCTCGGCTACGTGCCGTCGTTCTGCACCGCCTGTTACCGGCTCGGGCGCACCGGGCGCGACTTCATGGACCTCGCGAAGCCGGGCGAGATCAAGGAACACTGCGGCCCCAACGCCCTCGCCACCTTCCAGGAGTACCTGGAGGACTACGGCTCGCCGGAGACCCGACAGGTCGGAGAAGCGTTCATCGCGCACGCGCTCGCCGAGCTGGAGCCTGGCCTCCGGGCGAAGGCCGAGAAGATGGTCCGCCTGGTGAAGGACGGCACGCGGGATGTGTACTGTTAGAGGCTGGCATGAGGCGTGAGACATGATGCGCGAGCATCGCGACAACGGCGGCTCCCAGAACCCGGAGCCCGCAGCGGCGGGCGTCGATGCGAACGTCCGGATCGAACGGGACGCGCTCGGGGAGACGGCCCTCCCGGCCGACGCCCTCTGGGGGATCCACACGGCCCGGGCCGTCGCCAACTTCCCTCTTGCCGGCAGCCCCGTACACCCGGAGCTGGCGCGCGCCTACGGCGCCGTCAAGCTCGCCTGCGCCCGCACCAACCGCGCGCTCGGCGTCTGGGCGGATGACGCCAAGGCCGACGCCATCGAGCGCGCGTGCGGCGAGATGGCCGAGGGCTCGCTGAGCGCCCACATCGTGACCGACGCCCTCCAGGGCGGCGCCGGCACCTCGCTCAACATGAACGTGAACGAGGTGGTCGCCAACCGGACGCTCGTCCTGCTCGGATTGCGGCCCGGCCGCTACGACGTCGTCTCGCCGCTCGACGACGTCAACCTCCACCAGTCCACCAACGACACCTTCCCCACCGCGCTGCGTCTCGCCGCGATCCGCCTCCTCCGCGTGCTCGGGGGCGAGGTGCTGGCGCTGCAGGAAGCGTTTCAGGCCAGGGAGCGGGCGTTCGCCCACGTCGTCAAGGTGGGACGCACCGAAATGCAGGACGCGGTGCTCACGACGCTCGGCCGCGAAATGGGGACGTACGCCGAGGCGTTCAACCGCGATCGCTGGCGGGTCTGCAAGTGCGAGGAGCGCCTCCGCGTCGTCAACCTCGGCGGCACCGCGATCGGCACCGGCCTCGGCGCCCCGCGCGAGTTCATCTTCGGGGTCGTCGACGCGTTGCGCGAGATCACCGGCATCGGCTTCGCCCGCGCCGAGAACCTCGTCGAGGCGACCGCCAACGCCGACGTCTTCGTCGAGGTCTCCGGGATCCTCAAGGCGTGCGCGGTTTCCCTCGCCAAGGTGAGCTCCGATCTCCGCCTCCTGTCATCCGGTCCGGAGGCGGGGCTCGGCGAGATCAGGCTCCCGCCCCGCCAGGCCGGTTCCTCGGTCATGCCTGGCAAGGTCAACCCGGTGATCCCCGAAGCGGTTTGGCAGGCCGCCACGTTGGCGATGGGCCACGACCAGGTGATTGCTGCCGCCGCCGCGGCGGGCTCTCTCGAGATCAACCCGTTCCTTCCCCTCGTGGCCCACAGCCTGCTCGAGAGCTGCGACCTGCTGGCACGGGCGTGTCACGTGCTGCGCCGGCACTGCGTCGAGGGGATCGAGGCCGACGAGGCTCGCTGCCGCCGCCAGGTCGAGAACTCCACCGCTGCAGTCACCGCGCTCTTGCCGGCGCTCGGCTACGGCGGCGCCAGCCGCGTGCTCGGCTACGCGCAGGAGCACCGTCTCTCGGTCAGGGAGGCGGCAATCCGGGGCGGTTTCGTGACGCCTGAACAGTTCGACGAGCTGACCAGCCCCGAGGCCGTCTGCCGGCTCGGGTCTCCGGGTCGGAACGGCCGCTGAGCGCTCCGCTCACGCCGCGCGATCGCCGACCGCGACCCGCCCCTGCGAGCCGGAACGCCCGGGCCGTGCGCGTTGCCGTGGGTCGACCCCATCGCCCCGACTCGAGGATCCCGGCCGGAGCCGGCTTCCGGGACAGCCCCCTAGCGGTTCTGCACACGAAACAGCCGGATGCGTTCGGGATGGCCGCCGGTCACATCGACCTCGCGCAGCTGCGAGTCGTCCTTCAGTCGATCGAAGTCCGGCCAGTGACGTTCAACGATCACCCAGATCCCTTCCGGCGGCGCGGCCAGAGCGGCGGCGTCGACAGCCGGCCACAGGCCAACGTTCTCGTCCACCCGCCCGTACGCGAGGCCGAGTCTTCGGGAGGCGTACTTCGCAGGGAACGTCATGTAACCGGGCGCCACGAGAACCGCCGCGCGCTGCCCATGACCGTCCCGGGTGACGCGCCCGTCAAGATACGCAACGATGGGCCGCACGTCGGAATCATGGACCGGGTCGGCGAAATACGCACAAGTGGACGGCAGCGACGCCATGGCGCCGAGGCCCAATGCCGCGATGGCGAACCTGTTGTCGCGCCGGAGAGCCGACAACCCCCGGGCGACGCTAATGATGAGAAGCGGCAGCAGGAACGACAGGTACCTCGACAGGTCCATGTGCCCCGTCTTCGGCAACGCCGCCAATCCCATGATCGGTGGCAGAAAACAGACCCATGCCAGGAACGCCTCCCGCTCGTGGCGGTGTCTGTCGAAGAGCAGAACGATCAGCCCAACGAGTCCAACCGCTGCGACCAGCATCACCGCTCCGGCGGCGACGGTGGCGAGGGGCCGTGCGCCGAGGCCCGCGCCGTAGTACCCGAGCCAGCAATCGTGGGCGAGTTGCGCAGCGTAACCGGGGATCGCGGACACGGCGACCGGATGGCGCCACGCCTGGCCGCCTGCCACCTGCGCGGCTGCAGTGGGCAGCCAGGGCAGATAGGCTACGCCGATCGCCCCGTTCGCGACCGCCCACGCGAAGAGCGGGCGTCGCATCGGCGAGGCGCCTCCCCGCGCGCGGCTCCGACTGATCGCGAGCGTGAGAAAGTGCGACCAGGCGGCCGCGAGCACCAGCACGGCGAAGTAGTGAAGGTAGATCGCCACGCTGCCCCAGATCGCAAAGGCCACCAGCGCACCGGTCCGTGTGAAGCTCGAATCGACCCACTGCCGGTACGCCACGCAAACGCCCAGCACCGCGGCGGTCGTCAGCGCGTACATGCGCGCTTCCTGCGCGTAGAACAACCTGTGCGGCGAAACCGCCAACCAGAGAAGCGCGGCCAGCAGCGGCCCCGGCGCGAGATACCCCGACCCCAGGCGGAAGGCCAAGGCCATTGCCAGCAGGCTCGCGAGCACCGACAGGCTCCGGAGCCCGCCGAGCGATTCGCCGAAGATCCCCGTCCAGGTCTTCAGCAACATGTAATAGAGCGGAGGATGGATGTCGTCTGCCGCGGTGCTGTGGATGAGGCCCCGGGTCGACATCGTCGCCTGCTTCCAGGACCACGCCTCGTCCAGCCACAGGTTCTTCTGGCCCAGTCGCCAGACGCTCACGGCGAGCGTCAGAACGAGCAGGGCCAGGAGGGCAAGCTCCCGGCGGTCAATCGACCGGGCGATGGTCCGGACCACTTGAGGCCGAAGAAAAGAACGCGGTTGGGTGTCACCTGCCCCCGATTGCCGTGCCACTTCCCGTATGGTAGTCCTCCGTGTGACCCGCTCCGCATCGCCTTGGCATATTGGTATAATCCGGCTCGTGTCCGCGCCGCCCCCCGTCGTCGTGCCCGCCTGCCCGCAAATTGCGTCCCACTCCGGATCCCGCGAGCCGGCGGCGCTGATCGGTCGACGGAACGTCGCCTCGGTCGGGCCCGGGAGGCTCCGCTCCCCGTGAATGGAAACGCTCTCTTCCGTCTGGCCGGCCCCGACATCGTCCACGACGCCATCGACGACGGCATCGTCGTCGTGAACCTTACTGCCGGCGCCTACTTCACGCTTGACGGAGTGGCGCGGGAGATCTGGGAGCTTCTCGCGTCCGGACGATCGCGAGGGGAGATCACTGCTGAGCTTGCCCACCGGTACGACGGTCAGCCTCAGCAGATCCTTGATGGTGTCGAGAGCTTCCTCGGCCGCCTTTCGGAGGAAGGCCTCATCGTCGCCGCCGGGGAAGGTCCTCCCCCTGAACCGTCGAGTGTCCTGGAGAGAACGGACAGGAAGCCCTTCGCCGCACCTGTTCTGGTCAAGTACACCGACCTGGAGGACCTGCTGACCCTCGACCCGATTCATGAGGTCGACGACTCCGGTTGGCCCCACGTCAAGTCGCCGAAGAGTCCCTGATGGCTGGGTCTCATCTCTAGGCGGCACCGATTGGCAACATCCGCCCACACGACGACAGAGCACGCGATCGCGGGCTTCATGGAAGACGTCATGGCGGCTTTCGAGCGTGCCGCCGCTGCTTCCGGCCTAATCGAAACAAGGCGCGTGATCACCTCGGAGAGGGTGCGCGTGCGGCTTGCCGGTCCGGCTCTCGCCGGCTACGCGTTGCCCGCTCTCGCCCATCATCGAGTCCCTCCCGACTCCGAGCCCGACGACCTGACGATCAACGTCTTCGACACCCGTTCGACGGGAGTGGCAATGCCATCCCCCGTCTGGCCGACGACTGCCTACACGCCGACCTCCGAGATCTGCGGCGTCGAGGGCAACCGGTTCATCGTCGCATTCAACGTGGGAACCGGCGTCCTCGACGTTCTCGACGCCGAGAGCGGTTCGGCCCTGCACTGGATCGGCGACGCGGCGCTGCACCCCGCGTACGACGTCTCGTCGCCGTTTCGGCTTCTGCTCCACTGGTGGCTGCGGCGCCGCGGGATCCACTTCATGCACGCGGGTGCCGTCGCGCGAGGGGACAACGGCCTCTTGCTGGTCGGGAGGGGGGGCAGCGGCAAGTCGACGGCGGCCCTCGCGTGCCTCCTCGCGGGCCTCGACTTCCTCGGAGACGACTACGTTCTGGCGCGCCCGTCCAGGCCGCCGGAGGTGTTCAACCTGTATGGCTCGGCCAAGCTCGAGGTCGGCCACCTCGGGGCGAAGTTCGGGCGGCTCGCGAGCGCGGTCCTCGGTTACACCGGGGCGTCGGACCGGGGCAAAGCAATCCTGATGCCGTTCGAGAAGCTCGGACTCCGGGTCCGCGAGCGCGCCGAACTCGTCGCCATCGTGGTCCCCCGTGTCACGGACGTCCCCGGCGCGTCCCTGCAGCCGGCGAGTCCGGCCGAGGCGCTTCGGGCCCTGGTCCCCTCCACGTGTTCTCAGCTCACCGCGGTGCGAAAGCCGGACCTGGACGCCATGGCCGAACTCGTCAGGACCCTGCCGGCCTACACTCTCGAAATGGGACGAGAGCTCGAACCGGTCGCCGAGCTCCTCGCGGGCCTCCTCGACCGGGGCGGCGGATGACGGGCGCGCGGCCGGCTCCGCGGGCGTCCACGCCGGCCGTGCTCTACGTCGGCCTCCGCGTCCCGTCACCCCGCCTGGACGGGGGCTCGGCGCGCGAGGTGAGCGTTCTCAGGGCGCTGCGCAGCCTCGGCTGCAGGGTCACGTTCGCCTGCCACTACGAGCGGCCCGACCCGCCCTACAGCGAAACCTTCGCCGGAGATACCGCACGTCTGAGCGCCCTCGGGGTCGAGGTCGTCGTGCCTTCCGCCGGTCCGACGCTGGAGGAACACCTGACGGCGCGGGGCTCCGAGTACGATCTCGTCCTCCTGAGCCCCTACTCGGTCGCGGACCGCTACCTGCCGGCGGTTCGGACCCACGCCCCCGGGGCCACGGTGGTCTACCTCGCCCTCGACCTCGGCCACGTACAACACTTCCGCCGGGCGCGTGTCACCGGCAAGGTCCCCGATCTCCAGCGCGCGCTCTCCGCGAAGAGGTGCGAGACCCGGCTTGCGCGGGAGGCCGACGTCACGCTGGTCTGCAGCGCCGAGGAGCGCGAGGTCATCCTCTCGCTCTGCCCCACCGCCGAGGTGCGCCTGCTCTCTCACGTGGTCGAAGCGCGGCGCGCCCCGACCCCGTTTGCCCGCAGAACGGGCCTGTTGTTCCTCGGCTCGTTCCCGCATCTCGCCAATGTCGATGCAATGGAGTACTTCGTGCGCGACATCTTCCCGGCGGTACGGAAAGGCATCCCTGGAGTCGCGCTGCATATCGTAGGGAGCGATCCGCGCGGCGACGTGCGGCACCTCGAGACCAACGACATCAAGGTCCACGGCTGGGTGCCCGACCTCGAGCCCCACTTCGACCGGGCGAGGGTGTTCGTCGCGCCGCTTCGGTATGGGGCCGGGATCAAGATCAAGGTCCTCGACAGCCTCGCGCACGGCGTCCCGGTGGTCCTCTCGCCGATCGCGGCCGAGGGCATGTGCGTCACCGACGGCAAGGATGCTCTGATCGGGTCGTCGCCTGAGGCCTTCGCTGCCGCGGTGATCCGCCTGCACGACGACGAGGAACTCTGGCACCGGCTCGCCGAGGGTGCCGCCTCGCTCATCGAGCGCCACTTCTCCCGGCGGGCCATGGAAGACACGCTGGCAAGCGTGCTCCCGACGGGAAAGTCGGAGGGGTTGGGAACGTGACACACCCTCTCGTGACGGTGGTGATCCCGGCGTTCAACCGGGAGCGGTACCTCGGCGATGCCCTCGAAAGCGTGCTTTCGCAGGGCCGCGAGCCGCTCGAGGTGATCGTAGTCGACGACGACTCCAGCGACGGCACGGTCGGCGTGGCCCGCCGGTATCCCGGTGTGCGGTGCATCAGTCGCCCGCACGGGGGCGCCGCTGCCGCCAGAAACACCGGGGTGGTTGCGGCCCACGGCGACCTCCTGGCCTTTCTCGACAGCGATGACATCTGGGTGGAGGGGAAGGTCACGTGCCAGATTGCGGCTCTCCGCTCGATTCCCGGCGCGGCGATGGTCTTCGGCTGGGTGCGACACTTCCTGAGCCCGGACATTCCTGATGCCGTGCGAACGAGGTTGCGCTGCCCGCCGGAGCCGAGCCCGGGCCGTTGCTGCGGCACCTTGTTGGTCACCCGAGAGGCGATGGAACGTGTCAGACCCTTCGACGAGACCCTGGGCGCGGGTGAGTTCATCGACTGGTATTCGCGCGCGAGAGGCACGGGCACGACCGAGGTCACTGTCGAGCAGGTCGTCCTCCGCCGCCGCCTGCACGGCGGAAATTGCGGTTTCCAACAGCCCGCGCTTCGTCAAGAGCTCGTCCGGGCCGTCGCCAACCACCTGAGACGGCAGAGAGCGGGGCGCCATGAGACCTAGGGCCTCCTCGGAATCGCGGGTCGCGGCATGAGGTTCGGCGTCTGGCGCCAGTACGCCCAGTTCTACCGCGGTTCGCGGCGCGCACTTGTCATCTCGAGCCTGGTCTCGATCAGCCAGGTGCTCCTCTTGGTGCCTATCCCCCTCCTCGTGAGGAACGCTTTCGACGAGGCGATCCCCAGCGGCCAGGTCAGGCCCCTCGTCGTCCTCGGGCTGCTGATGCTCGTCCTCCAACTCGCGAGCGCGGGTTCCAGCCTCTGGACCCGTAACGTGATCCTGCGCACGACCAAGACCGCGATCCAGCGTCTTCGCGAGGAGGCGCTCCACAAGTTGTACATCCTCCCGCGCAGCGTGTTCTCCAGCTGCGATCAGGGTGAGCTGCACGATCGGGTCGTCCACGAGACCGAGCGTGTCGACATCATGACCAACGCGCTCCTGTCGGAGTTCGCCCCGGCTGCGGTACTGAGCCTGGGTGTCAGCGTGGTGCTCGTCACGCTCAACTGGCGGCTCTTCCTGGTCACCGTCTGCCTGGTCCCGGCCGCTTACGCGGCGAACCGCTTGCTGGGCCGCAAGGTGAGGGCGAGCGTGCGCCTCTTCCACCGCTCCTTCGAGCAGTTCAGCCGGGGCGTTCTGTTCGTCGTGCGGGCCATGGACCTGACACACGTGCGTGCGGCAGAGGACTGGGAGTTCAGGAGGCAGCGCAGGCGCCTGGACGAGCTGCGCGAGACGAGCGGCAGCATGAGCGTCCTGGTTGCGGGCTTCGCGGCGACCCAGCAGACCCTCGTGGCGGTCGGCGGCTTGGTCGTCCTCGTCGTGGGGGGGTCGCGGTCGGCCGCGGCGTCATGACGTTGGGCCAGCTGCTGTCCTTCTCGGCGGGGCTCGTGATCCTGCGCAGCCAACTTCTTCCCATGGCCGCCAGCCTTCCCCGCATCATCGAGGGCGGGCCGTCGCTGACCAGCGTCTTCGACCTCCTCAACGAGCCGGCCTCCCAGCCATACGAGGGCCGAAACAGCATCGACTTCAAGGGGTCGATCTCGCTTCACGACGTGTGTTTCAGCTACTCGGACGAACCCTTCCTGCGCGATCTCTCCATTGACCTGCAGCCGGGACGGGTCACCGCGATCGTGGGGGAGAACGGGTCCGGGAAGAGCACGATCGCTGGCCTGATCCTCGGGTTCTACCGTCCGCAGAGCGGCCGCCTCGATGCGGACGGCGTGCCATACGACGCCATCGACCTGCGCGATCTGCGCCGCAGTATCGGCGTGGTCGCCCAGGACCCCATGATCATTCCGGGTTCGGTCTGGGAGAACATCACCTACGGTGTGCCCGACGCCGGGCCCGAGGAGGTGGCGGAGGCGCTCCGCCTCGCGATGGCCGAGGATTTCGTCGCGCGGCTCCCCGGTGGGCTCGCCGCAGACGTCGGTGACGGCGGCACCTTCATGTCCGGAGGGCAACGGCAACGCATCGCCGTCGCCCGGGCGTTGCTGCGCAGGCCGAAGCTCCTGATCCTCGACGAGCCGACCAACCACCTCGACGACGAAGGAGTCGAGCACCTGATGCGGAACGTGATCTCCGCTCACGACCGCGTCGCCATCCTCCTCATCAGCCACCGCACCGAGGTCGTGGCGCTCGCCGACGAGGTCTTTCGCCTGGAGGCGGGACGCCTCCTCAGGGTGGCGGGCGCTCCCGGCGGGACCAGTCGGCCGCCTTCGGCCGCCCTGGACGCTCGGGAGTAGGAGCCCATGGACCGGCGAAACCCCGACGGTTTCTGCTGGCCCAACGCGGGGCAGGAGCTGGTGCTCAAGGCGGCGCTCGGCTCCGGCGCCCGGGCCGTCGAGGCGTGGCGTGCGTGGCGGAGATCGGTCGACATCGCGGAGGTGGACGCCGGATCTTTCCGCCTGCTGCCGCTCCTCTACCGCAACCTCACCTCCCAGGGGTGCGACCCGGAAGAGCTCGGCAAGCTCAAGGGGATCTTCCGCCAGAGCTGGTGCCGCCATCAGGTCGGCCTGCACGCCCTCGCGGGGGTGCTTCGCGCTCTTCAGGATGCGGGCGTCGAGACGATCGTGCTCAAGGGAGCGGCCCTGGCGCTGCTCTGCTACCGCGACCCGGGCGTGCGGCCGATGAAGGACCTCGACGTGCTCGTGCCTCCGGCGCGCAGAACCGAGGCCGACGACGCCGTCCAGCGACAGGGATGGCGTCCCTTGGCGATGGTCGACCCCGACGCCATCGCGGAGCGCCACTATTCCGCGGCCGGCGGCAAGGAACTGGACATTCACCATTACCTTCTCCCGTACGACCGGTACACCGGCGCCGACGATAGCCTCTGGTCGGCAGCGGTTCCTCTCGAGATCGAAGGCGTCGTCTCCAGGGCGCTCGCCCCGGCCGACCAGCTGTTCCACGTGCTCGTGCACGGTGTTGCGTGGAACCAGGTCCCGCAGGTGCGGTGGGTCGCGGATGCGGTGACCGTGATCCGGTCCGCCGCAACGCGGCTCGACTGGGACCGCGTCCTCGAGCAAACCACGAGGCGCAGCTTCGTTCCTGCGGTCCGCAGCGGCCTCGACTACCTGCGCCGCACGTTCGAAGTCGATGTCCCGGCCGACGTCGTGCGCCGACTCGACGCCGTCCAGGTTTCCCGCGGGCACCGGTTGGAGCACTGGGCCAGGCAACGCGGGCCCTTCACGCCGCTAGGCTGGGCGCCGCTGATCTGGTGCGGGTACGTCCGCACCCTCCAGGGGACCGGCCTCCGCCCGGGGCTCTCGGGCTTCATGCGATCCCTGCGGCATCAGCTCCCCGCGCAGAACGTCTTCACGTTGGGCCTGCTGCTCGCCTGGAAGGTCCTGCGCGCCCCCACGCGGCAGATCGCCCACCTGGCCTGGAGGACCCGTGCCGCAGCCGCGCGCGTGGCGCGGACTGCATCCCGTCGCTGAGGGGCCTCCGGCGCCGCAGAGCACCGTTGGCACGGATGGTAGGCTAGCGCCTGGACGACGTGGGTACGGGCTGGCTGCGCCATCCCAGGCAAACCACGGCGTTCCGGCAGCACATCGTCCTAGCGCATACGTGAGTCATGCAAACGGAACCCCGCAACCTGCGCCTGCACATCGGGCTGTTCGGCCGCCGTAACGTCGGCAAGTCGAGCCTGTTGAACGCCATTACCCGCCAGGAGGCGGCCATCGTCTCGGAGACTCCGGGCACCACGACTGACCCCGTGGAGAAGCCGATGGAACTGCTCCCGCTCGGGTCGGTCCTGTTCATCGACACCGCCGGCTTGGACGACAGTGGGGCGCTCGGCGAGAAGCGCATCGCGAAGACGCGCCAGGCGCTCGACCGCACCGACCTCGGCGTGCTCGTGACCGAGGCCGGCATGTGGGGCGATTTCGAGGAGGCTCTGCTCGCCGAGCTGCGCTCCCGGAGCGTGCCGGTCATCGTGGTGTTCAACAAGGGCGACCTCGGCGCGCCGGGCCGGCCGCTGCTCGCGCGGCTCGCAGCCGAGACGGTCGCGTGGGTCCAGACCGCGGCCCTCTCGGGCGCCGGGATCGGCGACCTGCGGCGCGCGCTGGTCGCCGCGGCGCCGGCCGACTACCTCGACGCCCGCCGGGGCGCCGGCGACCTCGTCGGCCCGGGCGAGCTCGTCGTCCTCGTGGTCCCCATCGACAAGGGGGCCCCCAAGGGGCGCCTGATCCTCCCCCAGGTGCAGACGATCCGGGACATCCTCGACGCCGACTCGTTCTGCCTCGTGGTCAAGGAGCGCGAGCTCAAAGCCGCGCTCGAGCGCCCTCGGCCGGCCGCCCAAGCTCGTCGTCACCGACTCGCAGGCGTTCCTCAAGGCCGTCGCCGACACCCCGCCCGGCGTGATGCTGACCTCGTTCTCGATCCTGTTCGCCCGGTTCCAGGGCGACCTCACGGAGTTGG
Organism: Acidobacteriota bacterium; assembly: GCA_003133645.1. Taxonomy (GTDB): domain Bacteria; phylum Acidobacteriota; class Thermoanaerobaculia; order Thermoanaerobaculales; family Thermoanaerobaculaceae; genus RBG-13-68-16. The sequence continues at coordinate 94 of PKYI01000056.1, read as the reverse complement.
TGCGGGGGGCTCGAGCGATCGAGACCCTCGGCAAGGGCGACACGGTCCTGATCGCCGAGGCTTGCACCCACCACCCGATCGGCGAGGACATCGG
>PKYI01000097.1 GCA_003133645.1 Acidobacteriota bacterium | reverse complement strand
CGGGGTCCGGGCACCGGGCACCGCACGACGGGGTCGGGGAACGATGGCCAGCAAGAGCAAGGGGAGAGGTGAACGGGCAAAGGAAAGACAAAACACCTTCTGTTTCTGTGGCCTGTTCCTGGGGCCCTTTGCGTCTCTCCTTTGCCCCCTCCCACTTCACGCTCTTCGCAGCGGTCAGTGCGGAGTGAAATCCACCACCGTGCCGGCGGGCAGCTTGTGGATCCGGATGATCTGATACCCCGTGGGCCGCTTCCAATTGACAGTGAAGGTGAACTCAATGGCGTCTCCAGGCGCGATCCCAGCGAGCGAGACACCGGTGGCCACGGGGAACGGCATCGTCATCGACATCATGCCGACCACCATGCCACGCTCGTCGCGGAAGCTTGGAATCGGGGCGTGGTGGAGGTAGAGATCCCTGTCCGGACCTTCGGTCTGCGGCAACTTCTCCACGACGCCGCGCACGGTGTAGACGTCGGCCACCGAGCGCGGGACATCGCGGCCGCAGCCGCCGAGCGCTCCCGAGGCCGCGACGGCGAGCACACCCATACTCGTGATGCTTGCGAACCGTCGGCTCACCATGTCGTCCCCTCTCCCTGTCCCGACCGTAGAGACCGCCCGTGCCGCTGTCAAACCGACTCGCCTGACGCTAGGTACCGATGCCGATGGTACCGATGCGGGTGGCCGCAGCCAGTGGCGAGCGAGGCGCTCGGGGCCGTCGCGGTCATCGGGCGGCACCGTGGACCGAGGTGCCTAATCGATGTAAAATACTGGTGAGTATGAGCATTGAGGAGCGCAGCCGCCGCCGCAGGGAACGCATCGAGGTCCACCGCGCCGAGTCCTTCGAGGAGGCCGAGAAGTGGGACCTTGACTATTGGCAGCGCCGTACGCCAGAGGAGCGGCTCTCGGCGCTCGTCGCCATCCGCAAGGATGTGGCGCTCGCCCACGCCGCCCGCGCGCGACTGGAAGAGTCGGCGGAGTGAACCGTGGATACCGTTGAGGACTTTGAGGACATCCTCGAGCTCTTCGCCCGGCACCAGGTCCGCTATCTGATCGTCGGCGGCCTGGCCTTCATCTTCCATGCAAAGCCGCGGTATACGAAGGATATCGACCTGTGGGTCGATCCGGAGCCCGAGAATGTCCGGCGGGCGAACCGCGCACTCGCGGAGTTTGGAAGCCCAGAGCTCCTCACGATCGACGATCCCAACGAGGTGCTCCAGCTCGGAGTCGACCCGAACCGAATCGACCTGCTGAGGAGCGTGGTCGCTTTGCCGTTTGCGAACGCTTGGCCGCGGCGCGTCGAGGCCGCGTACGGCCGCGCCCCGGCCAACTGGATCGACCTCGAGAGCCTTTTCTTGATCAAGAGCCAGATCGACCACCCGAGGCATCAGGAAGACGCTCGCGTGCTCAAGCAAATCCTCGATCGCAGGAAGAAGCGGCCCTGAACGGGCGGCGCGCTCCTGCGGGGACGAACGGGCGAAAGAAGCCAGGCCAAGAAGCCCGAGTGTGGGTTGCCTTTTCGACGCCGGCAACGGGCACCCAACTTCCGCGCCGGTACGTACGAACGCTGGCGCCGCGCGTCAACCTCGTCGGACTGCGCACCTGAGATTGCCTGGCCTACTGGCGCGGCGAATCCAGCGTGGTCTTGGCCTGCACGACGATGTCCTTGAGCTTCACTAGCTCGGGCCTTTGGAAGAAAGTGGTGCCCCGGCCCCTGTGCCCGCAAGAGATTGCCGCCCTCACCTGCTGGGCCCCCCTGAAGGTCGAGAACTCGAGCCCGTCCCGCGTGCGGTCGTCGGCCCTGACATCGGCCATCTGGTTGGCGGAGCGGTCGACCTTCGCGACCGCGTCGAGACCGCGGATAAGACCGTCGATCTCGTCTGAGTAGGCGCCGTAGTATCGGATCACATGCCGGCGGGGCTCGGGGATGTGCATCACCACCCGAGCGAGGAACTCCTTTGGGTCCGCCGGCGCTGCCGCGGTGGGCGCCTGGAGTCCCGGCTTGCAGCGCGCGGCGTCCGCCACCGCCTGCGCGTGCTCGTCCACCTGCAGCCGCTCGAGGCTCACGGGTGGGCGCAGGAGGTAACGAGCGAGGCGCTCGTGGCCATCGCGGTCGTCGGGGGGCACCGTGACCGATCCCGGCCCCAGCCGGAACAGGGCGCAGGGCGTAGGGCGCGGAGAGACCGGGGTTCGGGGCTCGGGTTTCTGGGTTCGACAAGAGAACCGTGGTCCGTGGTCAGTGGTCAGTAGGCCACGAGGATGCGCAGCGCCGCGACCTCGGCGGGGGTGAGGTCGCGGCCTTCGCCCTCCGGCAGGTCGCCGAGTTCGAGCGGGCCGACCGCGGTGCGCACCAGGCGGCGGACCTTGAACCCGGCCGCCAGGAAGAGCCTCCTGACCTCGCGGTTGCGCCCCTCGTGGAGGACGACCTCGAGCCTGGTGCCGCCGCGGGGCGCCTTGCCGAGGCGGCGCACCTCGACCGGGCGCGCGGCCTGTCCCTCGATGATCAGGCCGCCGCGCCGCATCGGTTCGAGCTCCTCCTCGCGCGGGAAGCCGGCGAGGGTGACGAGGTAGCGCTTGGCGACCGCGCTGGGGTCCATCAGGCGCTGGGCGAGGCGCGGGTCGTCGCAGAACAGCAGCAGCCCCTCCGAGTCCTTGTCCAGGCGGCCGACGGCGAACCAGTCGCGGTAGGCGTCGGGGAGCAGCTCGAACACCGTGCGCGCCCCGCCCTCCCGCACTCGCGAGACGAGCGTCTTTCGCGGCTTGTGCAGCGCGTAGATCCGCGCCGCGCTCAGATCCCCCCCTCGGGCCGGAACGCCATGTCGTAGAGGCGGCGGGCCCAGCCGCGCATGCCGAACTCGCTCCCCTTGGAGCCGGGCTTCTCGCCCAGCACCCACTGGCGCAGCGGCACCGAGAAGCCGGTCTTCTTGCGCGTGAACACCGCCGGCGGCAACGGCTTCGATGGGCTCGCTGGGAGGTAGCGCTTGCGGTCGCCGCGGGCGCGCACGAGCAGCGGCGCCGCCGCGCGCAGCAGGTGGGCCTCGACGAGCGGCACCCGGACCTCGAGGGAGTGCGCCATGCTCGCCCAGTCGATGTCGCGCAGGAGCTGGTCCTTCATGTAGAAGCGGGAGTCGAGGGCCACGACGCGCTCGAACGCGCGCCCGGGGTCGGGGTCGAGCCCGGCCGCGAACAGGCCGATCGGGTCGAGGCGGCGCATCCCTTCGCGGGCGACCTCCTCGCCCACGATCGCGGGCAGCTCCCACGGCAAGTACATCGCCCGCAACACGAAGTACGCGCTCGGGTAGTCGCGGGCGTACTTGATCACCGCGCCGCTCTTGGGGCTGATCCGCGCGCTGCGCTTGGGGGCGAGCGCCCGGTACGCCGCCAGCACCGCGTCGCCGAGGTACGGGACGCGCGCCGGGACCCCCCACAGGCGCACCGCGAGCGGCACCTTCCAGTAGGTGAAGTAGCCGCCGAGCAGCTCGTCTCCGCCGGTCCCCGAGAGCGCGACCTTGATCCCGACCTCGGCCACCGCGCGGGAGACGAAGTACGAGTTGACCGCGTCCACCGTCGGCTGGTCCATCGCCTCGATGACCTTCGGGAACTCGCGCTGGAACTCGTCCTTGGAGATCACGCGGGTGGTGTGGTCGGTGCCGTAGTAGCGGGCGACCTCTTCGGCGAGTGGCGCTTCGTCGCGGCTCGTGCCCTGGTACTCGGTGAACGCGAGCGTCACGGTCTTGAGGTCGGCGGCGCCGGCGTCGCGGGCGAGGCCGATGATCGCGGTCGAGTCGCGCCCCGAGGAGAGGAACGCCCCGACCCGCACGTCGGCGACGAGGTGGTAGCGGACGGAGTCCAGGAACGCGCGCCGCATTCCCTCCACCCGTTCGGCCTCCGTGACGGCGGCGGGATGACGAACCGCGTCGGCGAGGATCGCCGCGATCGACGCGTAGGCGCGCGGCTCCGACAGGCCGTTCTCGTCCGCCCAGGCGAAGCTCCCCGCCGGGAGCGCGCGGATCGCCTCGTACAGGGTGAACGGTTCCGGCACCGAGCCGCGCAGGAAGAAGCCGACCACCCCGGCGGGGTCCTGGCGGCGGGAGACGCGGCCGCCCGCGAGCAGCGCCTTCACCTGCGAGGCGACCCGCACCGTGGCGCCGTCCGCCGCGAGGTACAGCGGCTTGACCCCGTAGAGATCGCGCGCCAGCAGCACGCGCCGCGCCGGGACGTCGTAGAGCGCGAACGCGAACATCCCGCGCAGGCGCGGTAGCATGTCGGTGCCGATCGCGGCGTAGAGCTCGAGCAGCACCTCGGTGTCGGAGCTGGTGCGCAGCCCGGCGCCGCCGTCGGGGAGCAGCGCGCGCAGCTCGCGGTAGTTGTAGATCTCGCCGTTGAACGTGATGACGCGGCGCCCGTCGGCGCTGGCCATCGGCTGCGCCGCGGCGTCGGAGAGGTCGATGATGGCAAGCCGCCGGTGGGCGAGGCCGACGCGCCGGTCGGGGGAGACCCACGCCCCCTTGCCGTCGGGGCCGCGGGATGCCATCGCGTCGCGGATGCGGTCCAGCTCCTCGGGGTCCACACCGGGTCCCCGAGCATCGAGAGCGACGATCGCAGCGATTCCGCACATGCGCGTGGCGACCCCTGCCCAGGGTCGCGGCATTATCGGGGATTCTGCTTGCCGGTCAAGGGTTTGTGCGGTGCGGGCACGGCCGCCAGAGACGCCGCGGCGGGCGCGATGCCGCGGGTGGGGGGTTGCAATCCCGCCGATGAAAAGTAGAATGACCGCTCGGTCAGTCCACTGACCATGACGTCCGGAAGGCACGATGGGGAAGACGAAACACGAGGTGATCACCGAGTTCCGCACCGGCGAACTGCTCGCCGCGGCGCGGACGGTGTTTGCCGAGAAGGGGTTCGACGGCGCCACGATCGAGGGCGTCGCGGCCGCCGCCGGGGTGGCCAAGGGGACGGTCTACCTCTACTACCGCTCGAAGCAGGAGCTGTACGGCGCGGTGTTTCGCGAGGGGATGCTGGCGCTGCACCGGGCGACGACCGAACGGGTGCAGGCGGCTCCCGACCTGCAGGCCAAGATCCGGGCGTTCGTGACCACCAAGCTGGCGTACTTCGAGGAGCACCGGGAGTTCTTCCGCATCTACTTCGAGGCGTTCGGAAGCGCGCGGGCGGTCCACCCCGGCCTGCAGGCGGAGTTCGATGAGCTTTACCAGGAGCAGGTCCAGATGCTGGAGGCCGCGATCCGGTCCGCGGTCGAGCGCGGCGAGTGCCGCAAGCTCCGGCCGGACGCGGCGGCGTTCGCGATCTTCGACCTCACCCGCGGCCTCCACCGCCAGCGCACGCTGGGCTGGACGCGCGCCGGCCTCGAAGAGGACGTGGCGTTCGCGTTCGACTTCATCTGGAAGGGGATCGCAGGCCGATGACGAGGACAACGACGACGTTCGCCGGGATCGTCTCCGCGGTGGCGCTGATCGCCAGCATCGCCGGCGCCGCGACGGCACCGCCGCCGCTATCGGCCGGCGGCACCCAGGTCGTTCACCTGACGCTCGCCGCCGCGATCGCCCGCGGCCTCGAATACAACCTCGGGGTCGTGGCCGGCGAGCAACGCGTCCGCGAGGCGGAGGGCGCCAAGCGCGTGGCGCGCGCCGCCCTCCTGCCGCAGCTGTCGTTCGGCGCGCTGCAGGCGCGCGAGGAGATCAGCTACGAGGCGTACGGCCTCCCGGTGGCGCCGGGGACGTCGCCGATCGTGGGCCCGTTCGACGTGAGCGATGCCCGCGTCTACCTCGCCCAGCCGCTCCTCGACCTGAGCGCGGCCGGCTCCGCCCGCGCCGCCGCGCGCCGCCGCACGGCCGCAGGGAGCACATTTGCCGACACCCGCGAGGCGGTCGTGTACGGGGTGGCGGCGCTCTACCTGGGGGCGGTGACGGCCGGCAGCCGGATCACGGCGGCGCAGGCGCAGCTCCGCACCGCGCGGGCGCTCTACGACCGCGCCGCCGACATGAAGAAGGCCGGGACGGCGCCCGGGATCGAGGTGCTGCGGGCGCAGGTCGAGCTCGCCGACGAGCAGCAACGCTTGATCGCGGACGAGAACGACCTCGGCAAGGAGAAGCTCGCGCTCGCCCGCGCCATCGGGCTGCCCCTGGAACAACCGCTCGAGCTCGCCGACGCGATGCCGCCAGGGACGCTCCCGGAGGTGTCGCAAGCGGACGCGCTCGCACAGGCGTTTGCCGACCGCCATGACCTCGAGGCGTTGAGCTCCGAGGTCGAGGCGGCCGAGGCCGAGCGCGCCGCCGCGCGCGATCAGGCGCTGCCCTCGCTGTGGGCGGGCGCCGACCTCGGCCGCATCGGCCCAACGTTCTCCTCCGCGAAGTCGACGTTCACCCTGACCGCGACGCTGCGGCTGCCGCTGTTCGAGGGCGGCCGGATCAAGGGCGCGCTCATCCAGGCCGATGCGCGCCTCGAAGAGCTGCGGGCACGCCTCGCCGACCTGCGGCAGCAGGTCGAGTACGACGTACGGGCGGCGTTCCTCGACCTCCGTTCCGCCGCGGACCGCGTCCGGGTCAACCGCGACGCGGTCGAGCTCGCGAACGAGCAGCTCGCCCAGGCGCAGGACCGCTTCTCGGCCGGCGTCAGCGACAACCTCGAGGTGGTGCAGGCGCAGGGCGCGGTCGCGACGGCGAACGAGAACTACCTTTCGAGCCTGTACGCCTGCAACGTCGCCAAGCTCGCGCTCGCCCGCGCCATCGGGGTCGCCGAGGAGCGTGCCGGCGCGTTTCTGGAGGGGACCAAGTGACGCCAGCGGACGAAGCAACCAGCGGTGGGAGCGAAACCGGCGGCGCCGGACCCCGCCCCGGCAACGGTGTCGTGGGGTTCCTGCGCCGGCGGCCGCGCGTCGCGAGGGCCCTCGCGGTGGCCGCGGTCGTGATCGTGGTGGGCGCAGTCCTTGCCTGGCGCTACTTCGCGGTGCGCGAGAGCACGGACGACGCGCAGATCGACGGCCACATCGCGCCGATCGCGGCGCGCGTCGGCGGCACCGTGGTGGCGGTCAACGTCGACGACAACCAGGAGGTGGCGGCCGGCACGGTCCTCGTCCGCCTCGACGACACCGACTACAAGCTGGCGCTGCAGCGCGCCGAGGCCGACCTCGCCGAGGCGCAGGCCGTGCTGCAGGCGGCGCGCGAGGGGGTGCCGATCACGACAACGACCACCGCGAGCGGGGTGAGTTCGGCGGCCGCGGGCGTAACGCGCGCCGCGGCCGGCGTCGCGGCGTCGCAGGCGCGCCTGGAAGCTGCCGAGGCCCACCTGCGCGAGGCGACCGCCAACGACACGCGGGTGCAGCGCGATCTCGAGCGCTTGCGGCAGCTGGTCGAGAAGGACGAGATCTCCCGCCAGCAGTACGACGCCGCGGTGGCGGCCGCCGCCTCGGCGCAGGCCGGGGTGGACGCGGCCCGGGCGACGGTCGTCGAGGCCGAGCACGCCCGCACCCAGGCGCAGGACGCCCTCCTCCAGGCCTGGGCGGAGCTGCGCACCGCGCACACCGCGCCCAACCAGGTGGCGGTGATGCGCGCCCGCCAGGCGTCGGCCGAGGCACGGGTGCAGCAGGCACAGGCCGCCGCCCTCCAGGCCCGCCTCGCGCTCAGCTACACGACCGTGACCACTCCCAGTGACGGCGTCATCAGCCGCAAGATGGTCGAGCTTGGCCAGACGGTGGAGGCGGGCCAGCCGCTGCTCGCTCTCGTCCCGCTCGCCGACGTGTGGGTGACGGCGAACTTCAAGGAGACACAGCTCCGCCACATGCACCCAGGGCAGCGCGCCGTGGTCGAGGTGGACACTTACGGGCGCCGGTACACGGGGCGGGTGGACAGCATCGCCGCCGCCACCGGCGCGCGCTTCTCACTGCTGCCGCCGGAGAACGCAACCGGCAACTACGTCAAGGTCGTCCAGCGGGTACCGGTCAAGATCGTGCTCGACCGCGGCCAGGACCCCAAGCACCTGCTCCGCCCCGGGATGTCGGTCGTCCCCACCGTGTTCACGAGGTAGCGGATGGCGACCGTTCCCCGCGATGCCGGCCGGGCGGAGAACCCGTGGCTGATCACCGTGGCGGTCATGGCCGGGACGTTCATGGTGGTGCTCGACACCACCGTGGTGAACGTCTCGCTCCCCCACATCGCCGGCAGCCTCTCCGCCAGCATCGAGGAGTCGACCTGGGCGCTCACCTCGTACCTCGCGGCCAACGCCATCGTCCTCCCGATCACGGGCTGGCTCGCCAACTACTTCGGGCGCCGCCGCCTCCTGCTCGTCGCCGTGGTCAGCTTCACGGCCGCGTCGTTCATGTGCGGCCTGGCGCCGTCGCTCCCGATCCTGATCTTCTTCCGCATCATCCAGGGCGCCACCGGCGGCGTCATGCAACCGCTGTCGCAGGCGATCATGCTGGAGGCGTTTCCGCCGCACGAGCGCGGCCAGGCGATGGCGCTCTGGGGCATGGGGATCGTCGCCGCCCCGATCTTCGGGCCGGTGCTCGGCGGCTGGCTGACGGACAGCTACAGCTGGCGGTGGATCTTCTACATCAACATCCCGATCGGCGTGCTCTCGGTGGTGATGATCCGGGCGTTCATCCACGACCCGCACTACATCAAGCGCGCCTCGGCCAGGATCGACGCCTGGGGGATTGGCCTGCTCGCGGTGGGGATCGGCGCGCTGCAGATCGCCCTCGACAAGGGGCAGGAGGAGGACTGGTTCTCCTCGGACTGGATCACCACCCTGATCGTGGTCGCCGTCGTCGGCCTCATCGCCTTCGTGGTGCGCGAGCTCGTCATCCGCGACCCGGTGGTGGACCTGCGCGTCTTCCGCTTGCGCACCTACTCCGCGGGTGTGCTGCTGATCTCGCTGATGGGTTTCGTGATGTACGGAACCCTGGTGCTTCACCCCGTGCTGCTGCAGACGCTCCTCGGCTACCCGCCGCTGCAGGCCGGCATCGCGATGGCGCCGCGAGGGATCGGCACCGTGCTCATGATGCCGCTCGTCGGCGTTCTGATCTCCCGGATGGATCCGCGCGGGTTGCTCGCGGCCGGCCTGCTGATCGGCGCGGGGAGCCTGTTCTGGTTCGGCCACCTGAGCCTCGACGCCGGCTTTTCCAACATCGTCTGGCCGCAGTTCGTCCAGGGGATCGGCTTCGGACTGCTCTTCGTGCCGCTGACGACCGTGACGATGGACCCGATCCCGAAGGAGCGGATGGGCAACGCCACCAGCCTGTTCAACCTGCTGCGCAACCTCGGCGGCAGCTTAGGGATCGCGACGGTCGAAACGATGCTGACCCGGCTGCAGCAGGTCCACACCAACGTGCTCGGCGCCCACGTCGACGCCTACAACCTGCAGACCCGCACGCTGCTGCACGGGCTCGCCGGCCGGATGGTCGCCACCGGCTCCGACGCCACCACCGCGCACAGCCGGGCGCTGGGCGCGATGTTCGGCCTCGTCGAGCGCCAGGCGGCGATGCTGTCGTTCGTCGACGCGTTCCACCTGCTCGGCTTCATTTTCCTGGTCATCACCCCGCTCGTGCTCCTGATGCGGCGGCCGCGCTCGCGCGCCGAGAGCATCGCCGCCGCCGCGGAGTGAACCTACCGGCCCAAGGCCGCCGCTCGGCCGCCGTCCCCACCGGGTGAGACGGTACAATCCGGCGTGGCCTGGCATCTCGAGGAGTTCACCGCCTACGTCCGCGACGAGCGCAACCTGTCGCCCAACACGCTTCGGGCGTACGAGCGCGAGGTGGCGCAGTTCGTCGAGTTCGCCGCCGCCGAGATGGGGTGCGCGGACGCGCGCGGGGTGAGCCCCAACGTCGTGCGGGCGTACCTCGCCCACCTGCACGGGAAGAAGCTGGCGAAGGTCTCGGCGCAACGGGCGCTCGCGGCGCTGCGGACCTACTTCCGCTTCCTCGCCCGCGAGGGCGAGGTGGCCACTAACCCTGCCAAGGTGGTGCCGACGCCGCGCGCCCCGAAGAAGCTCCCCGAAATGGTGACCGCGCCGCAGCTGGCCGACCTTCTGGAGTCGCTGCCCGCCGACCCCGCTGGCCGCCGCGACCGGGCCGCGCTCGAACTCCTGTACGCGGCCGGCGTGCGGGCGAGCGAGCTGGTCGGGCTCGACCTCGACGACGTGGACCTCAACCGGCGCCTGGCCCGCGTGCTCGGCAAGGGGGGCAAGGAGCGCATCATCCCGTTCGGGCGCGAGGCCGAGCGCGCCCTGCGCGCCTACTTGCCGGACCGCGCCGCGTGGCGATCGCGCGCCGGCGCGCCGACGGAGGGGGAACCGCTGTTCGTGAACCAGCGCGGCGGCCGGCTCTCCGACCGCTCGCTGCGGCGGATCCTCGACGCCGCCGTGTTCCGCGTCGCGATGATCGGGCACATCCACCCGCACACGCTGCGGCACGCGTTCGCCACCCACCTGCTCGAGGCCGGCATGGACCTGCGGGCGATCCAGGAGCTGCTCGGGCACGCCTCGCTGTCCACCACGCAGCGGTATACGCACCTGGACCTGGCCCACCTGATGGAGACCTACAACAAGGCCCACCCCAAGGCGTGACGCCCTCGCTCGGGGCGCCGCCGATAGCGGACCATCCGCGGCGTTGCCCTTCGGCGGCTCGCGTGCTCATGTGGCCTCCGGCCACACTCCGCCGCGTCCGCCTCGGGCGCCTTGCGGCTGGCCCACTCTCGGCGGCGCGGCTGCACGCCGCAAGTGGCGAGGCCCTGCCTATCGTTGAGCTTCTCGTCTTCGAGGGAGGCGCGAGAGGCCGCGCGGCCTGCGGCCGGCGCGGCCGGCTCGGACCACCGATGACGGATCACGTCTTCGCTTTGCCCGAGCCCCGAACCCCGAGCCCCGAACCCCGGAAGTTCTCAGCTGGCGAAGAGGAGGGCGACGCCGGCAACCGTGATGGCGGTGCCGGCGAGCGCGCGCGCGGTCGGGCGGTAGCGCTCGGTGGCCATCAGGAGGGGGATCACGAGCACCGGTGTGGTCGCCATCAGGGTCGCCGCGACGCCGACGTCGGTGAGGCGGGCGGCCACCAGCGACATCCAGACGCCGAGGAACGGCCCGAAGATCGCCCCGCCGAGCAGGTACGGCCAGGTAGTGCGCACCGCGGCCGCAACCTCGAGGCCGCGGGCGCGTCCGGTGAGCGCGGTGAGCGCCCAGATCAGCGCGGTGGCGGCCCCCATGCGCACCCAGGTGCCGGTGAGCGCCGGCACCTCGCCCGCCATCCCGACCTTGGCGAGCACCAGGCCGATGCCCTGACACGCGGCGCCGACGAGCGCCAGCGCCACCCCGCGCACGTCGTGGCGCGCGTCCCCGGATCCGGTCCGGCGCTCTCCCACGACCCAGGCGACCCCTGCCAGCGTCACCACGATCCCCAGCGTTGCCCTGGGGCCGGGCTGTTCGTGCAGGAGCACCAGGCCGGCAGCGGCGGCGAACACCGGCGCCAGCGCCATCACCAGCAGCGCGAGGCGCGCCCCGATGCGGCGCAACGCCTCGAACAGGGCAAGGTCCCCGATCACCAGGCCGACGACACCGCTGGCGGCGAGATACGCGGTCCGGCGGCCGTCGAGGGCGGCGAAATCGGGTCCCCCCGCCAGCATCGTGAGCGTGAGGAAAGCCAGCGCCAGCGGCAGGCGCAGCAGGTTGACGCGCAACGCCCCGAGACGGCGCGCGGCCTCGGCAAAGAAGAGGCCGGTGAACGCCCAGAAGAGGGCGGTGGCGAGGGCGGCGAGTTCTCCGATCGGCATAGGCGCCGGCGGCTGCCGGCCGCTCAGCATACGCTTCCCTCCCCCCTCGGGTTTTGCTGTTCCCCGTCCCCTGGCTTGACGGTGTTACCCTCAGAAGGGAGGCAGTCATGGACGATTCTCTCTCCCGTTCCCGGGCGGGTCGGCGGCCCGGACCCCGGACCCCGGACCCCGGTCCCCGCGGCCGGGCGCGCCAGCGCCCCGCCGCCGTTTGGCACCACACCACGATCTGCGCGGTGCGCCGCGACGGGGTCACGGCGATGGCGTGCGACGGCCAGGTGACGTTGGGGAACACGGTGCTCAAGCACGGCGCCACCAAGCTGCGGCGCCTGGGCGGCGGTCGGGTGGTGGCGGGGTTCGCGGGGTCGGTCGCGGACGCCCTCGCGCTGTTCACTCGGTTCGAGGCCAAGATCGAGGAGTTCGCGGGGAACCTCGAGCGGGCGGCGGTCGAGCTGGCGCGCGACTGGCGCACCGACCGCGCCCTGCGCCACCTCGAGGCGATGATGATCGTCGCCGACCGCGAGCATCTCCTGCTGCTCTCGGGGTCCGGCGAGGTGGTGATCCCGGACGATGGGGTGATGGCGATCGGTTCCGGTGGACCGGCCGCGCTGGCGGCGGCGCGCGCCCTCGTCGCGCACTCGGACCTCGGGGCCGCCGACATCGTTCGCGAGGCGCTGCTCATCGCTTCGGCAATCGACCTCTACACCAACGACCACATCACCGTGGAGGTGGTGCCGTGAGCGCGACCGTGTACACGCCGCGCGAGATCGTCACCGAGCTCGACCGCTACATCATCGGCCAGGCCGCCGCCAAGCGCGCGGTCGCGGTCGCGCTGCGCAACCGCTGGCGCCGGCGCCAGCTCCCGGAGGAGCTGCGCCGCGAGGTGACCCCCGCCAACATCATCCTGATCGGCCCGACCGGAGTGGGCAAGACCGAGATCGCCCGCCGCCTCGCTCGCCTGGCCAACGCCCCGTTCGTCAAGGTGGAGGCGTCCAAGTTCACCGAGGTCGGGTACGTGGGACGGGACGTCGACTCGATCGTGCGCGACCTCGTCGAAGCCGCGGTCGCGACCGTGCGCGCCGAGCGCGCGGTGTCGGTCGAGGTGGCGGCCAAGCGGGCCGCCGAGGACCGCCTCGTGGACCTGCTCCTGCCCGCCTCCCCCGGCGAGGACCGCGAGGAGTCGCGGCGCGCGCTGCGCCGGCTGCTGCGCGAGGGCTCGATGGAGGAGCGCGAGGTGGAGATGGAAGTGGCGCAGACCCGCGCGCCGATGCTCAACCTCTTCGGCGGCCAGGGGATGGAGACCATCGAGATGAACCTGCGCGACGCCCTCGGGGGGATGTTCACGAAGCGGGAGCGGCGCACGATGACCGTGCGGGAGGCGCGCAAGCTGCTCGAGGCCGAGGAGATTGAGCGCCTCGTCGATCGCGAGACGGTGGAGCGGGAGGCGGTGGAGCGCGCCCAGGAGAGCGGGATCGTGTTCCTGGACGAGATCGACAAGATTACGTCCCGCGGGGCGGGCGCCGCCGGCCCCGACGTGTCGCGGGAAGGGGTGCAGCGGGACCTCCTCCCATTCGTGGAGGGGACGACGGTCAACACCCGCTACGGCCCGGTGGCGACCGACCACGTGCTGTTCATCGCGGCGGGCGCGTTCCACGTCGCCAAGCCGTCGGACCTCATCCCGGAGCTGCAGGGGCGCTTCCCGGTGCGGGTGCAGCTCGACCCGCTGTCCGAGGGCGACCTCGCGCGCATCCTGACCGAGCCGAAGCACGCCATCCTCAAGCAGCACCAGGCGCTCCTCGGCGCCGAGGGGGTCGAACTCGAGGTGACGGCGGACGCCGTCACCGAGCTCGCGCGGATTGCCGCGGAGCTCAACCGCAGTGGGGAGAACATCGGCGCCCGCCGTCTCACCACGGTGCTCGAGCGGGTCCTCGAGGAGGTCTCGTTCACCGCTCCCGAGCGCCGCGGCAGCCACGTCGTGATGGACGCGAGCAAGGTGCGGGAGGCGCTGGCGCCGCTGCTCGCGCACGAGGACCTCGCCCGCTACGTGTTGTAGCGGCCGGCTGGTTTGCTACAGTTGCGAGGATGAGCCCTCGCCGGATGGTTCCCGCCGCGGTGGCCCTCGCCCTGGTGATTGCGGCCGGGTGCGGGCGCAAGGCGGCGCCGTTGCCCCCGATCCTCGAGGTGCCGGAGACGACGACCAACCTCACGGCGTACCAGGACGGGAACGAGATCGTGCTCAGCTGGGCGTACCCGCAGCTCACCCGGGGCGGACGCGAGCTCACCGACCTCGCACGCGTGGAGGTGTGGCGCCTGGAGGCGACCCCCGGCCAGGAGCAGGCCGGCAGCGGCCCATCGGGGGAGGCGCTGCGGCAGCAGCTGATGCTCGGCCGCGGCAAGCTGGCCGCCCGCCTCGAAGGGGGGTCGCTACAGGCGGCGACGCACGGCAACTCCCTGACCTATCGCGAGACGCTGCCGAGCTACCCCGCCGGCAGCTCGCCGCCGTCGGTGTGGTATGCGGTGCGGTCGCGGCGCAAGGACGGGACGCCGTCGGCGCTGTCGAACATCGTGACGTGGCAGCCACGGCCGGTGCCGCCGACGCCGAAGGACCTCACCGTCAAGCTGCAGAAGGACGGGATCGAGCTGGCGTGGGCGCCGGTGGCCGGCTTCACCTATGTCCTCGAGCGGCGGGCATCCAAGGTCGCGCCGTGGGAAGTGATCTCGCCGATCGGCATCGACAAGCCGACGTTCATGGACGCCACGGCGCAGCAGGGCCAGACGTGGTGGTACCGGGTGCGCTCGTACCTCAAGCTCGCTGCGAGCGCGCCGAGCGCGGAGCTCGAGGTCCCCTACCCGGACATCTACCCGCCCGCGGCTGTGACGTCGTTCCTCTGCCTCCCCGAGCCCGGCCTCGTGCACCTGCGCTGGGACCCCTCGCCGGAGGCCGGGGTCATCTACAAGATCTTCCGGCGCCAGGGCAAGGGGTCCTGGGACCACCTGCAGGAGGATTTCAAGCTTACCGAGTACACCGACACCAAACCGCCGGCCGGCGAGCTCGAGTACGCGGTGAAGGCCGTGGACGCGGCGGGAAACCAGTCGGACCCGGTCTACTGCACGGCGCGGACCGGCCCGTGAAGTTCGCCAAGCTGCACGGCGCGGGCAACGATTTCCTCCTCTTCGACGGGGGCGAGGACCCGGCGCTCGCGAACGAACTGCCGGCGCTCGTGCCCGGCCTCTGCCACCGGCGCTTCGGCATCGGCGCGGACGGCGTCCTGCTCGTCCTCCCCATCGACGGTACCGCGGTGCGGGTGCGGTACTGGAACAGCGACGGCTCCGAGGCCGCATTCTGCGCCAACGGCACGCGCTGCGCCGCGAGCTTCATCGCGGCGCGCTGGGGCTGGCGCGAGATGGTCCTCGAGACCGGCTACGCCGCCATCCCGGCGGCGGTGGACGGCGGACAGGTCGCGCTGCGCCTCCCGGCCCCGGGCGAGGTGCGGCCGTGGCAGGAGCTTGCCGTCGCCGGGATCGTGGTCCGCGGCCGCTACCTGGTGGTCGGCGTCCCGCACCTGATCGTGCGCGCGGAGTGGGCGGATTTCTGGCGGCACGAACTGGCGCCGCTGGCGCCGGCGCTGCGCCGCCATCCCGACCTGCCGGACGGCGGCGCCAACGTCAGCTTCCTGCAGGTGGAGGGCGAACGCGCCCTGGGCGTACGCTCCTGGGAACGCGGGGTCGAGGGCGAGACGCTTTCGTGCGGTTCCGGCGACGTCGCCGCGGCCCTGGTGGCGGCGGCCGAGGGGTGGGTCACAGCGCCGGTCGCGGTGCGCACCGCCTCGGGGCGGGTCCTGACCGTGGAACCGGAAGGCCCGCCGCTGGCATCGCCGCTGCGCCTCTCCGGCCCCGCCGAGTGGGTCGCGGAAGGGACCGTCCGACCCGAGTTGCTGGCGGGGCGACCGAGCTGAGAGCTTCGTCTTCACCACGGAAGGGGTGGCTGTACACGAAACGGCCCCCGGCATGGCTCTTGTGAGTGTGGACGCAACAACCCCTGATTTGGTGCAGGCGGCGCTCGACGGGAGCCGGGACGCGTTCGGGATACTCGTCGGGAGTCACTGGGACCGTCTCGTGCGCCTGGCGCGTTCGGTCGTCGGGGACTTTGAGGCCGAAGACGTGGTCCAGGACTCCCTGGTGGTGGCCTGGACACGCCTGGCTGGTTTGTCCGATCCGCAGAAGTTCGGCCCCTGGGTAAGCCGCATCGTGTTCCGGCGTTGCCTGCGAGCGAACCACCGGCAACGTGGCAGGATCGCCCTCGAGGCGATCCCCGAGCCGTCGCGATGGTGTGATCCGGAGGCCTCGCTCAGCGCCTGGCAGGTCCTCGCCCGCCTCGCTCCGCGCCAGCGCGCTGTGCTCCATCTCACGGCGGTAGAGGGGATGACCGACGCCGAGATTGCTCCGGTACTCGGGATCACGGCGGCGTCGGTCCGGGCGCACCGGAGGCGAGCGCGGGCGGCCGTTGCCCGCATCGTTCGCGGAGGTGAGTCATGAGAAACGTGGACGATGAAGATCTCATTCGATCGTTCGAGGATCGGCTTCGAGAGCGGGCCGGGCGGCCGTCCGCGATCTCTGCGAGCGTTGCCCGGACGCGAGTGCTAGCGCAACTGCCGGATGTCTCGCGGCCGGTGCCGTGGATGCGGCTGATGGCCGCGGCCACGTTGGTCGTGGTGCTGATCGTGGCGGTGTGGCTGGGGTCGCCTCGTCCGGCCGGCGAGGGGAACGCAGCGCAAACCCTCGCGGTCGCGCCGGCGCTCGATCCCAACGTCGTGATGTGGGTGATCGACAGCAGGACAACCGTGTACTTCGTACTGAGCCGGGATGGCTCGGAAAACAGGGGTGTCTCATGAGAAATGCGAAGCGGATCGCGATGTCGGTGATGTTTGGTGCGGCGTTGCCGATGCTCGGCCTTCCGGCAGCCGCTGACGAACAGCCCGCCGTTCTGACGGTGTTTCGGGTGCTCGTAGGCAAGCCGGGAGCGGTCGCCGCGCCGACGACACAGGTACTGGACTTCCCCGGACCGCTCGTAATGCTGGGTCGCAGCGGGGAGCAGGAAGCCAGGGACGTGCTGCAGCTGATCGACAAGTTGAAGGAGAACTACCGCCTCGCGGAGGTCACGATCGCCGGGACGTCCGTCGTGCCGATGATGAAGACAAACGGGGAGACAGCGATTGCCGTGCCTGGTGAAACCGTCCAGGCGAGCGTCACCCTTCTCGCACTCGACGAGAGCAAGGCTCTCTACGGCGTGTGTTTCACCAAGGTAGGCGAGAAGCCCTCCAGCTCGAAGGTGCTGATCGCGCGCGGCGAACGCGGCGTCGTCGGGACTCGGGACGGCGAGCAGGCGCCGTATCTCTTCATTACCATCGAGCCTTTGGTGTCCTCGCAGCGACGTGAGGCGTCGCCAGCCGTGTATCCAGAACTCATCACGCGAATCCAGCCGGAGTACCCGAGCGATGCCAAGAAGGCAAAGATCGAGGGCGTCGTGGTCCTCGAGGGCACGATCGACACCACGGGTGCGGTGCGGGATTTGAAGCCAGTGCGCTCCGAGCCGATGGGCCTCACGGAGGCAGCGATCAAGGCGGTTGCCCAGTGGCGCTACAAGCCAGCTCAAGACGTGAACGGCAAGGCCATCCCGACGTCCTGCACCCTCACGATCAGGTTCGCCCTCCATTAGGGTTTCACCCTGCACACGGCTGCCTGGTCCGGAGTTCCGATCCGGCCAGGCATCCCGCTGTGCGCGCCCCGCGCGTCCCTGGCGAAACGAGTCCGTCCGCGTGCGAGACTCAACGCGCCGTGATCAACGGCAGCTTTCCGGCTAGACTGGCGCGGCGCGGAGGCGGCATGCGACAGACGGGGACGTCATGCAGGCACTGAAGGGCAGGACCCTGCTGTTTCTCCTCGCGACGCTCACCGTCGCGGCGCTGGCCGCGGCGCTGAAGTTCAGCGGGGCGGTCGCGGTCCCGCCGGAGGCGTTGCTCGCCACGCGCTGGCTGGCGATCGCCGGTCTCGTCGGCTACGGGATCAAGCGCCGCTCGCTGACCACCTGGATCCTGGTGAGCATGGTCATCGGGGCGGAGATCGGCCACGACTTGCCCGCGGTGGCGGTGAACCTGCGCACGTTCTCGCTCGTGTTTCTGCGCATGATCAAGACGATCATCGCGCCGTTGCTGTTCTCCACCCTGGTCGTCGGGGTCGCCGGCCACGCCAACCTCAAACAAGTCGGGCGAATGGGGGTGAAGGCGCTCCTCTACTTCGAGATCGTCACCACGATCGCGCTCTTCATCGGGCTCGCCGCGATCAACATCTCGCAGGCCGGCAAGGGGATCAAGCTGCCGCCGGTGCCGGCCCACGAGAAGCTCGAGGCGAAGCCCGAGACGCCTTCCGAGATCATCCAGAACATCTTCCCCGAGAACATCGCCAAGTCGATCGCCGAGGGGCAGGTGCTCCAGGTCGTGGTGTTCTCGCTGCTGTTCGGCGTCGCGCTCGCGATGCTGCCGGAGGCGAAACGCCGGCCGATGCTGGCGATCGCCGAAAGCCTCTCCGAGACGATGTTCAAGTTCACCAACATCGTCATGATGTTCGCCCCAGTCGGCGTCGGCTGCGCGATCGCCTACACCGTGGGCCACATGGGCCTCGGCATCCTCTTCCACCTGTTCGAGCTGCTGGCCACGCTCTACGCCGCGCTCGTCGTGTTCATCCTGATCGTCCTGCTGCCGGTGGCGCTGATCGCCCGCGTGCCGATCCGGAGGTTCATCGCCGCGGTGGCGGAGCCGGTCTCGATCGCGTTCGCGACCACGTCCTCGGAAGCGGCCCTGCCGCGCGCGATGGAGGCGATGGAGGCGATCGGGGTGCCGCGCAAGATCGTGGCGTTCGTGATCCCGACCGGGTACAGCTTCAACCTCGACGGCACCACGCTCTACCTCTCGCTCGCCTCGGTGTTCGTGGCGCAGGCGGCGGGGATCCACATGACCTTCGGGCGCCAGCTCCTGATGGTCTTCACGCTCATGCTGACGAGCAAGGGCGTGGCCGGCGTACCGCGCGCGTCGCTCGTGATCCTGCTCGGCACCGCGGCCTCGTTCAACCTGCCGGTGGAGCCGATCTTCATCATCCTCGGGATCGACGAGCTGATGGACATGGCGCGCACCTCCACCAACGTGCTCGGCAACTGCCTGGCCACGGTCGTGGTCGCGCGCTGGGAGGGGGAGTTCGGCAAGGAGCACCCCTCGAAGGTGGTGCAGGAGGCCCTCACCACCTGAGCCGCCGGTGGGGGCCTGCCCCGTGCCCCGCGGCCAGTCGCTCTGACTCTCTTTGCACTCCGTGGAGGCTCTCTTGCTTGCCGGGCCTACGACGGAGGCTTCTCTTTTCACTGCGTGAGGCCTGTTCTCTTTTGCCCGGCGGGCTACGGCCGTGTCGCTCG
>PKYI01000045.1:14649-22819 GCA_003133645.1 Acidobacteriota bacterium | reverse complement strand
GTAGCGGCCGCCCGCTGGGCGGCCGGCTTCTAGCCGTCAAGCAGGTGCAAGACGTCGGCGGGGTTCTTGAACGGCGCGACGAGGTAGACGCCGGCGGCGCGGTGCGGCGCTTCGGCGAGCATCGCGAGCGCGCGCTCGGTTCCGATCTTGCCGGCGTCGGGGCCCGCCGCATCGAGGCGCGCCAGCAACTCCTCCGGCACCAGGATCCCGGGCACCTCGTTGTGCAAGCGCAGCGCGAGCCTGAACGAGGGCAGCGGCCACACCGCGACGAGGGCGGGGAGCGGGAGCGCGCCGCCGCAGCGGTCGAGCAGGCGCTCCCACGGCTCCCAGGAGAAGAACACCTGGCTCATCGCGAAGTGTGCCCCGGCGTCGGCCTTGCGGCGGAGGCGGTCCACCTCGTGGCCGAGGTCGTCGGCGGCGGGGTTGACCGCGACCCCGAGGCAGTACGCGGGCGGCTCGCCGATCGGGTTGCCGGCGCAGTCGAACCCCTCCGCCATGCGGGCGACCGAGCGGACGAGCTCGAAGATGTCGACGTGGTTGACGTCGTGCACGCCCGGGTAGTCGCCGAGCTGGGAGGGATCGCCCGAGATCGCGAGCAGGTTGCGGATCCCCGCGTGCCAGGCGCCGAGGAGTTGCGCCTGCAGGCCCATCAGGCTCGCGTCGCGGGGCGTGATGTGCGGGACCGTCTCGAGCCCGGTCGCGCGCTGGATCTCGGCCCCCAGCCACAGCGACTCCATGCGCAGACGGGCGAGCGGGTTGGAGTTGATATCGAAGGCATCCACCCGGCCGGAGGCCGCGAGCGCCCGTGTCGCCTCGATGATCCGCTCCGAGTTGGTCCCGCGCGGGGGGTCGAGCTGCACGACGCGCACGAAGCGCCCCTCGGCGAGCTTGGCGGCCAGGCTCGATGCCGGGCGGGGGGGGGGCATGGGCGCAGGCACACGCCGCTCCTCGACGGCGACGGTGGCACGGCGCGCGTGGATGGGGCTCATCCCTCGGACGGCATCTGCCATCGCGCGGATGTGCTCAGGACCGGTGCCGCAACACCCGCCGACGAGGCCGGCCCCCAGTTCGGCGGCGCGCCGGGCGAACCCGGCCAGGTAGCTGGGCGTGGCCGGGGGGAAGAAGATGCGGCCGTCGCGGCGCACGAGCGATCCGGCATTGGGCATGACGGCGAGCGGCCTGGGCGCGCCGGCAAGGTACTCGACCACGTCGAGCGTCCCCTGCGGCCCCGGCGCGCAGTTGACGCCGGCGGCCAGCACGTCGCACGCGAGCAGCTCGCGCACCTGAGCGGCCAGCTCTGGATGGTTCTCGGGGAGTCTCTCGAACGGGAACGTGAGCATTGCGACGAGCGGGAGGTCGGTGACGCCGCGCACTGCCTCGATGGCAAGGAGCAACTCGTCGAGGCGGAAGAACGTCTCGAGGACCAGCAGGTCCGCGCCGCGCCCCGCGAGGATCGCCGCCTGCTCGGCGTGGGCGCCGGCGATCGCCGAGCGGCCCGCGCGCTCGTCGAGGTCGATCACCCCGGCGAGCGGGCCGATCGACCCGGCGATCAGGCAGTCCACTCCGGCGATCTCGCGCGCCTCGCGGGCCAGTTTGACGCCCGCGGAGTTGAGCGCCTCAACCCGGTCGCCGGCTTGCAGCCGCTCGAGACGCGGGCGCGACGCCGCGAACGTGGCGGTCTCGATCAATTCGGCGCCGGCCGTGAGGTAGGCGAGGTGGATATCGAGCACTTGTCGGGGATATTCGAGCGGCCCGAGGTCGAGGTGCGCGCCCTTCGGCACTCTGGTCAGCAGCTCCGACCCCATCGCCCCGTCCGCCACCACGACGTGGTCGGCGAACCGGCGGACGATACGGGCGTGCGTCATGTTCGCACCGGCTCCATCCCGACGGTGAACGTGCCGTTGGCCTCGCGTCGCGAGAGACAGCGGAAGGCGACCAGCGTGGTCGTGCGTTCGACCCCCGGGAGGGAGGCGATCTCGCCGGTCACGAGCTCCTCGAGGCGCTCGTTGCGGGAGGTGCGCAGCACCGCGACCATGTCGTAGGCGCCGGCCACCGAGTACAGCTCGTGTACGCCTTCGCGTTCCATGAGCGCCTCCGCGACCGTGTGCAACTGGCCGGGCTTGACGTTGATCAGGACGACCGCCTCGAGCATGGCCACCTCCCCGGCGCCAGATTAGCAGCCGCGCCGGCCGCGGCGAAGCTTGGCATGACCGCCGCTTCGTGCCACCATGCGCGCCGCTGCTCGTGCCGCCGACGCACGACCGGCTCCTCGTCATCTGTTACGGCGGGCTCATGGACGGCCTCGGGATGGGGCTGGTGTTCCGTGGGCGCGGCACGACCGGGGGCACGGACGTGCTCGCCCGGCTCGCGCACCGCTACCTCGGAATCGGGATCGGACAGGGGCTTCTCGCGATGAATGTGGCGATCTTCGCCGGCGCCACGTTCGTATTCGGCGCCGAGGCCGTGATGGTTGCCCTGGCGCTTGCGTTTGTCTCGGCAAAGGTGCTCGGCCAGCTCGGGCGCGGCGTCACGGTGCTCAAAGGGCAGGGAGGCACCGCCGGCGCCGGTCACGGGCGTTCGGAGCCACTTCCCTCGGTCGCGGCCTCGATGCCGGCGGCCACTTCCGAAATGATCCCCCGCTCGCGGTAGATCGGCCGGACGAGCCGCCGCAGCGCCGGGAGGCGCCAGGCGAACACCGCGGCGCCGGCGATGCAGACCGCACCTCCGATCATGACCGTGCGCGGCGCTCCGATGTGATGCGCCAGGGCCCCGGCGAGCAGGCTGCCGAACGGCATCATCCCCATGAACGCCATTCCGTAGAAGCTCATCACCCGCCCCCGCCACTCGTCGCCCGCGATGGTCTGCAGGATCGTGTTCGAGGCCGCGAGGTGGGTGATCATCGCCAGGCCCACGGCCGCCTGGAGGAGCAGCGACAGCGGGAGCGACCGCGAGAACGAGAAGCCGATCAGAGCGGCGCCGAACCCGGCGCACGCGATCGGGATCCAGCGCCCGAGCCCGCGGACGCTGTGCCGCGACGCCAACATGACGGCTCCGGCGAGGGCGCCCACCCCGGAGGCGCCGGAGAGGAAGCCCAGGGTGCTGGCGCCGCCGTGCAGGAGCTGGACGGCGAAGATCGGCATCAGCGTCGAGTACGGCATGGCGGCCACGCTGGCCAGCGCGAGCAGCAGCAAGATCTCGCGGGTTGGGGCGAACCCGAAGGTGTAGGCGAACCCCTCTCGCAGCTCGTGCCAGATCCGCCGGCTGCGGCCGCTCGGTGCGTGCGGCGCGATCCTCATCGCCAGCAGCGCCGCGATGACGGCGAGGTAGCTGGCGGCGTTGATCATGAAGCACACGCCCTCGCCCGCGGCTGCGATGAGGAGCCCGGCGACGGCGGGCCCGACCAACCGCGCGCCGTTGACCATCGACGAGCTGAGCGCGATCGCGTTCGGGAGATCCTCGCGGTCCTCGATCATATCGACCAGGAACGCCTGTCTCGCCGGCATGTCGAAAGCGTTGACCACCCCGAGGAAGAGGGAGAGCGCGACGATCTGCCAGACCGCGACCGCGTGAGCCAGGACGAGCACGCCGATCGCGAGCGCCTGGGCCATCGCCAGCGACTGCGTCACGACGAGCAGACGGTACCGGTTGATGCGGTCGGCGACGACACCGCCCACCGGCGAGAGGACGAACATGCCGATCTGGGACGAGAACCCCACGACGCCCAGCAGGAACGCCGAGCGCGTCAGGGTGTACACGAGCCACGACAGTGCGATCTGCTGGATCCAGGTGCCGATCAGCGAGACTCCCTGGCCGGCGACGAAGAGCTTGTAGTTGCGGGAGCGGAGGGCGCGCAGCATGACCGACGCGCCGGCGCGCCCGCCGCCGGAGGGCCGGAACGAAGTTGGCACCCGGTTTTCGCTCGTCATCCGCTTCCCACCGGCGATGTTGGCAAACTACCGGGCCCGCAGCAGCAGGACAGGCACATTGACATCGTGCTGTACGCGGTTGGCAGTCGTTCCGAAAAACAGGTCGCCGAGAAGGCGATGTCCGTGGGTGCTCATGGCCACCAGGTCGCAACCCTGCTCGTTCACCCATCGGACGATCTCGGTCACCGGATCGCCGTAGGCCAGTTTGGTTTCGGTCTCGATGCCCGATGACGCGAACTCCGCTTGGACCTTCCCAAGATAGGCCGTGTCCTCCTCAACCTCGCGACTGACCGCGTCTTGCCCATACCAACGCGCGGCCCAGCCGTCGGCGACGTGCAGCAGGACAACGTGGCTGTCCATGAGCCTTGCGAGTGGTTTCATGTGGTCGAGGATGGCCCGGTCGGTCGGTGTTGCATCTAAGGTGATCAGGATGTTCTTGTACATTCTCGCCTCCGGAGCGCCACCGCAAAGCCACCCAAGCATCTACCCGCCCGTGATGACATGCCACGCTGTCCTGATCGAATCCGGCAGGCCATAGATGTCGAGGGCCGTGATAAGGAGCGCACTTCCCCAGCCGGCTGCCGTGAGGAACGCTCCGATCTTCCATTTTCCCATGCGCTTGCGCGAGCTCGCGAACTGCAGAAGCGGAAACATCGCGAACGGGAGTTGGAGGGCCAGCACGACCTGGCTGAGGGTGAGCAGGTCGGTCACGCTGCTGTCGCCTCGGACGCCGATGATGATTACCGCCGGGGCGATCGCGACGGTCCGGGTGATGACTCGCCTCACCCATGGCCGGACGCGCCAGTGCATGAACCCCTCCATCACCACCTGGCCAGCCAGCGTGCCCGTGATTGTGCTGCTTTGCCCGCTGGCCAGGAGGCCAACGGCAAAGAGCGTGCTTGCGGCCGCCGTACCGAGCAGCGGGGCGAGCGTGAGGTAGGCGATGCGGATCCAATCGCTGTCGGGGCTGAACGTCACGACGCCGCCTCCCGGGACGGTCACGCTGGTCTTGCCGTAGAACACCATCGCTGCGAGCACGACGATCGCGGCGTTGACCAGAAAGGCGACTGAGAGCGCGAGCGTTGAGTCGATCGTGTTGAACCGAATGGCCATCCGGATCGACGGTTCGTCTCGCTGGAAACTCCGCGACTGGACCAGCGCCGAGTGAAGGTAGAGGTTGTGGGGCATGACCGTCGCGCCGATCATGCCGATTGCGACGTAGAGCATGCCGGCCTGACGGAAGCTCGGCAACAGCATCGCGTGCCCCATCTCGAGGAAGCTCGGCCTGGTCTGGGGTAGGACAAAGATCTCGATGATGTAGCACAGACCGATTGTGGCGACGAGAATTAGGACCACGGCCTCAATGGTTCGCATGCCGAACTGTTGCAGCATCAGGAGCAGCAAGACGTCGAATCCGGTGATGACCACGGCCCAGAGCAACGGGATGTGAAACATGAGGTTGAGGGCGACGGCGCTCCCAAGGACTTCCGCCAGGTCGCAGGCGCCGATGGCCGTCTCGGTCATGAGCCAGTTCGGCCAGCGGGTCCATGGCGGATACCAGTCGCGGCAACACTGGGCCAGATCCTTCCCGGTCGCGACGCCGAGCCGAGCCGAGATCACCTGAAGGAAGATCGCCATGAGGCTCGCGAGGGCGACCACCCAGAGGAGACCGTACTTGAATTGGGCCCCCCCCTGGAGGTCCGTCCCCCAGTTCCCCGGATCCATGTAGCCCACGCTCACGAGCAGCGCCGGGCCCACGAACGCTCGCCACTGCTTGGTGAAGCCTGCCGAATGGGGGGGGACTGCGACCGTGCCGTGAAGCCCTTCGAGGGAGACGTGGCTCCCATCCGCCGGTGGTTGCTCTTTGCCGTTCGGGGCGTTCTCTTTCATCTGAAACGCTCCCTATTCGCGCCCCAGTCCGCCCCCGAGAGCGAGCGGGTCCGACCCATCGTCGCATCCATCCTTGCCATTGCGCCTCCAGGATTGACCGTCCTCACCTGACTGTCAAGGCAGGAAAGTGAGACCGAACAGGACGAAGATCCATACGTGTTCAGGTTCGAGGCCGCCGGGTCTGCCGAATGGGTCGCAGCGCGGCGTGGCGAGGGAGGGGCGTTGCGGGGACCATCGCTCGCCCTACGAAGGTCACGGAGCCATTGGCCGTCGCTTCTCCGTGGGCTGTCGGGACGACCGTTGAGACCCGCAGGGAGTGGCGCCCGTCCCTCGTGTTTCGGGGCAGGGAAGAGGCGCCGAGCCCCAGGGTCGGCGCGCCGCGGCGTCGGAGGGCGAGGTTTCATGGCTTCCGAAAGCGCCCGATGCCCCACGTGAGACCGGCGAAAATAGAGCAGTGCTGGGCTCCGTGGCTGAGGCCGATGTCCACGCCGCTGTCGAGGACCACGCGGGAGGAGGGTTGATAGGCCACGTACCACAGGTTGGACACCACTCGGCCGTTGAGGGCGGTGCCGCCGATTCCGTAGAGCTCGCCGCCAAATGACCAGGTGTCGCCGAGTTTGTGGCTGACCGAAACGGCGCCGGCGGGCTGATGCGTCGAGCCGCCGCCGTTGGCGCTGGGGAGTCCGAGCCACGTGTCGTAGAAATTGACGTCGACGTGGTTCGGTCCGAAATCACGGCTCATGAAGAGTCCGAGAGTGGTGTCGGCGACGCCGCTTCCAAGCCCCCTTCGTGCCGAGGCGGTGGCGAACTTGTGGGTCAATTGGATAGCCCAGTCTGCGCCAAGGAGGCCATGGTGGGTGAAGCACCACTGCGCGCCGAGTGCCATGTCCGCCATGCCGACCGCGGAGGCACCACCAGCGTTCGCGAGATCCAGGAATCCGTTGGTGGACAGCCGCAGCTCGAAGTCCTTTTCCAGGCCCAGCTTGAGGAGAGTCGGGGTACTAAAAGCCCTGCCTCCCGCCCGCAGGAAGGACTGCTGCAGACCCCACTCGATCTCAGCGACGCCAGGCTGCGTGGTAAGCGCGGGCGAGGCGAAGGTTGGGCGGTTGGGGTTCACAACGATCGGCGGCACCGGCTCGGCCGGGAGCGGCTCCACCGCAGCCGTGGAAGCGACCGTGGCCTGTTCGGCGGCGACCGTCTCGGCCGACAGGGCCATCGCGAGGAGAACGACCATACCGTACATCGGGGCCTCCGATTCGATGCGACAAGCGTCAAATTATGAGTATGAGACGCTATCTCATCATTGTCAACAGTCGGGGACACTTGGCGCGGCTGATCAGGTACGCGAGTCCGCAAGACCGAAGGGGAGCCTCCCGGAAGCGGGTTGCCCCGGTACGGCAGCGAGTCGTGCACCGTTCCGAGGGTTGCCATCGTCGGACCGTGGCCGGAGTCCAGATTCGACATTCTGTTTCGAGGATATGGCAAAGAATCAGGGAGATGTAGCGAGCCCGGTCTTGGGGGCACCCGGGCCGGAAGTCGGGGCTTCTTCGGCGAACGGTGGCGGGGCGTCCTATCATTGTGTGGGAGGTTAGCCATCCGTCTGCCGAGTCCATTGGACGCCGTCGAGATCCGTGTGCTCGGGTGCTTGCTCGAGAAGCAGCAGGCCACCCCCGAATACTACCCCCTGACCCTGAACGCCCTGGTCGCGGCGTGCAACCAGAAGAGCAACCGCGACCCCGTGACGGAGCTCGCCGAGAACGACGTGCGAGAGACCCTCGACCGCCTGCGCGCCGACGTACTGGTGTGGCCGGTCGAGGGTGCCCGCATCGGGCGCTGGGAACACAACCTGGACCGCAGCTGGGAGCTGGACCCGGCGGGCAAGGCGTTGATCACCGTGCTGCTGCTGCGCGGCCCACAGACGCCCGGTGAGCTCCGGTCCCGCTGCGAGCGGCTCCACCCGTTCGGGTCGGTCGGGGATGTGGAGGCGGCGCTCAGCCGTCTCGCCGCGGGTCCCGAACCGTTGGTGACGGAGCTGGGCCGCGGCCCGGGGCAGAAGGAGAGCCGTTGGGCGCATCTCGTCGCAGGGCCGCCCCCCGGCCGCTCCGAGCCGGCACCCGCGCCGCGAGCGTCCGCCGCCGTGGGCCTGGCGGACAGGGTCGCGGCCCTCGAGGACCGGGTCGCCGAGCTCGCCGGCGAACTGAGCCGCCTGGCGACGAAGCTCGAGGACCAGGGGTAGCGCCCGCCCTGCGGGACCGGTCCCGGCGCCCCCCAAGGCTATCGTTTCACTGCGTGAGGCCCTTTTTTTTGCCCCGCGGGCTGGGGCCGGGTCGCTCGGGCGGCGCATCGAGCGCCGC
>PKYI01000045.1:0-14597 GCA_003133645.1 Acidobacteriota bacterium | reverse complement strand
TCGGCCTTCGCCCGCTGGGCGGTTTCGCCCCCACCCCCCCGCTTGACAGCGCAGGCGTCCAGCTCCTGTGGCGCGGGCGCCCTCGCCCGCGCGCCACAGCCTTCTGTCACGTCTCCCAGCCTGCACCAGGACCTCCGGCTGGTGGGCGGGGGGCCTTCCATCCGCCCCTCCGGGTGAAGCGGCTATTGCTCCGGAGGCCGCGGGGCCCCAGCGCGCGCATCGCCGCCGGGAGACGCTGGTCCTGAGCGTAGCGAAGGAAACAGCGAGGGACCCGGCGGCGAGGCGCGCTGCTGGGTCGCGGCCGGAGGAGCTTCGGGCCGCAGCGAGCGGGGGCGAGCAAGGCCCGAACGCCGCTTCACCCGAGGGGCAAAGAGAGAGCCTCCACGCAGTGGAAGAAGGCCAGTGCCTGCTCTTCGGGGAGATCCTTCGCTCGCTGCGCTCGCTCAGGATGACGTCGGGGTGCGCAGGGCAGTACGAAAGGTGGCTCACGCAGTGAAGAGAAAGCCCTGGGCACCCGTGGTCTTCAGCGGCCCGCAGGGCAAGAAGGCGAAGCCCATCCGGGTTTGACGCGGCGTGGCGCTGTTGCTATGCTTCACGGTCCCCGAAAGGGGAAGCGTGTGCTCCGGATCGACTTGACCCATGCCGACACCGAGCCGCTGGAGTTCGACGAGCGGTCGGTCGTACCACCCGCTGCGGGCGGGGTGGACGTGGTGTCGGTTGCGCCGGTGGAACTCTCCGGCCGGGTCGAACGAGCCGGGCGGGGGTTCCTGCTCGAGGGCCGGGCGGCCGGGAGCGCCAGGCTGAGGTGCGGCCGATGCTTGGCCGAGTTCGAGTTCGCGTTCGTGGAGCCGGTGGAGTTGCACCTGCTGCCGGTGACGGCGGCGCCGCAGGATGACGAGACGCGGCTGGGTCGCAACGACCTCGAAGTGCGCTTCTTCGAGGAGTCGTTCGTGGACCTCGCGGAGCTCGCGGCCGAGCAGTTCGCGCTCGCCGTGCCGATGAAACCACTGTGCGCCGAGGACTGCCGCGGAATCTGTCGGCGCTGCGGCGCAAACCTCAACCTGGGGGCGTGCTCGTGCCCCCCACAGAGCAACGATGATCGGTTCGCGCCGCTGGCTGGCTGGCGGCCGAACGAGTAGACGCGGGAGGTCGTTCCGATGCCCAACCCAAAGAGTCGTCATTCCAAGGCGCGCCGCGACAAGCGGCGGGCGCATGATCACCTGGCCGAGCCTGCCCAGTCGGTATGCCCGAACTGCTTCCAGCCGAAGCAGCCTCACCGCGTGTGCCAGCACTGCGGCATGTACGAGGGCCGTCAGGTCCTGCACGTCGAGGAGATCGCCTGACCCAGGCCGAGGCATGACCAAGGCGGTTTCGGGTGCGGTAGCCCTGGACGCGATGGGGGGGGACCACGCCCCGGCGGCAACGGTGGCGGGCGCGGTCGAGGCGGTGCGACAGTTCGGGGTGCGGGTCCTCCTGGTGGGGCGCGAGGCCGTGCTGCGCCGCCAGCTTGAACAGACGGGCGGCGTGCCGAACAACCTGGAGATCGTGGACGCCGCCGACGTGGTGGCGATGGACGATCCGCCCACCGCACCGGTCCGCGGCAAGCGCGGTTCTTCGATGGCGGAAGCGGCCCGACTGGTCCGCGACGGCGAGGCGTGCGCGTTCGTGACCGCCGGGAACTCCGGCGCGGCGATGGTTGCCGCGAAGCTGATCATCGGCACGATCCCGGGGGTGGAGCGCCCGGCGCTCGCAACGCCCGTGCCCGGACTCGCCCGCGAGACCCTGATCCTCGACGTCGGCGCGAACGTCGACTGCAAACCGCAGAACCTGGAGCAGTTCGCCGTCATGGGCCACTTCTACTCGCAGGCGGTGCTGGGGGTGTCGAACCCTCGCGTCGGCCTGCTCTCGATCGGCGAGGAGGAGGGCAAGGGCGACCGCGTGACGGTCGAGGCGTACCGCCTGCTCGCCGATGCCGGGTTGAACTTCGTCGGTAACGTCGAGGGGCGCGACATCTACAACGGCAGCGTGGACGTGGTGGTCTGCGACGGTTTCGTGGGCAACGTCGTGCTCAAGGTCTCCGAGGGGTTGGGCGAGATGATCTACGCCTTGCTGCGCAGCGAGGCGAGGCGCTCGGCGAAGTCGGCGGTCGGCATGTTGCTGGCGAAAGGCGTGCTCACGGCCCTCAAGCGCAAGGCGGACTACGCCGAGTACGGAGGGGCGCCGCTGCTCGGCGTGCGCGGGGCGTGCCTGGTGGGCCACGGGCGCTCGAGCGCAAAGGCGATCAGGAACGCCATCCGCCTCGCCCACAGTTACGCCGCGCGCGGGGTCGTCGGCCACATCGAAGCCAAGATCGGCGAGCTTCGCGCCCGCAACGCATCGGAGGGGGTCCAACGTGCATGACCGACACGCGCTGACCGCGCGCATCGCAGGTTTGGGTACTTGCCTGCCCGAGAAGATATTGACCAACAAGGACTTCGAGAGGATGGTGGACACCTCGGACGAGTGGATCGTCTCGCGCACCGGCATCCGGGAGCGCCACGTGGTGAGCGAGGGCGAGAGCGTCGCCACGATCGCCGTCGAGGCGGGCAAGCGCGCGATGGCGGACGCCGGTGTCGAACCCGAGGAAATCGAGCTGCTCGTGCTCGCCACGGCCACCGTCGAGCAGCCGATTCCGGCGACGTCCGCGATCATCCAGCCGGCGCTCGGCATCAAGAACGCGACGTGCTTCGACATCGCGGCCGCGTGCTCGGGGTTCCTGTACGCGATGCACGTCGCGCGCCAGTTCATCATCACGGGCGAGGTGAAGACGGCGATGGTCATCGGCGCCGAGACCCTCTCCCGCTACACCGACTACACCGACCGCGCGACCTGCATCCTGTTCGGCGACGGCGCCGGCGCGGCGGTGCTCCAGGCCGCTCCGGCCGGCGAGGGGATCCTGCGCTCCGCGCTGCACACCGACGGCACGTACGCGGATTTCATCCAGATGCCCGGCGGCGGCAGCAAGTACCCCCCCAACGTCAAGGCGCACATCGACGCCCGTCTGCCGTTCATCAAGATGCGCGGCAACGAGACGTTCAAGGTGGCGGTCCGCTCGATCACGGAGGTGTGCCAGGAGGTGCTCGCCGGCGCCGGCGTGGCCGCCGACAAGGTTGACCTGTTCGTCCCGCACCAGGCCAACCTGCGCATTATCGCCGCGGTCGGGGAGCGGCTGGGACTCCCACCCGAGAAGACCTACCTGAACCTGGAGCACGTCGGCAACACCTCGTCGGCCTCGATCCCGCTGGCGATGCGCGAGGCGATCGACCGCGGCGTGCTCAAGCGGGGCGACCTCGTGCTTCTGGCGGCGTTCGGCGGCGGGCTCACCTGGGCCGCGACCCTGCTGAAGTGGTGAGCGGGCACGATGGGCAAGACCGCCTTTGTCTTTCCGGGCCAGGGGAGTCAGTTCGCGGGGATGGGAGAAGATCTCGCCCGGCGGTACCCCGAGGCGCGGGCCCTGTTCGAGCGCGCCGACGCCGCGCTCGGCGAACCCCTTTCCAAGCTCTGCTTCGAGGGTCCCGACGAGCGGCTCCGGCTCACCGCCAACACCCAGCCGGCGATCCTGACCGCCTCCCTGGCCGCGTTCGCGGTCCTGGCGGCGCGCGGGGCGAGGTTCGACGGCGTCGCCGGGCACTCCCTCGGCGAGTACAGCGCGGTCGGCGCCGCGAGCGGGCTCGAAGTCGAGGACCTGGTGCGCGCCGTTCGCCGGCGTGGCCGGCTCATGCAGGAGGCGGTGCCGGTCGGCGTCGGCGCGATGTCGGCCGTACTGGGGCCTGCCCGCGACCTGGTCGAGGCGTGCTGCCGGGAGGCGAGCGCTGGCGGCGAGACCGTCGTGGCTGCCAACTTCAACGCGCCGGAGCAGACCGTGATCGCCGGCCACGCGGGCGCGGTTGCGCGCGCCGGGGAACTCCTCGCCGCGCGCGGCGCCAAGCGCGTGGTCGCATTGCCGGTCTCGGCGCCGTTCCACTCGCCGCTCATGGCGTCGGCGCGCGAGGGGCTCGTGTCGGTGCTGGCGGCGCTGCCCTTCGCTGGGCTCTCGGCGCCGCTCTACAACAACGTCGACGCGGCGCCGGTGACGGATGCCGGCGCGGTGCGAGACGGTCTCATCCGGCAGGTGGACGCGCCGGTGCGCTGGGTCGAGCTGGTCGAGCGCATGGTCGCCGACGGGTTCGACACGTTCGTCGAGGTCGGGCCGGGGAGCGTGCTGTCGGGCCTCATCCGCCGGATCGCCCGCCCGGCTGTTACCATCCAGGCCGGCACCGCCGAGCAGGTGGAGGCGTACCTGGTGCGGCAAAACAGTTGACAGCCGACAGTTGACCGCTCACTGTCAACGTTTACTCTTGCCCTTTGACTTTTAACTTTTAACTCTTAACTCTAGTAACTTCTCTTGCAAGAGGGAGGCGTTATGGCAGGACAGCTCGATGGGAAAGTGGCAATGGTCACAGGGGCGGCGACCGGGATCGGCGCCGCGTGCGCGCGGGCGCTCGCTCGCGAGGGCGCCGTGGTCGTGTGCACGTCGCTGCCGACCGACCCGACGCAATCCGTGGTGGATCAAATCCTGGCGGCCGGTGGCAAGGCGGTCGTCAAGCCGCTCAACGTCACCGACCCCGAGTGGTGCCAACGGGTGGTCGAGGAGGTCGCCGCGGAGCTGGGCGGCCTGCACATCCTGCTCAACAACGCCGGCATCACCGACGACGGCCTGTTCATGCGTATGAAGCCGGAGTCGTGGCGCAAGGTGCTCTCCGTCAACCTCGACGGCGCCTTCAACGTGACCCAACCGGCCGTCAAGGTCATGGTCAAGCAGCGCGAGGGGCGGATCATCAGCATCTCCTCGGTCGTAGGCCTGATGGGCAACCCCGGCCAGGCCAACTACTCGGCGTCCAAGGCGGGGATCATCGGACTCACGAAGTCGCTGGCGCGCGAGCTCGGCAGCCGCAACATCACCGCCAACGCCATTGCGCCCGGATACATCCAGACCCCGATGACCGACAAGCTCAACGAGGAGCAGAAGAAGGCGCTGATGGCGAACCTCGCGATCCCGCGCCTCGGCACCCCGGAGGACATCGCGGCGGTCGTGCTGTTCCTCGCGGGACCGGCGGGGTCGTACATCACCGGCGAGGTGATCAACGTCTCCGGCGGCCTGTACATGTAGCCTGCGGCGACGCGCAAAGGGGGAGCCGATGGCTGGAAGGTTGCGCAGCATGACCGGGTTCGGGCAGGCCGGCGGGGAGCTTTCGCAGCGCCTGCGCGCCGAGGTGCGGCTCACCTCGGTCAACTCTCGTTTCCTGGAGGTCGCCCTGCGCACGCACCCGCGGGTCGAGATCGCGGAGCTCGAGGCGGCGGTCCGCCCGGTGCTAGCGGCGGGTCTTGCTCGCGGACGCGTGCAGGTCACCGTTGACCTCGCCCTCCTGGCCCGCGCTGCCGCCGGCCTCGTGCTGCACTGGGAGGTCGCCGAGTTGCTGGTCGCGGCCCTGGCGCAGCGCCCCGCCGGGATCGAACTCGCGCCGCTCGAGCTGCGCGACCTGCTGGCGCTCCCCGGGTTTGCCGAGGGGGGCGGGGAGCTGGCTCTGACTCCCGAGGAACAACAGGCGCTCCTCGCGCTCGTCGGACAGGCGCGCGACGGCCTGGTGGCGGTGCGGGAGCGCGAGGCGGCCGCGCTGCTGCCGCAGGTCGCCGGGGAGATCGCGCTGCTGACCTCGTTCCGCGGTTGGCTCGCCGAAGTCAACGACCAGGTGCGGACCAGCCTGATGGCGCGGCTGAAGGAACGGCTGGCGTCGCTGCTGGACGGCTCCGAGGTCAGCCAGGACCGCCTGCTGCAGGAGGCGGCGGTCGCAGCGGACCGCGCCGACGTCGCCGAGGAAGTGCAGCGCCTCGCGGCGCACCTCGATCACTTCGAGCGCCTGCTGGCGCAGGGTGGGCCGGCCGGCAAGAAGATCGACTTCCTCCTCCAGGAGCTGCTCCGCGAGGTCAACACCGCGGGCTCGAAGTGCCGCGAGGCGGGGATGGGGGAGCGCGTCGTCGAGGCCAAGGCCGCGCTCGAGAAGCTCCGCGAGCAGTGCGCAAACCTCGAATGAGAGACGGGGTCAGGGGTCCGGGGTCCGGGGTCCGGGAACAGCTCGGTGGTTGGACCGCACGGAAGTACATGTGGCTGCTGTTGGCGTTCATGCTGGCGCACGCGGTGCTGGCGATGATCGTGCCGGTCTCGGGCGACGAGGCGTACTACTGGGACTGCTCCCGCCACCCCGATTGGGCGACGTACGACCAGCCCCCCCTGATGATGCTCGCGCCGATCCCGTTCCGGGCGGTGTTCGGCGAGACCGCCCTCGGCGTCCGGGGCCCGGCGATCGCGGCGGCGTTCCTGATCGGCGCGTTCCTGCTGCCGCTCGCACGGCGCCTGGGAGGCGGGCCGCGCGAAGCGGCGTGGACGTACCTCCTCTTGCACGCCACGCCGCTGTTCTTCTTCGGCTCGTTCTACGCCTCGACCGACATCGGCATGATGGCGGGCTACCTCGGCGCGGCGTGGGCGGCCGTAGCGATCGCTCAGGGGGAGAGGCGCGCGTGGTGGGGGTTCGGCGTGGCGGTCGCGCTCGGCTTCCTCGCCAAGTTTCCCGCGGTGCTGGTCCTGCCGGTCCTGGTCCCGGTCCTGGCCAGCCGCGAGGCCAGGGCGCACCTGCGCACGCCGGTGCCGTACCTCGCCGGCGCCCTGTCGGCGGCGCTCACGGCGCCGGTGTGGATCTGGGGCGCGCAACACGACTGGGTGAACATCACCTTCCAGCTCCAGCAGCGCCACGACCGCGGCCCGCTCACGGCCGTCTACCTGCTCGAGTTCCTGGCGTTCGTGGCGTTGCTGACGTCGCCGCCGCTGCTCGTCGCGCTGGCGGGAGCGTGGTGGCGCGCATGGCGGCGGCGCGACCCCGCCTGGAACGCCGTGCTCGTCGGGGCGGTGTCGCCGTTCGTGTTCTTCGGGTACGTCGCGTTGCGCGAGGACATCTCGCCGCACTGGGCCGGCCCCGGGGTCGTTCTCGCCGCCCTCGTGCTCGCGTTCGCATCGCCGCGCCCGCGCCGGCTGGTGCGGTGGGGCGCCGCGTTCGGCGTCGCCGTCTCGCTGACAGCGGTCGCGCTCGTGCTCTTCGCCACGGCCGCCCTCGACGTTCATTGGCCGCTCGTGGGCCGGTTGCGCGGCGCGGGCGCCGACAAATTGGCCGCCGCCGTCGCCAACCAGAAGATCATGACCGAGATCGAGCGCCGGCTGCAGCCGGGGGAGATGATGGCGTCCGAGAGCTACACCGATGTCCACCTATACGCGTTCCTGTCGAAGGGGCGGATCCCGACACGGCTGGCCAGGGTGCACGGCGGCGTCCACGGTCTCGCGTCGCTCTACTGGTACCCGCCCGAGGCGCTGCGCGGCCGGGACTTCCTCTTCGTCACCGAACGCACCCGCCTCGAGGCGCCACTCGCCGCGGTGTTCGCGTCGGTGAGGGAAGAGCCGCCGTTCGTCGTCGAGCATGACGGCCGTGCCGTGCGGACGATCCGCTTCCTGCGCTGCCGCGACCTGCTGCGGCCGGAGGGCGTCTTCACCCGGCTGCCGTCGCTCGCGACCGCCGCCCAGACCCCCGCGGGCTGAGCGCCGCAGGCCGAGGCTGCTGAGCCGCCGGGCCGTTGTCCCTTCGACCTCTTCTTGGCCCTTCACTTTTCCCGACGAAGGGCACCTGGCGGTTGCCTTCGGCATCCCGTCGGCTGGCCGCCGGGAAGGTGCAGGTCAGCTCGGCTGGATGGCGCCGTGGGGCGCCCGCCGCATCGGGGTCGGCTTCGGTCTGGGTGGCTCGATGACCCCCACGATCTGCCGGCGTCCGATCGCGAACGCCTTCTCGACCCGGCCGCGCGTGTGCATCTTCTCGCCGACCCTGGGGAGGGGGCCGGTCGTGGACACGGCGATCGTGCCGGTCCCGTCGTCGAGGACGTAGCACTTGAGCCGCGGCAGGTCGATGCGTTCCTTGACGGTGCCCCAGACCGTCACGGTCTTGCCATCGTACCGACTCGCGTCCTTGACGATGGAGCCGATGTTCGTGGCCGTGATGCGGTAGCAGGACGCCGAGGCGAGAACACCGGTCATCATGAGAAGAAACGCCAACGCCCGAGTTCCCCGGATCGGATCATCCGCCATCGGTCTCTCCCTGCCGGCGGTTGGGCGTCGCCTCGCCCCGACGCCACGGGGCGTCACATCCGCGCTGCTCCGGCCCCCCGCGACGTGTGTCGGCACATCACATTGTAGTGCAGAGTCGTGCAGAAGCCGGCCCGGCCGAGGGCCGGCCTTGCGCTACAATGCACGGCTTGACGGAGGTTTGCGATGCGAGACGCGGAGATTCGCGAGCTGCCAGGGCTGGTCGGAGAGCGGGTGAGGGTGTCCGGTTGGCTCTACAACGCCCGCTCCTCCGGCAAGCTGCACTTCCTCGTCGTCCGCGACGGCTCCGGCTACCTCCAGTCGGTCGTGTTCAAGCCCGCTGTGGACGAGCGGGTGTGGGAGGAAGCCGGGCGGGTGACTCAGGAGTCGTCCCTCCAGGTCGTCGGCACGGTCAAGGAAGAGACGCGGGCCCCCGGTGGCGTCGAGCTGCAGGTGGAGGAGATCACGATCGTGCAGCCCTGCCCGGACTACCCGATCACCCCCAAGGAGCACGGCCCCGACTTCCTGCTCAACCACCGCCACCTCTGGCTGCGCTCCAAGCGCCAGCACGCGATCATGCGGGTGCGCAACGAACTGACGTTCGGCATCCGCGACTTCTTCTACAGCCGGCACTACGTCAACATCGACTCGCCGATCCTCACCCCGGCCGCGTGCGAGGGGACCTCGACGCTTTTCGAGACCGACTACTTCGGCGAGAAGGCGTACCTCTCGCAGTCGGGGCAGCTCTACCTCGAGCCGGCGGCGGCCGCGCACGGCAAGGTGTACTGCTTCGGGCCGACGTTCCGCGCCGAGAAGTCCAAGACCCGTCGGCACCTGACGGAGTTCTGGATGGTCGAGCCCGAGGTCGCGTGGATGCGCTTCGACGGCCTGCTCGAGCTCGCCGAGGAGTTCGTCTCGACGCTCGTGGCGCGCATCCTCGACCGCTGCAAGCAGGAACTCGAGTGGCTTGAACGTGACGTCGCCAGGCTCGAGTCCGCTGCCGCGCGGCCCTACCCCCGCATCGACTACGGCGATGCGGTGGAGAAGCTCAAGGGCAAGGGGTTCGCGGTGAAGTTCGGCGACGATTTCGGCGGCGACGAGGAAACGGCGCTCGCGGACGAATCCGGCAAGCCGATCATGATCACGCGCTACCCGGCGGCGATCAAGGCGTTCTACATGGAACCGGACCCGAACGACCCGGCGCGGGCCCTCGCCGTGGACGTGATCGCGCCGGACGGGTACGGCGAGATCATCGGCGGCAGCGAGCGCATCTCCTCGCCGGAGAAGCTCGAACAGCGCATCGCCGAGCACAACCTGCCGCTGGCGGCGTTCCAGTGGTACCTCGACGTGCGCAAGTACGGCGGGTTCCCACACTCGGGGTTTGGGATGGGGATCGAACGGGTGGTGACGTGGCTGTGCGGGCTGCAGCACCTCCGGGAAGCGATTCCGTACCCGCGCATGATCAACCGTCTCTACCCCTAAAGCGCCGCCGGCGTCGGACCTCTCNNCGCTCGCCCCGCTCGCATCCTCATGTGGCCTCCGGCCACACTCCGGTGCGGCGGGGTTCGCGCGCCTTGCGATAGGCCCAACGGCGGCGGCGCGGCTACACGCCGCGAGTTGCGAGGGCCTGCCTTCGGTGGAGCGTTCGTCTTCGAGGGAGGCGCTCGAGGGCGCGCTGTCGTTAATCTCCACTGACCACTGACCACGCCTTTCCGGTGCCCGGTGCCCGGTGCCCGGACCCCGGAGCCCGGGTACTACGCGGCGGCGCGGGCGGGGAGGACCTCGCGGAGGGCCGCCACGAACGCCGCCATTTCGGCGGGTGTGCCGACCGAGACGCGCAGCCACGTCGGCATCGAGGGGAACCGCCTCCCGACGAGGATCTTGCCGGCTGCGAACGAGGCGATGAGCGGCGCAACGTCCCGCCCCGTATCGATCATGACGAAGTTCGCCTCGGACTGGATGAAGCGGCGGCCGTCGGCGGTCAGTTGTCCCGTGAGCCACTTCCGCGTGTCGTTGAGGCGTCGCTTCATGCGGGGGACCAGCTCGGGCTCGGCAAGGCTCGCGAGGGCCGCGGCGAGCACCGCAGCGTTGGTGTTGGAAAACGACGCGAACCGGCCGAGCGCCTCGACCTTCTCCTTCGCAGCCACCGCGTAGCCGAGCCGCATGCCGGCCATGCCGTAGATCTTGGAGAACGTGCGGACGACGATCAGGTTCGGGTGGGCGGCGAGAAGGTCCTGGCCGCTGCGGTACCCCGGGTCCTCGACGAAGTGGTGGTAGGCCTCGTCGAGCAGAACCGTGGCCGATGGAGGGACCCGCATGAGAAACGCCGTCAGCTCCTCGGCCGTCACGATGGTACCGGTGGGGTTGTTGGGGTTGCAGATGTAGACGAGCCCGGTTGCGGCGTCGCAGGCGGCCGCCATCCGCTGCAGGTCGTGGCGGAAGGCGTTGTCGAGGGGCACCTTGACGGCGCGCGCTCCGGTGACGCGGTTGTAGGCGAGCACGGCCTCGAACGTCGGCTCGGCAGCAATCACCTTCCTGTCGGGTCCGAGGAACGCCGCGACGGCCATGCGCAGGATGTCGCTCGAGCCGCAGCCGAGCTGGATCTGCTCGGGCGCGACGCCATGCACCTTCGCCACCGCGCCCCGCAGCTCGTCCTCCCGGGCGTCGGGGTACCGGCCGGCGACATCGAGCGAGCGGGCGGCCGCCTCGCGTGTGGCCGCAGACGGCCCGTACGGGTTCTCGTTCGAGTTGAGCTGGATCGCGTCAGCGGGCTGGCCGAGCGCGATGCTCGCTTCGGCCGCGGCCGGCGCCAGCCCACGCTGGAGGACCACCGCTCCGGCGGCGGCGCCGAGCGCCGCGCCGAACCCTCTTCGCGTCATTCGGGTCGTGTCCATGTGTCCCTCCCCCTGCGGCAACGTCCTGCCGGAATCGTCGGGGACGAGTCTACGGCGGGAGAGGCCGCGCCGCCAGCGATGGTTGGCCGGGTCCGTTTCACCGGCGTCGCAGTTTCGCGGTGACGGCTGTTGGCGACATCGGGCGGCGCCCTGACGCTCGGTTGTGCCTGTGCGGCCTCAGTTCACCGCCTGGGGGGCGATGAGGGAGAACGGAGCGATCTCGACGTCGAACTGGCCGCCGCCCTCGGACCGCATCAGGTAGCTGCCGCGCATCGTCCCGAACGGCGTCGGCAGCGGGCAGAAGCTCGTGTACTCGAACGAGGCGCCCGGTCGCAGCACCGGGGTCTCGCCGATGACGCCAGGCCCCTCGACCTCCTCGACGTGACCGTTCCCGTCCGTGATCGTCCAGTGACGGCGGAGGAGTCGGACGGCGATGTCACCGTGGTTCG
The DNA here is from genome assembly GCA_003133645.1 of Acidobacteriota bacterium. Taxonomy (GTDB): domain Bacteria; phylum Acidobacteriota; class Thermoanaerobaculia; order Thermoanaerobaculales; family Thermoanaerobaculaceae; genus RBG-13-68-16. The sequence goes on along the minus strand of PKYI01000045.1, from coordinate 3,057 downwards.
TGATGCGGATGCGATAGGAGAAGAGGTAGGCGTTGCGCTCGGGCGCGCTCGACTCGGGCAGGTATGACGGCGTCACCAGGACACGGATTCCCATCGTCGTAGCGTCGCTCATCGCCAGCAAGAATGCCGGCGGCCGGCGCGGGATTCCCGCCGGGCCTTTGCGCACCCGGAGCCGGGAATCATTCTCCTCCGGCGCGATGTTAGAATCATCGCTCGTGAAGAAGGCCGCGCGCCCCGCGCGCGCCCCGCAGTCGATCAGAGTCGGAATGATAGGGCTCGGGTGCGCCAAGAACCTGGTGGATGGAGAGGTCATGCTCGGTCATCTGACGGAGCACGGCGCCGAGGTGGTCACCGACATCAACTCCGCCGAGGTCGTGATCGTCAACACGTGCGGGTTCGTCGAGGACGCGAAGCGGGAGTCGATCGACGCGATCCTCGAGGTGGCGCGGCGCAAGGGGGACGGCACGTTGCGCCGCCTGGTGGTCGCCGGGTGCATGGCGCAGCGCTACGCCCGGGAGCTGGCGGCCGAGGTCCCCGAGATCGATGCGTTCCTCGGCCTGGACGAGCTCGAGCGCGCGCCGGAGGCGGTGCTCGGCCGCCTCCGTCGCACCTTGCCGGACCAGCGCGGCGCGCTCAAGCTCTACGATCACACCGCGCCGCGCCTGCTCGCCACCGGCGGCGTCTTCGCCTACCTCAAAGTCGCCGAGGGGTGCGACAACCCATGCACGTTCTGCCACATCCCGGCGATGCGCGGCGCCTTCCGCTCGCGCACGACCGCCTCGCTCGTGGCCGAGGCGCGCCGTCTGGAAGAGGCGGGCGTGCGCGAGTTGGTGCTCATCGCCCAGGACACCACGCGCTACGGCGAGGACCTCCGGATGGGACGCACAGGGCTGCGCCGGCTGCTCGAGGCGCTGCTCGACGGGACCTCGCTGCCGTGGCTCCGCTTCATGTACGCGTACCCCGCGACGCTCGATCCCGGCATCTTCCCGCTGATGGCGCGCGAGAGCCGCCTCGTACCCTATCTCGACATCCCGCTGCAGCACGCCTCCCGTTCCGTCCTCAAGCTGATGAAGCGCGGCGGCGACGCGCGCCGCTACCGGGAGTTGATCACGAAGGCGCGCGACGCCGTGCCCGGCCTCGCGGTCCGCACGACGTTCATCGTCGGGTTCCCGGGCGAGGGGGACGCGGAGTTCGCCGAACTGCAGGCGTTCGTGGACGAGGTTCGCTTCGATCACGTTGGGGTGTTCGCCTATTCGTTCCAGGACGAGAACCCCGGCGCCGCGCTCGGCGACCCGGTGCCCGCGCGGACGAAGGAGCGGCGCCGGCGCGTGCTCATGAAGCAGCAGGAGCGCATCAGCCGCGAGCACAACCGCGCGTTCAGGCGGCGCGAGACGATCGCCATCGTGGAGGGCGCCAGCCCGGAATCGGAGTACTTGCTGCAGGGGCACCTCCCGCGCCAGGCGCCGGAGGTGGACGGCCGGCTGCTCTTCTCGGACGGCAGCGCCCGGGCCGGCGACATCGTCCGCGTCCGCATCACGAAGACCTATGCGTTCGACCTCGTCGGCGAGATCCGCGAGGTGCTCCAGGCCGCTCCGGCACGCCGCCTGCCGTTGCTCCCCTCGCGGCTGCCGGCGTTGCCGGCCGCGGCGGCGCGGTAACCCGATGGACGTCCTGCGCGACCCGACGCCGTCCTCCGACCTCCCCCGCGGGGGGGTGGTGACGATCGGCAACTTCGACGGCGTCCACGCCGGCCATCGAATGCTGCTCACCGGAGCGGTGGAGAGGGCGCGGGCGCTCGGTGTGCCGGCGGTGGCGCTGACGTTCGAGCCGCATCCCGAGAAGGTGTTGCGGCCGGGTTCGGGGCTGAGACTGGTCACGACACGGGCGCAGAAGGCGCAGTTGCTCGATCGACTCGGCCTCGACACCCTGGTGGAGATCGGCTTCGACCGGCGCTTCGCGGCGATTACGGCGCAAGAGTTCGCCCGCGAGTTCCTCTTCCGCCGCCTCGCGCCCGCCGAGGTGCGGCTCGGGACCAACTTCCGCTTCGGTGCCGGCCGGCTGGGCGACGTCAACTTCCTCTCGACGCTCGGTCACGAAATGGGGTTCAGGGTGGTCGGCGTCGAGCCGCTCGGGGACGGCGGCGAGGTCGTCTCGTCCACGCGGGTGCGCCACGAGATCGCCCGCGGCCACGTCGACGAGGCCTGGCGGCTCCTGGCGCGCCCGTTCTACGTGGACGGCCGTGTGTACCGGGGCAAGCGCTTCGGGCGCCAGCTCGGATTTCCGACGATCAACGTCAACGTCGAGAACGAGCTGTTGCCGGCGCACGGGGTGTACGTGACCGTCCTCCACATCCCCTCGTACTCGCGGGTGTTTGCCTCGGTGACCAACATCGGCGTGCGGCCCACCGTTTACGAGAACTCGCAGGTGACCGTCGAGTGCCACGTCCTGAACTTCACCGGCGACGTGTACGACGAACCCGTGCGACTTTCGTTCCTCCGCCGCGTGCGCGACGAGAGGGTGTTCGGGTCGAGCATGGACCTGGTGGCGCAGATCCGCCGCGACGTGCAGACGGCCGAGCTCTACTTCGCCCAGGCCGGACTCCCGGCGGACGAGCTGGTGCGGCGGTGAGCCCGGCGCTGCTCGCCCCGCTCGCCGCGACGGCTGCGTTGCTGGCTGCGGCGTGCGGCGCACTTTGGCTCGACCGCCACCGTTGGGGCGCGCTCGCGTGGCTCTGGGCGACCGCCGTGTGGAGCTTCGCGGTGCCGGCGCTGCTGGTGCTGACGGGCGCGCCGGTGACTCGCCTGCTGCAGGCCCCGGAGCAGGGGGTGGCGTTCCCGGAGGCGTGGCTGAGCCTGCCGTGGCTCACCCTCGCGCTGGTCGTCGTCGCGGCCGTGCTGCCGGCGGTTGCGGCGGCGCGTTCGCGCGTGGTCGAGGGGCCGGCCGACGGCGCAGTGTTCGGGGGCGTCGCCGGCGTCGGCCTCGCGGCCGGGGCGACATGTCTCGTGCTCGCGCGGGCGCCGTGGCGCCCGGACGGCGCCGCCCTCGTCTTCGTGACCG
>PKYI01000213.1 GCA_003133645.1 Acidobacteriota bacterium | reverse complement strand
CCCACCAGACGGCCCGGCATCTGCCGCAGGTGTGACTGCCGCGCGGCGAAGAACCCGAGCAGCGGGCCGCCGAACGCGGCCGGGATCCCGAACGCCTGCAGCTCGCCGCACACGACGTCGAAACCGAAGCGGCCGCCGGGGGCGAGCATCCCGAGCGATGTCGCCTCGGCCACCGCGTGCACCCCGAGCGCGCCCGCGGCCGCGATCGCCTTCCCGAGCGCCGGAAGGTCCTCGACCACGCCGAGGAAGTTGGGCGACGCCACGACGACCGCGCACACGTCGTCGCCGAGCAGGCGCTCGAGCGCGCCGGCGTCCACGCGGCCGTCGCCACCCCACCCGGCCTGGGTGATCGCGATCCCCATCGGCTCGCAGTACGTCTCGAGCACGGCGCGCCAGTCGGGGTGGAGCGTTCCGGCCACGACCACGCGGCGTCGCTGCGGAAGCGTGCGCGCCGCCATCAGGACCGCCTCGACGACCGCGGTCGCGCCGTCGTAGAGCGACGCGTTCGCGACGTCCAGCTCGGTGAGCTGGCACACGTAGGTCTGGAACTCGAAGATCGCCTGCAACGTGCCCTGGCTGACTTCCGGCTGATACGGCGTGTAGGCCGTGAAGAACTCGCCACGCTGCAGCAGCGCGTCGGCCACCGCCGGCGTCACATGGCGGTACACGCCTGCGCCGAGGAAGCTCGCGAAGCACTCGGGGGCCGCGTTGGCCGCCGCGTACGCCCAGAACTCCCGCCGGACCTCCTCCTCGCTCCGGGCCGGAGGGAGGTCGAGCGCCCCGCAACGGACCTCGGCGGGAATCGAAACGAACAACTCGTCCACGGAGGCGCAGCCGACCGCATCGAGCATGGCCCGGCGGTCGCCCTGCCCCGCCTGGTACCGATGCATCAGTGCGCGCCTTCCTCGGCGAGGAACTTCTCGTACGCCGCGGCGTCCATCAGGCCGTCGGCCGCCCCCGGCGCGACTCGCAGGCGAACCAGCCATCCCTGTCCGTAGGGATCCTGGTTGACGAGCTCGGGATGGGTTTCGAGCTCGCCGTTCGTCGCCGACACCTCGCCCGCCATCGGCGCGAACACCTCAGACACCGCCTTGACCGACTCGATGTTGCCGAGGGCGGCACCCTTCTCGACCTTCTTTCCGGGCGCCGGGAGCTCGACGAACACCACGTCACCGAGCTGCTCCTGCGCGTACTGGGTGATCCCGGCGGTTGCCTCGCCGCCAGCCAGGATGATCCATTCGTGCGTCTTCGTGTAGAGGCGATCGTTCGGTTGTGCCATGGCCTGCTCCCCTCTCAATCCCCTAGCGCGCCCGGCGGTAGAACGGCATCTCCACCACCCGCGCCGCGACCTTCTGCTCCCTGATCTCGACCTCGATCGCAGAGCCAACCGCCGAGAGTGCGACCGGCACGTACCCCATGCCGAGCGCCTTGCCCACCGTCGGCGCGTGCGTCCCCGAAGTGACCGCGCCGACCTCCTTGCCGCCGGCCCAGATCGGATATCCGTGGCGGGCGATGCCGCGGCCGGTCATCTCGAAGCCTACGAGCGTGCGGCGGACGCCGTCTCCGTGCTGCCGCAGCAGCGCCTCGCGCCCCAGGAAGCCGTCCTTGTCGAGCTTGACGATCCAGCCGAGACCCGCCTCGTACGGCGTGGTCGTATCGTCGATATCGTTCCCGTACAACGGCATGCTCGCCTCGAACCGGAGCGTGTCGCGGGCGCCGAGGCCGGCGGGGACGATGCCGAACTCGTCTCCGGCCGCGAGCAGCGCCCGCCACAGGCGCGGCGCATCCCCAGGCGCCACGTAGACCTCGAAGCCGTCCTCGCCGGTGTATCCCGTGCGGGCGATAATCGCCGCGGCGCCATCCACGGTGCCCTCGACGAAGCGGTAGTACTTGATCTCGTCGAGCTTGACCGACGTGAGCTTCTGCAGCGTCGGCAGCGCCTTCGGCCCCTGCACCGCGATCTGGGCGTACTCGTCCGACCGGTCCCGCACCTCGACCCCGTCGAAGCCGACGCACTGGGCGCACAGGTAGGCGTAGTCCTTGTCCTTGTTGGCCGCGTTGACGACCAGGAAGTAGCGGTCGTCCGCCATCTTGTGGACGAGCAGGTCGTCCACGAACGTGCCGCGGGGCGTCATCAGGCCGGAGTACTGCGCCCGCCCCACCGTGAGCTTCGCGGCGTCGTTGCAGGTCACGTACTGCACGAAGTCCAGCGCCCGCCGCCCCGTCACCTCGATCTCGCCCATGTGCGACACGTCGAAGAGCCCGACCGCGGTGCGCACGGCGCGGTGCTCTTCGAGGACCCCCGCGTACTGCACCGGCATCTCGTACCCCGCGAACGGAACGATGCGCGCCTTTGCCTCGACGTGGCATTCGTACAGGGGTGTCCGCTTCAGGCGTGTTCCGGCCATCCAGCCCTCCCGGCGCGGGCGCGCCGCTCGTGAAGCCTATCACCGCGCCGGAAGAGCGGCAACACGGCGCCTGCGCAGAGACTCAACGTGGAACGCGGCCGCTGCGCCGCGGGTCGTTGCGGACCGGGCGACGCCGGATCGGGCGAGCGGCGCCGCCGGCCGGGAGGCGCTCCAGCGCCGGATAGTCGGCCGGGAGCCCGGCGGAAGGATCGACGAGGCGGGCGTCGAGGTCCTCGACGGGCAGCGACAGCGTCACGAGGCCGGGGTCGATCGGACGGCTCGCGCCGAGTGTGGGCCAGCGCAGCTCGTAGTACAGGGCCGGCACCCGCGTCCAGCCGGTCTGCCCCACCGTCCCGAGCCGGTCGCCGCGCGCCACGCTCTGGCCGCGCTTGACGGCGATGTCGCGAAGGTGACCGAACACCGTCACAACGTCGCCGCCGTGGTCGATCACGACGACGTTGCCCATGCGCGTCCAGTCGTTGGTCGCGCGCTCACGGACGACCCCGGCGAAGAGCACGCGGCCCGCGCCGGCCGCCAGCACGGGCTCGCCCTCAGGCGCCGCCAACGTCGTGCCGTAATGCGCCTCCGTCTTCCCCGTGAACGGCGACAGGCGCCACCCATACAGCGCCACCGCCACCGCGTGCGACTCGTTGATGGGCGGTCCGGTGGGCATCGCGGGGAGCGGGCAGCGCAGCGAACCGGCGCCCGCGCCCGCCAGCGCGTCCCCAAGATCTCCCAGGCGGGCGCCCTGGCGCGACAGCCACGCGGCGGTCGCGTCGTCGGGGGCGCCGACAACGGGCGGCGCCGGACACGGCGCCCTCCAGGCCGCCTCCGGGAGCCCGACCGCCCACGCCAGGCGGCGGCCATGCTGGAGCTGGACGTACACGCGTCCCGCGAGGGCGAGCGAGCGCTCGCGCAACGCGTCCTGGCGCGCCTTCAGCGTGCGGTTCTCCCGCCGGGCGGCATCGACGGTGAACGAGGTGAAGAAGCCCTTCAGCCCGAGCGGGAGCGCCCCGACGATGCCGAGCGCGAGGACACCGAGCAGCCCCAGGCCAACGAGCACGCGGCGCAGCCCGCGCCGCGTCAGCACCAGGCGCCGGAACCGGCCTCCGCCGCCGGGGTGCCACTGCACCTCCCAGATCGCCTTATCGCTCAGACCCACCGCAACACCTCGACCGGCTCACGCCGGGAGGTCCGCGCGGCGGGCAGGAGCGCGGCCGAGAGGACCTCGAGCAGGGAGAGCCCGAGCACCACGGCGAGGTCGCCGGGGAGCAGCCGCAGGGGGATCGTGTCCACCATGTAGATGCTGGCGATATCGGGAGGGAAGTGGGGGACGCCGAGCGCCGTCAGCACCAAGACGATCGCGATCCCCGCCGCCAGGCCGGCCACGACGCCGGCCCCGCCCAGGACGCCGCCCGCCAGCAACAGCGTGCGCCGCACCAGGCGGGGAGGTGCTCCGAGCGCGAGCAGCACGCCGAACTCGCGCCGCTTCTCGGTGACCAGCACGACCAGAGCCGAGGCGACCTCGAAGGCGCCCACGCCGAGTACGAGCGACAGGACGAGGCCGAGGGAGATCTTCTGCCAGCGCAGGGCCGCGAAGAGGTTGCGGTTGCTCTCCTGCCACGTCGTGACGATCGCCCCCTTCCCGCATGCCTCCTCGACGCGATCGCGCAGCGCCGCCGCGCGGTCCGGATCGGCGACCCACACCTCCAGACCCCCGTTCGGCAGCCCCGGCACCCGCCGCCGGAGGCCTTCGAGGCTCGCCATCACGAAGCGCTCGTCGAGCTCCGCGAAACCGGTGTCGAACACCTGCCCGACGACAACCGGCACGCCGCGGGGCATCCCGGAGGTGACGACCTGGAGCGACAGCAGGTCGCCCTTTCGCACCGCGAGCTTGCGCGCGACGCCGCGTCCGACGGCCACGGCGAGCGGGCCGGAGGCGCCGCTCCCGCGGAGAAGGACGAACGGCGGCGGGATGTCGCTCGCCCGCACGCTCACGAGCTCGGCGCCGCCGCTGGGCGGAAAGAGCATCCCGGGGAGGTAGACGACCGGACCCACCCGGACCACGCCCGGGACCCGCGCGACCCGCGCCGCGGCGGCCGCGCTCGCCTCGGCCGAGGCGCCGGGCGGCAGCAACGCGACCAGGTGCCCGCCGGCGGCCAGCACGCCGTCGCGGAGGGCGGCGGTGTAGCCGCTCATCAGCGCCAGCACGACGACGAGCGACGCGGTCCCCAGCGCCACGGCCACGAGCGCGGCGAGCGCGCTCGTCCGCAGCAGCGACGTCCCACGTCGCCGCAGCAACCGCACCGCAAGGAACCACGCCATCCGCACCCGGGGATTCTAGCCCCTAAAGCTCCGCCGCCAGGCCGGAAGACCAACCTCAACGGCTCTAGGCGGTTGGCGAAGAGATGCCGGTCGTCCGGCGGGCCAGGCCGATCGCGGCCACCGTCCCGACTCCGAACAGGAGCAGCACCAGGGCATCGCGTAGCGCCGGTTCCCACTCGGCCAGCGTCCAGACGCTGCCGAACACCCACCCCCACACGCCGGCGACCGCCATCCCCGTCCCCGAGCCGCGCTCGACGGCCGCGGCCGCCACGACCGCCAGCGCGACCCCGAGCCAGGGACCGGCGAAGGCGACCGCCGCCACCCCCAGCAGGGCAAGCACCGCGGCGCGCGCCCGGCCGGCGGGCCTTGCCAGCTCGCGCAGACCGTCGCCCGCGAGGCCCATCAGCCACCCGAGCAGCACTGCGAGCGCCGCCAGCTCCGGGAGCCGGAGCGGCAAGCCGGCGACGCCCAAAAGCCACGTCGCGGGTCGCAACCGTCCGGCGACGACGCCGGCGGCGAGCCCGACTGCGAGCCAGCCGGCCACGGGCCGGCCCGCGACCGCAGGGAAGCGTTGCGCGGCGAACGCGAGCGCCGCGAGGAGGAGCGTCGCCGCCGCTCCGAACGCCAGCTCGCCCACCCACGGCCGCACGCCGGCCTGGAACGCCGGTTGCGCCAGCGCCGAGAGTTGCGGCAGCAGCGGCACGAGCGCCAGCGCCGACCAGCCCACCGCCTGCCGCCAGACGCGGCTCGGCACGCCTGGCACCAGGTGGCGCGCGGCCGCCCCCGCGAGCAGCAAGCCGGCGAGCAGGGCCGCAGCAGCCGGGTACCCGCGGCGGGGGTTGGCCGGGAGATCGCCGCCCGCCGGCAGCGCGCCGAGGACGCGGGCATCGGTCAGCAGCCAGTCGCGCCGGCCGAGGTACTCCCGGCCCTGCGCCACGCCGTCGTCACGGCCGGCCAGCGCGCTCGCGGCGCGCCGGGAGAGCCTGACCCCGGGAAGCCACGACGCCGCTTCGATCCGCCAGAGCACCTCGCCGGGTCCGTCCGGCACCCAGGCACGGACGAGCCACATCCCGTGCGCGGGCTGCCAGGTCAACGTCCAGCCGTCGTTCACCCGTTCCCAACCACGCACCTTGCCCCAGGGGAGACCCAGGGACGGCAGGTCATCCTCCGCCCGCTCTGCTGCCGCCGCCGGTGGCTGCGACGCCGGCTGCTCGGGAGGCGTCGCCGGCACCCACAAGGCTGCGGCCGCGAGCGCGATCGCGGCGACGGCGGCCGGGAGCGTTCTCACGCGCGCCGGCGCGGCCATAGCAGCAGCACCGTCCCGACCGCGACGCCGAGCAGCGCGATGCGGTTCCAGCCCGGGCCGGCCGGAAACGCCGCCCGTTGCACCAGAGCTTCGCACGTCCCGCGCGCGAGCACGGCGCCCCCCACGCCCGCGAACCGCGCCACCACTGCGAGGCCGAGCTGCAGCACGACCCCGAGGCCGATCGACGCCAGCAGCGGAACCGAGGGCTCGGGGTGGAGCAGCGCCCCGATCGGCGCCGCGAGCAGCGCCGCGCCCCACCACCCCAGCAACGGCGCCGCGAACGCGGGGAGCGCCCCGCGCAGCAACGGTTCCTCGACTAGCGCGGGCAGCCAGGCGTCCGCCAGCTGGCGTTCCCAACCGGTGTCCGACGGGACCGGGGAGGTCACCGGCACCCAGCCGCCGGCGCCAAGGATGATCGTGCCCCCCGCCAGCGTCGCCGCCGCGAGCGCCACCCCGGCCGCGGGCCCGAAGCTCAAACGCGTGGGGGGGAGGTCCGTCCACCCCGGCAACAGCGCGACGACCGCCGCCAGGACCACGCCCTGGACCGGCGCCGCCGCCAGCGTATCCGCCGCGAAGCTGCCGGCAACGGCGACGACGACGCCGTACACGAGGCCGCGCGCGAGGGCGGTCGACTCGCGATAGGCGACCGCTTCGGCGCCCGCGATCAAGACCCCGATCACCACGATCGCCAGGCCGAGCAGCGCCGGCCGGCGCAGCAGGCGCAACTCGGCCATCCGTCCGGTCACCACCCCGAGGTCGGTCCCCAGGGGGTGCACGAAGCGCTTCCACGAGACGACCGACGAGCCGGCCATTTCCAGCTCCAGCTCGCGCCGCCACCCGGGCGGCAGCGGTCCGCTGCCGCCGACGAACCACGCCCGTTCCCACGTGTGCCCGCCCTCCCGCCAGCTCTGCGCGCGCACGAGCCGCCAGCTCGCAGGATCCAACACCGCCTGCGCGACGGCGGCCTCCACGCGCGGCGTCGCGAGCGACGGGAAGAGGTCGGGACCGGGCGCCTCGGGGACGGGCCGCCGCAGCGACCACACCACGCCGTCCACGGTCACCTGCGCCTCGCCGCCGCCAGGGAACACCAGGCGCCAGCGCACGGCGCCGCCCTCGCCGCGCGCGAGTTGCGCCCCGGCCGGCCCGGGACGCGCGCGCTCGAGCGCCCACGCTAGCTCCTGGTCCCCCTCGAAGGTGGCGGTCGGCTCACCCAGCGGGGCATAGCCGAGCCGTTCCATGGCGGCGCGGGCAACGGCTGCCGCTTGGGCCTCGCCCGGCACGCCGCGGCCGCGGACCAGAGCCACGGCGCCGGCAGCGGCCGCCGCCGCCGCCACGACCCGGAGGACATAACCGAACCGAATCACTGACGCCAGTCTACGGCACCGCTCCGCGATTGGCTAAGCTCCCCCCGGCGGCCCGACCTTCCTCTTCCACTGCGTGGAGGCTTTCTTGCTTGCCGGTCCCGCGTGTGGGGTTGGTCTTCCTTTTCACTGCGTGAGGCCTCTTCTTTTGCCCCGCGGGCTGCGGCCGTGTCGCTCGGGCGAAATCGGCCTTCGCCCGCTGGGCGGTTTTAGCCACCGACCCCCGCGCCTGGTGGAGGCGCTGGTGATCGCCTTCCGTTTCGGCAGGAAGCTGGACCTGGAGCAGGACCTCCGACTGGTGGGTGGGGGGCCTTCCATCCGCCCCTCGGGTGAAGCGGCCATCGCTCCGGAGGCCGCGGGGCCCCAGCGCGCGCATCGCCGCCGGGAGACGCTGACCCTGAGCGAAGCGAAGGGGACAGCGAGGGACCCGGCGGCGAGGCGCGCTGCTGGGTCGCGGCCGGAGGAGCCTCGGGCCGCAGCGAGCGGGGGCGAGCAAGGCCCGAACGCCGCTTCACCCGAGGCGCAGAGAGATGCTCAGGCGAGCTTCGCGGCGGCGGCCTTGAGCTCGTCCACGTGATGCAGGCTCTCCCACCGGAACTCGGGCTCCGAGCGACCGAAATGCCCGTAACTCGCGGTGATGCGGTAGATCGGCCGGAGCAGGTCGAGCTCGGCGATGATGCCGCGCGGCGTGAGCGGGAACACCCCGCGCACCGCGTCGGTGAGCCGCTCGTCCGGGATCACCCCGGTGCCGTTGGTGTCCACCATCACCGACACCGGTTCCGCGACCCCGATCGCGTATGCGAGCTGCACCAGCGCCTCGCGCGCGAGCTTGGCGCCGACGATGTTCTTGGCGATGTGGCGCGCCATGTAGGTCGCGGAACGGTCGACCTTGGTGGGGTCCTTGCCGGAGAAGGCTCCGCCCCCGTGGGGCGCCCAGCCGCCGTAGGTATCGACGATGATCTTGCGGCCGGTCATCCCGGTATCGGACTGCGGTCCGCCGATCACGAACTTCCCCGTCGGGTTGACGAGGAAGCGCGTCTTCGCGTCCACGAGTTTCTTCGGCAGAACCGCGAGGCCGACCTTCTCGATGATCTCGTCGCGCGCCGCGGCGGTGATGCAGTCCCCCTTGCGGTTCAGGATCTCCTCGGTGTGCTGCGCGGAGATCACGACGGTGTCGATCCGGTGCGGCTTGCCGTCGCGGTACTCGACGGTCACCTGCGACTTGCCGTCCGGCCCCAGGTACGGCAACACGCCCTTGCGGCGCACCTCGGCGAGGCGCCGCGTGAGCTTGTGCGCGAGCGTGATCGGCATCGGCTACGCCTGCGACGAGACCGCCGAGTTGATGCCGATGCCGATCACGCTCGCGC
>PKYI01000108.1 GCA_003133645.1 Acidobacteriota bacterium | reverse complement strand
CGGCCGCAGCCCGCGGGGCAAAAGAAGACAAGCCTCACGCAGTGAAGAGAAGGCCCCTGCGTTCGAGCTGTGGGGATTGGCATGGTTTTCGCTAGTCGGGTAGAGTGCCATCCTGCGCCCGGGTGGAGATACGGGGAAAATTCCGTGCTCCGGCCGGGCGTTTCCGGCCGGGCGTTCGCGGCCGGAACGCAGAGGGTGCCGTCTTGGCAGGCCACGACGGCACCGGCGAGGACGGGACGGTCGCCCGCGGGCGACGCTGAGGGCGACCGAAACGGTCCCCGACGATGGGAGAAGAGCAATGCGGACAACGTTGACGAGCTTCGCGGTGGTCGGCCTTGGACTCCTTGCGGCACGGCCGCTGCTCGCCCAGGGCGAGCCCACGCAGCCGACACCCGAGGTCGCGGTGAGCCGTGCGTGCGCCGCGGCCGGCGGCCTGGAGGCGTTCAAGGGCCTCGGCATCCTCGGTATCGGCGGCAAGAGCGAGGAGGTCACCCAGGACGGCAAGGTCACCACGACCCTCAAGAACCTCTACGTCCTCGCCCCGGGGCCGGTCCCTGGGAGGCTCGAGCTGCCCGAGAGCAAGGTCGTCGCGGGCGACGACGGCAGCGGCGGGTGGGCCTTGGTAGCAGGCCGCGTCGACACTCGCCCGGCCACCGCGTACATGGTGAAGAGGTCGCTGGCGAGCTCGCTGTTTCCGCTGTTGCTGCCGTTCTCGCTCACTTGGGAGGGCGTCGCCGTCACCGAGGTCAAGGCCGCAACCGTTGCGGGCCGGCCGGTCTGGCGGCTCGCCGTCGAACTCCCGAGGACGTTCTTCGACTCGCCGCAGATCTCCCCCTCGTGGTCGGTCTTCCTCGACCGCGCGAGCTTCGCGCTGGTGCAGGCCGAGAGCCCGTTCACCGACCTCGGCAAGGGCGTCACCGCCGATGGGATGCTGTACAGGTGGAACGACCCGGTCAAGGTCAAGGCCGTGACCTTCCACAAGGAGCAGCGGGTCACCGGGCTCGACGAGGTCGGCAGGGAGAAGAGCCACAGCCGGATCGACCACTTCCAGTTCCGCCTGGTGCCGAAATCCGAGGCCGAGAAGCTGTTTGCGAACCCGGTGCCGCCGGAGCAGCGGCCCAGGCCTCCGGCGATGCAGCCGCCGCCGGTCATGCCGCAAGGCTCGCCCAAGGGCTGAGCGGCAGGCCGAAGCGCCCGGATCCGCCTTGCGCGCCCGGGCCGGCGGGCGACGGGCGTACACTGGCGCGGGCGGCGACGCCGTCAGGGAGGGATTCGTGAGAGCACGGTCGCTTTTCACCGCAACGGCCGCCGTCACGGCCGCCGTCGCGTTCTCGGCGGTGGGGATGGCGCAGCCGGCGCCGGATCAGGTCGCCGCGCAGCTGAAGCAGCTCCAGCAGGGGCAGGAGAACCTCAACCACCGGCTTGACGAGCTGGCCAAGGCGATCGACGACGTGGCGTGGTTCCAGCGGGTCGGCGACGTGGCGGTGGTGGACAAGTGGCGCATCGCCGGGCCGCCGGAGGCCAACCCGGCCAACCCCGCCGCTCCGGGCGCCGTCAACCCGGTCAGGTTCTACGTCTACACGTTCGTGCCGCGCGACCGCAAACCGGGCGAGAAACTCCCGATGCTGATCCTCCCCCACGGCGGGGTCCACGCCGACTTCACGACCTACCACGCGCACATCATCCGCGAGCTGATGGCGCAGGGGTACGTGGTGGTGGCGCCGGACTATCGCGGCTCGACGGGCTACGGCCGCGATTTCTACGAGCTCATCGACTACGGCGGTCGCGAGGTCGACGACATCCACGCGAGCGCCGAATGGGCGCTGCAGAACTTCGACTTCGTGGACCGCAGCCGCGTCGGCCTCGTCGGCTGGAGCCACGGCGGCCTCATCGTGCTGATGGAGGCGTTCGCTCACCCCAAGGACTACGCGTGCGTGTTCGCCGGAGTCCCGGTCTCCGACCTCATCCAGCGCATGGGGTACGAGGGCAAGAGCTACGAGGACGAGTTCTCCGCCAAGTACCACATCGGCAAGACCGTCAGGGAGGACATCGGCGAGTACAAGCGCCGCTCCCCGGTCTGGAACGTCGACAAACTTGCGGTCCCCCTGCTCATCCACACCAATACCAGCGACGAGGACGTGAACGTCATCGAGGTCGAACACCTCATCCAGGCGCTCAAGGCCGCCGGGAAGAAGTTCGAGTACAAGGTCTACCAGAACGCGCCGGGCGGACACAGCTTCGACCGCATGGATACGCCGCTCGCCCGTCAGGCGCGCGGCGAGGTGTACGAGTTCCTGGCCCGCTACCTGACCCCCCCGCGCCGGCTCCCGTAGCCGACGGAGGGCCGACGGTTGCGAGGCGGAACGGACAGGGCAAACGTGGCGCAGCGGCAGAGGGGAGCGCGTGCTAGACTCCGCGGCGTGCGCAGCAAACCCCGCTGGCTCGTGGGGTTGGCCCTCGCGGCGACGGTCGGGTGCAACGCATCGTCGGGGCGGCTCGCGGTCGTCGGCGGTCATCCCGTCACGGTCGAGCAGCTCAACGCCTTCGTCACCGCGCAGGCCGGGCGCGCCGCCGCCGAGGTCACCCCGGATCTGACCGGCGCGCTCTTCGGCCGGCTCCTGGAGGAGGAGGTGCTGCTCGCGGCCTCGCCGTCACCCGACGACCACGACCTTTCTCCGGCCGCCCGCACCGCCCACGCCCGCGATCTGATGGCCTCGCTCTGCCCGCTGCCGCCGCGACCCACCGAGGCCCAGGTCGATGCGTACCTCGCCGCTCACCCCGAGCTGGCCGGCGGGGCCGACCGGATCAAGCTACGGCAGCTCGTCCTCCCGGACCAGGCCACCGCGCGGGCCGCGCGCGAGCGGATCCGGGCCGGCGAAGATTTCGTGGCGCTATCGCGGGAGCTCTCGCGCGCGCCCAACGCCGCCGACGGTGGGCTGCTGGGGTGGGTCGACCGCGGCCAGTTGCCGCCCGAGTTCGAGGCTGCCGTCGCCGGCCTTGCGCCGGGTGACGTGAGCGAGCCGGTGCCCTCCAATGCGGGCTGGCACGTGTTTCAGGTGATGGAACGCCACACCGCCGGCGACCGCCCGGACGCCGCCGTCCGCGAGAGGGTGCGGGCGCGGCTCGCCGCCGGGGCGGCGGAGGCGGCGCAGAAGGTCTGCCTGGCCGAACTCGCCGCCAGGGTCGGCGTACAGGTGAATTGTGCGGGCGCGGCGTTCCCCTGCCGCGACCCGTTCGAAGGGACACCATGACACGGAAGATCTCTCTCATGCTGACTTCGATCATCCTCGCCACGGCCGCCGCGGCGGCCGAGTCTCACCTCCTGGAAGGCATCGTGGTGCGCGTCAACGACCGCATCCTGACCACCACGGATATTCGCGATCGGGCCAAAGAGCAGGCGGCGGAGACCGGCAAGCCCGTGACTCCCGACCAGTACCCCGCGCTGATCCAGGAAGCCGCGGACGAGATGTGCATGCTGGAGCGGGCCAACGAGCTCAAGCTCGAGGTGTCGAGCGAAGAACTCAACGCCGCGATCCAGCAGCTCCGCGAGCAGAACCACGTGCCCGACGACGCCGCCTTCGAGAAACAACTGCGCGACCTCGGCTTGACGGTCGAGGGCCTGAGGACAAGGGTCCGCGACAACATTCTCGTCAGCCGCCTCCTCAAGCACGAGCTGGGCGATCTCCCGATCACCGAGGCGGAGCTGCGGCAACGGTTCGATCGCGAGAAGGACAAGTTCACCATCGGCGAGCGGGCCCACCTCGAGCACATCGTGCTCCCGGTCGCCGCCGACAAGAGCGACGAGGCGGCCACTCTTGCCGCCGCCCGCCGCCTGGTGGCCGCCGCCCGGAGCGGCGGCGATTTCAAGGCCCTGGTGCAACAGGAGGTCAAGGCCGGGCGCGCGACCGGCGGCGACCTCGGCATCGTGCTCGTCACCGATATGCGCTCCGAGGTCCGCGATGCGATCGCGAAGCTGAAGCCGGGCGAGATCTCCGACCCGTTCGAGAGCCCCGCCGGCGTTCACGTCGTCCAGGTCATCGAGCGCATCCCTCCGACGGTCAGGCCGTTCAAGGAAGTCGAGGACGAACTGCGCAACAGCGAGCTCGCTGACCGCTACCAGGCGCACCTCTCGAGCGTGGTCGCCGAGCTCAAGAAGCGCTACTCAATCGAGACCCACCCCGAGCTGATGACCGAGGCCAAGTAGCCGGCTGCCGGGAACTCCCGCTCCGGTCCGTCCGCCCCCCGTTCAAGCCCGTGCCCAGCGGGCTCCGCACCCCTGTGGCAGCTTGACAGGGGGCGTGGGTCACCTCATCATGGCGGTGGAAAAAAGTGGAGCGAAGTGGACCGCCGTGGCCCACGACCCGCGCGCGCGGGTTCTCGGAGGGAAAGATGGAGACTTTTCGCGGGAGCTACCAGGCCACCGTCGACGACAAGGGTCGCCTGAAGCTCCCGGCACGCCTCAAGGGCCAACTCGAAGAGTGGCACGGCCCGCGCGTGTTCGTCACGTCCCTCTCGCCGTTCGAGCTCCGGGTGTACCCCCTCGCGGTGTGGGAGGAGCTCGAGCGCCGCTTCCTGGCCCGTCCGTCGATGGACCCGCTGGTGCAGCGCCTCCTGGAGCACGCCAACTACGGCCAGGAGGACGAGGTCGATGCGCAGGGGCGCGTGCTGGTCCCCGCGCTGCTGCGCGAGATCCTGCAGGGCAATTGCGAGGTGGTCGTCTCGGGACGCGGGCGCTTTCTCGCCGTCGTCGCCCGCGACCGCGTCCAGGCCGAACTGGCCACGGCGTTCACCAACGATGAACTTGCCGCCCTCGCTGCCCTGGAGCAGTGATGCCCGATGCGTGCGGCCGAACACCAACCTGTCCTGCTCGCGCAGGTCGTAGAGGCGCTGGCGCCCCCCGAGACGGGGTGGGTCGTCGATGCCACGGTCGGCCTCGGGGGTCACGCTCGCGCCCTGCTCGCGGCGCGCCCCGACCTGCGCCTGCTCGGTCTCGACCTCGACCCCGGCGCGCTCGACCTCGCGCGCGGGCGCCTCTCGGAGTTCGGCTCGCGCGCGACGCTCGTCAACGCGTCGTACTGGCGGCTCGGCGAGGTTGCCCGCGACCACGGCGTGACGGCCGCCGATGGGGTGCTGTTCGACCTCGGGGTTTCGTCGCTGCAGCTCGACACCCCGGAGCGCGGGTTCTCCTTCCGTCACGACGCGCCCCTGGACATGCGCTTCGGCCCGAACGGGGCGACCGCGGCGGATCTCCTGGCCGAATGCTCCGAGGAGGAACTGGTGCGCATGTTGCGCGACCTCGGTGAGGAGCCCCGAGCGCGGCGGGTGGCGCGGGCGATCGTGAGGGCCCGCCTGCAGCGCTCGCTCGCCACGACCGGCGAGCTGCGCCGTGTCGTGCACGCCGCCCTCGGCCGCGCGCGCGGCCGCATCGATCCGGCGACCCGGACCTTCCAGGCGCTGCGCATCGCCACCAACCGCGAGCTCGAAGGGATCTCGCCCGCCATCGAGCAGGCGGCGCGCCTGCTGCGCCCCGGTGGCCGCCTCGCGGTGATCGCGTTCCACTCGCTCGAGGACCGCCTCGTCAAGCGCGCCCTGCGCCACCTGTCGGGCCGCTGCGTCTGCCCGCCCGGCAGCTTCGCGTGCAGCTGCCAGCCGGAACGGCTGCTCGAGATCCTGACGCCACGCCCGGTGACGCCGGACGAGGCCGAAGTGGCGGCCAACCCGCGGGCCCGCTCCGCCAAGCTGCGCGCCGCCCGGAGGGCGGGATGAACGTCGGCGGCTATCGGCCCAGCAACAGCTGGCTGCGGCGCCAACTCGACACCAGCTGGCACCGGTGGGTGGCCCTTTGCTTTGCCGGGGCGGCCGCCGTGAGCGTCGTCATGGCGGCGTTCATCGCGCCGCGCCAGGCGACGCTGCGGATGCAGTACGAGATCGCGCAGCTCTCGCACTCGGTCGACCACCTCGAAGGGGAACAGCGCCGCCTGCTGCTGGAACGCGAGGCGCTGACCTCACCCGCCCTGCTGGCGACGCAGCTCGACACGCTCGGGCTGGTTCAGGTCGGGCCCGACCGGGTGGGCCGCCTCACGCCGGCGGGCGACCTCGTCCTCCCCAAACCGACGGCGACACCAGCGCGGCCGAACCCCGCCCGGAGGAGCCACTGATGGTCAACAGCGCGCGGCTGCGCTGGATCGCCTGGGCGCTGGGGGCGTGGACCGCGGTCGTGGTGGGCCGTCTCGTGCAGGTGCAGGTGTTCGACCACCGGATGTGGGAGGCCGAATCGGCCCGCCAGCGCGAAGGCACGATCGAGATCGAGGAGCCCCGCGGCGACATCGTCACCCGCGACGGCCGCCTGCTCGCCGGCAGCCTCGAGCGGGTCTCCTTGTACGCGAACCCCCGCCAGATCCCGCGCGCAGCCTGGACCAAGGTAGCCTCGGGCATCGCCGCGCTGGTCGGGCAGCCCGCCGCGACGGTCCTGGCAGAGCTCGAGGGGCATGACGGCTTCTTCTACGTCGCGAAAGACCTCGACCCCCGGGTCGCGGACGCCGTCAGCCGGTTGCGCCAGCGCGGCGTCGGGACGTTGCGCACCGAGCGCCGGGTATACCCCAACGGCGCCCTCGCCGGGCCAACGGTAGGTTTCCTCGATGCCGAGGGGCACGGCCAGGCCGGCCTCGAGGCGTTCTACGACCGCACGCTCCGCGGCGTGCCGGGCGTGTACCGCGTGCTGCGCGACGGCAAGCTGTCGCCCACTCAGCTCGACCCGCGCCTCGAGAAGCCCGGCCGCCCAGGCCAGTCGCTGATCCTCAGCCTGGACTGCCGCATCCAGCAGGCGGTGGAACAGGAGCTTGCCAGTACCGTCGCCCGGACCGGCGCTCGTGGCGCCTCCGCCGTCGTCATGGACCCGGCCACCGGCGAGCTGCTCGCGCTCGGCTCCGCCCCTTCCTACGACCCGGGGCACATCGGGCAGTCCCCGCCCGACGCCCGCCGCAACCGCGCCGTCGAGGATGCTCTCGAGCCCGGGTCGACGTTCAAACCGTTCATCGTGGCCGCGGCCGTCACCGCCGGCGTGCTCAGTCCGTTCGAGATGGTCGACTGCTCCGGCGGCGGCGTCCAGATCGCCAACTTCTTCATTCGCGACCACGCCCGCTTCGGGCTGCTGCCGGTGCGCGAGATACTCGCGAAGTCCTCCAACGCAGGCGCGATCCGCATCGCGTACCGCGTCCCCCCCGACCACCTCGACGAGATGATCCGCGCCTTCGGTTTCGGTCAACCCACCGGCGTCGGCCTGCCCGCCGAGACGCGCGGGCTCTACCACGGGCCGCGTTTCTGGTCCGTGCTATCGCGCGCCGGTCTCGCCCTCGGCCAGGAGATCAGCGTGACCTCGCTGCAGCTCGCCCAGGGGTATTCGGTGATCGCCAACGGCGGCATGCTCGTCCACCCGCGGCTCGCGCTCGACACGCGCGACCGCGACGGCCGGTCGGTGGCGCCCGCCCAACCCGAGCCCGGGATCAGGGTGATGCCGGCCGTGCTCGCCGACCAGATTGCCACGATGCTGGAATCGGTCGTCGAGGAAGGCACCGGCAAAGCGGCGGACGTCCCCGGCTACCGGGTGGCCGGCAAGACCGGCACCGCGCAGCGCGCGGCGCGGGGGAGTTATACCGGCGGGCGCCACGTCGCGTGGTTCGCCGGGTTCCTCCCGATGCCCGACCCCAAGGTCGTCATCGTCGTCTGCGTCGATCAACCGGTCAGTGACTACTGGGCTGCCGACGTCGCGGCGCCGGCGTTCGGCCGGATCGCCTCCCGCGTCGTCACGCTGCTCGGCCTGATGCCGGAGGGGGGAGGGCGGGCGTGACCCTGGCCCAGCTCGCCACCGCCTGCGGCGCCGCGCTGCGCGGGAGGGACGCCGAGGTGCTCGGCATCACCCATGTCGCGCAGGAGGTGCGCCCGGGGTGGGTGTTCGCGGCGGTCGAGGGCCGCACGCGCCACGGGATCGAGTTCGCCGCCGCTGCCGTCGAGCGCGGCGCGGTGGCGATCCTCTCCGACCGCGACCCGGGGCCGGCGGCGGCGTGGCTGTCCGCGGCCCAGCCGCGCCGGGCGATGGCGCTGGCTTCGTGGGCGGTGGCGGGGCATCCCGAGCGGCGGCTGCGCCTGGTTGGGGTGACGGGGACGAACGGCAAGAGCACCGTCGTGGACCTCATCGGGCGCATCGCCGCGGCGGCAGGGGAGCGGCCGGGGACGTTCGGAACCCTGGGGTACACGCTGCCGCAGCGCAGCGAGCGCGCGGCCCGCACGACGCCGGAGGCCACCGACCTCGCGCCTCTCCTCGCCGAGTTGATTGAAACCGGCGGCACGCTGGCGGCGCTCGAGGTCTCGTCGCACGCGATCGTGCTCGACCGCATCGCCGGACTCGAGTTCGACGTCGCGGTCTGGACGAACCTCACCCGCGACCACCTCGACTTCCACCGCGGCCTCGAAGACTACTTTGCGACCAAGGCGGCCCTGTCCGACCGGCTGCGGGAAGACCCTCCCGGCCGCCGCGTCATCGGCGCCGACGACCCGTTCGTGGCGCGCCTGACAACGTCCCCGCGCCCGGGCGACCTCACGTTCGGGCTCGGGCCCGACCGCGACGTCACGGCTTCCGGTGTCGTTTGCGATGCCGGCGGCACGACGTTCATCCTCCACACGCCCGCCGGAGAGGCGCCTGTGCGGCTGCCGCTGGTGGGCCGGCACAACCTGCGCAATGCCCTTGCGGCAGCGGCCTCGGCGGCCGCGCTCGGGTGGCCGCTCGAAGCGAGCGTGCGCGGCCTCGCCGGCGCGGCGCCGCTCGCCGGCCGCCTCGAGCCGGTCGCGGCCGGAACCGCCTTCCCCGTATTCGTCGACTACGCCCACACCCCCGATGCGCTGGAGCAGGTCCTGCTGGCGCTGCGCGAGGTCGGCGAGAAGCGCCTCGTGGTCGTGTTCGGCTGCGGTGGCGACCGCGATCCCGGCAAGCGCGCCTCGATGGGCGAGACGGTCGGCCGGCTGGCGGACGTCCCGGTCGTGACCTCGGACAACCCGCGCAGTGAGGACCCGCAGGCGATCATCGACCAGGTCGTCGCGGGGGTGCGCGCCTCCGGCAACCCGCGCGCCCTCGCGATCCCCGACCGGCGCGAGGCGATCGCCGCCGCGCTCTCGCTCGCCGACGAGCGCTGCATCGTGTTGGTGGCCGGCAAGGGCCACGAGACGGAACAGGTCTTCGCCGACCGTACGGTGCCGTTCGACGACCGCGCGGTGGTGCGTGAACTCGCGCAGAGGAGACGAACATGATCCGCCGCAGCGCCGGCGACATCACGCGCCTGCTCGCCGCCGACCTGCGGGGCGATCCGGGCACGCCGGTGGTCGGGGTCGCGATCGACTCGCGCGCCGTGCAGCCCGGCAACCTGTTCGTGGCGCTGCCGGGGGCCCGTGTCGACGGTTGCGACTTCGCGCCCGCGGCGGCCGGCGCCGGGGCGGCGGCCGCCCTCCTGGGCCGTCCTCTCGCTCTCGACCTGCCCCAGATCGTGACGCCGGACCCGCTCGCCGCGCTGCAGCGCCTCGCCGCGGTCGAGCGCTCCGAGGCCGCGTACCGCCTCGCCGCGGTCACGGGCTCGATCGGCAAGACGACCACCAAGGAGTTCCTGACCGCGCTGCTCGGCACTTCGTACCCGGTCGGGTGCACGAGCGGCAACCGCAACTCCGAGACCGGCTTCCCCGTCGAGCTGTGCAACCAGGCCGAGGGGATCGCCTGGATGGTGGCCGAACTCGGCATGAGCCACGCCGGCGAACTCGACCGTCTCGGCGCCATCGCCCAGCCCGACGCGGTGTTGATCACCGTGGTGGCGCCGGTCCACCTCGAGTTCTTCCCCGACATCGAGGCGGTCGCCGCGGCCAAGGCGGAGCTCATCCGCCACCTCAACCGCGACGGCACGCTCGTCCTCAACGCCCGCGACCCGCGGGTCGCGGCGTTCGCGCCGCGGTTCTCCGGCACCGTCCTGCGCTACGGCGTCCCCGGCGCGTCCGACCTCTGGATCGAGGACTACCAGGGCCGCGGCCTGCTGGGAGCGACGTTCACGCTCGCCGGCGCTCTCGGGAGAGTCCCCGTCGAGTGGTCGCTGCCCGGCCGCCATCAGGCCGACAACCTGCTCGCGGCCGCCACCCTCGCCCTCGCGCTCGGCGTCGTGCCGGCGATGGTCGCGGCGACGGCCGCACTGCTGCGCCCCGCCCCGCGCCGCGGCGAGGTCTACACCCTCGGCAACGGGGTCGCGCTCGTGGACGACAGCTACAACTCGTCGCCCGAGGCGGCGCGCGCACTGCTCGGCTTGCTCGCCGCCACGCCGGGGCGCCGGGTGGCGGTGCTGGGCGAGATGCTCGAACTCGGGTCGGCCTCGGCTGCCCTCCACCGCGAGGTGGGCCGGCACGCCGCGGTCGCCGCGGAGGTCGTCGTTGCGGTGGGCGGCGCGGGCGCCGCCGA
>PKYI01000016.1 GCA_003133645.1 Acidobacteriota bacterium | reverse complement strand
GTTGGGGAAGGTGTTTCGCCGCAGATCGAGAAACCGGAGCGGCAGAGTTTGCCGGTTGCGGCGAAACACCTTCCCCAACCCACTCGAAGCGCTGGCTCACGAGCAGCGTGCCGTCGCGGGCCGGGAGGATTTCGAAGATGTACGAGCGACTCGCCCGGGAGGCCTCTCCCAGACGCTCGAGCACCTCGTCGCAGCATTCCCTCCAGCGAGGCACCACCAGCAGCTTCTGGGCGGCGAACGCCACCGCGGTGAGGATCGCGTCACGGCGCTCGAGCGCCTCCTGGACGTGCTTGCGCTCCGTGATGTCGCGGACGACCCCAAAGGTGGCGACGAAACGGCCCTCGTCATCGGACTGCGGCGTTCCGGTCAAGAGCAGCGTACGACTCTCGCCGTCGGGTCGAATGATCTCGAGCTCATAGGTGGTCGTCAAGCCCTCCGCACGAGCCTCGCTTTGCCGACCCAACGCCGCGAGGCCGGCCTCGTTGACAAACTCCTTCACGCTGCGTCCGACGAGCAACCCGGGCGTGACGCCGAAGATCCGGTCGTTGGCGGGGTTCGAATAGCGGACGACCTCCCCGCGGTCCACAATCGCGAGTCCCTCAGCCAGGTTCTCGGCCAGGGCGTGATAGCGGTCTTCGCTCTGCCGCAACGTCTCTTCTCCGCGTCTTCTCAAAAGAGCGCTGACGAAGATTTCGCCGACCATCCTGAGAAGGGTGACGTCCGGTTCGGACCATGCCGTCTCGGCGCGCACCGAGTCAAAGCCAAGGAAGCCAACCAGCGACTGCCCACGAACCAGGGGCACGACCATCAGGGACTTGACCTGCCCCGCTTCAAATGCCTCCAACTCCCTGGCCGCCTCCGGGGGCAGGTCGGCCGTTCGCGGAACATGAACGGTCTCGAACCGATTTAACCTCGCCATGATCCAGGGAAAGGCGTCGGTGGGCAGGTTCTGCAACGCCTCTTGTTGGGGTGCGATCCCCGGGGCGCACCATTCGTGGGTATTGCTGTGGGTCGTGCCGTCCGGGGAGAGCTGAAAAAGGTAGGTGCGATCCACGCCAGCGAAGACACCAATCGCGCCCAGAGCATCCACGATCGCCGCATCCAGCGCCCCCAACCCTACCTCGATGAAGTGGTGCGAGATGCCGGCGACGAGACGCTCGACCTCCAGGCGGTGGCGAAGCTCCGTCTCCGCGCGCTTGCGCTCGGTGATGTCGCGGGCGATCCCGACATAGCGGCGCACCTCGCCCGTCGGTTCCCGTACGGGGAAGCCGGAGTCCGCAATCCAGCGGACGGTTCCATCGGGGCGGAGGATCCGGTACTCGTGGGCGAACGGTTTATCGCTCTTCTGGGCGTCCAAATCGGCGAGCACCCGCGCCTGATCGTCCGGGTGGATGGGGTCGAGGAACGAGCGCGGGTTCTCATGGAGGCTCGCCAGGGAGCGCCTCCAGATGCGTTCGTAGCCCGGGCTGATGTAGAACATCTTCGAGATGTTCTTGTCCGCCGCCCAAAACGCATCGGGAATGGTCTCAGCGATTTGGCGGAACCGTTCCTCACTCTCCCGCAGGGACTCCTCGGCCCGCTTGAGTTCGGTGGAATCGATCGAGATGCCGCCCACCAGCGCGTTCTTTCCCCGTTCGTCGGGGATGGGGAACTTGCTGACCATAAAGTTGCGGGAGCTGCCGCGGTACTGGACCAGGTCCTCACCCTGGAACGGCTCCCCGGTAGCCAGGATCAGGCGGTCCTGGGCCCTCGAACTCTCCGCCGTCTCGGGAGCGAGGAAGTCGCTCGCCGGCCGGCCCAGAACTCGGGAAACCGGCTGACCCAGGACTTCGGCCATCATCGGGTTCACGAAGACGAAGCGATTTTCCTTGTCGCGGATGAAGGCGCCGCCCGGGAAATGCTCCATGAAGGCTTCGAAGCGCCGCTGACTCTCGATCAGGGCTACCCGCGCCAGCCTCCCGCGGCGCAGCAATGCCGCACTGATGACCCCGATCGCCACCATCGCCAGGAGGATCGTGGTGCGCATGTAGAGTTCGTACGGCGAGGTCTCCAGGATGAGGACGTCGAGAAAGGGTTCCTTGGAGAAGAATAGGGAGTCCACGGCGGCATCACCGATCCACAAGGACCCGCCGACGGCAGTCGCGAGGATGAGCACCTTCGTCTCGGTCTTCATGACCCGTCTCCCCCTGCCACGGTTCGTGCCTCCAGGGTACCAGGAAAGGTGCCAAACGTGAGGCGGCTCAGGAGATACTCCTCGCCCGGCGATGACGTCCCTCGTTGGCGCGGCAGGAGCAGCGCGCCATGCCGCCCTCTGGGCTCGTGTCGACCCTCCCAAACGACTCTCCAGGGACCGGCGCCCGTTCCGGCGGCGCGGGAGAATGCCGCCGCGGGACGCGCGGTTTCCCTCCAGTGTCGGCAGGCGGAGGGACACGATGAGCAAGGGACGTCTGGAAGCGTTCAGTCGCTGGTGCCGTTCGTCACCGGCTGGATGGGCGAGAACCACTTCGCCTCCGTGCCCACCGCCGCGTACGGCGTGGTGCTGCTGATGGCGGCCGTCGCCTACACGATCCTCGAGAGTGCGATCGTCGCGGAGCAGGGCCCGGAGTCGAGGCTGGCGGTTGCCGTGGGCACGGATTTCAAGGGCAAGCTCTCGATCGCGCTCTACGTGGCGGCGATCGCGCTGGCGTTCGTCAACCAGTGGCTTTCGGACGGGCTCTACGTCGCGGTGGCTCTCATGTGGCTTGTGCCCGACCGGCGCATCGAGTCGAGGGTGGGCACCTGAGCCCTGGGGCGGAGGACGCGCGGCCGCCCCGCGTGCGCGAGGCCCCGGCCGCGGCCCCGCCGCAGCGGCTCAGCTGGCGATGCCCAGCAGGTGGAGCATGAAGGCGTACTTGAGCGCCGTCAGTCGGTATCGCTCCAACCGCCCGGAGGCGCCGCTGTGGCCGGACGCCATATTGGTCACCAGCAGGAGCGGGTTGGAGTCCGTCTTCATCGCGCGCAGCTTGGCGACCCACTTCGCGGGGTTCCAGACCATGACCTGGCTGTCGTTGAACGCGCCGGTCACCAGCAGCGCCGGGTACGCTTGCGCCTTCACGTTGTCGTACGGCGAGTACGACAACATGTAGTCGTACTCGGCCTTGCGGTTTGGGTTCCCCCACTCCTCGTACTCGACGGTGACGAGCGGCAGCGAGGGATCGAGCCTGTCGCTCACGACGTCGGTCCACGGAACCTCGGCGATGATCCCCTTGAAGAGATCCGGGCGCCAGTTGGCCACGACGGCCATCAGCATGCCGCCGGCCGAGAGGCCGTTGGCGAAGAGGTAGGCCGGGCTCGTGTACTTCTGCGCGACGAGGTATTCGGCGCAGGCGATGAAATCGGAGTAGGTGTTCCTTTTGTGAAGCAGCTTCCCGTCCTCGTACCAGGCGCGGCCGAGGTCCGAGCCGCCCCGCACGTGGGCGATCGCGACGACGAAGCCGCGGTCGAGGAGGGAAAGGCGCTCGGGGGCGAAGTCGGGCCGGACCACGCGGCTGTTGCCGTAGGCGCCGTAGGCGCACAGCAGGAGCGGGTTCGTGCCGTTGCGGCGGAGGTCGCGGCGCATCACCAGGCTGATCGGAACGAGCTTGCCGTCCGGGGCGGGTGCCTCGAGGCGGCGGACCACGTAGCGCGACGGTTCGAATCCACCGAGGACTTCGTCGCGCTTGAGCACCTTCTTGGTGCCCGACGCGAGGTCCACGTCGTAGATGGTGGTCGGCACGACCGGCGAGGAGTAGCGGACGCGGAACGAGCGGCTTGCGTACTCCGGCGTGCTCTCGAGCACGGCGTCGTATGCGGCGTCGGGGAACTCCACGACGTGCCCCTGGCCACCGGCGAGGGGCAGGATTCGCATCCGCGCCAGCCCCTTGACGCGTTCCTGCAGGACGACGAAGCCCTTGAAGACGTCGAACTCCTCGAGGAGGACTCCCGGCTCGGGCGGCGCGAGGGGCTCCCAGTCGCCCACGCCCGTCTTCCCGGGTTCCGCCCGCATCATCCTGAAATCGGGGGCGCCGAGGTTGGTGCGGATGTAGAAGGTCCCCCCGCCGTGCTGGACCCAGTAGCGCAGGCCCGGGGTCCTCGGCTGGAAGATCGCGAGCTTCGCGTTGGGGTCGGCGAGGTCCAGGATCCGGTATTCCGAGGTGGTCTCGCTCGAGGTCTCGACGAGCGCATAGGCGCGCGACTTCGAGAGGGAGAGCGCCACCTCGAACATCGGGTCGTCCTCTTGGAAGAGGACGGCGTCGTTCTCGACCGGCCGGCCGATGAGGTGCCGCACGACGCGATAGGTGCGAACGGAGGCGTCCGGCGTCGTGTAGAGGACGCCCCGGCTGTCGGCCGCCCACACCACCTCCCCTGACGTGCCGGGGAGGACGTCGGCGAGCAGCTGGCCGGTGACGAGGTCCTTGAAGCGGATCGCGTGCCGGCGGTCGCCGGAGGTGTCGGCGGCGAATGCCAGCAACCGGTTGTCGGGGCTGACCACCGGCTGGCTGGTCTTGTAGATCGCGTGTCCCGCTGCGAGTGCGTTGACGTCGAGCATCACCTCGTCGGCCGCGCCGGCGGCGGCCCTCCGGCGGCAGTACAGGGGATACTCCTTCCCTATCTCGAAGCGCGTGAAGTAGAGGTAGCCGTTCTCCTCGAAGGGGAGCGTGCGCTCGTCGGGCGCGAGGCGGCCCGAGATCTCCGCGAAGATCCTCGCCTGAAGCGCCTCGGTCGGTTTCATGAACGCGGCAGCGTAGGCGTTCTCGGCGTCGAGGTAGGCCTTGAGCCGGGGGTCGCTCTTGTCCCGCATCCAGTCGTAGTCGTCGGTGCGCCGGCTGCCGTTGAACTCGAGGACCTTCGGCACCCGCACCGCGACCGGCGGAGTCGGGCCTCCCCCGATCGCGGGGCTTGCCTGCGCCCAAACGGGGGCAGGCGAACCGACGGCCAGCGCGCCCAGAATTGCGATGCCGGCCAGGGCGATGCTGTTGGGCTTCCTCTCGAGCATTCGTCTCTCCTCTGATGCCAGGCGCACGCCACGACGCGCGACGCGCCGCCTGTCCCTACAGCTTCACCTCGGCGTACCAACCCTTGTCCACGATCGTGGTGCCGTACGGCTTCGACAGCGTTTGCAGCTCCTCGATGATCCTCTTGCACCTCGCTGCGCTCGCAAGCCGTGGGACGCCGTAGAGCGGCCCCTCGTCGTCGATCGTGAACGGGATGAGCTCGATCCGCTTGAGCTTCTCGTCGTTGACGGTCATCCGCACGACGACCCCTTCGAAGATCTCGACCGGATCGCGGCGTTCCCACACCGACACGTTGGTCGGGCGCGCGATCTCGCCGTCGCGCTGGTGGATGAGGTCGACCGGGATCTTGTCGGGCGTCCGGTACTGGTAGATGAAGTTGGAGAGGCTGTAGAAGATCGGCTTCCCCTTGTAGATCTCGATCCCGCGCAGGACGTGCGGCCCGCTGCCCAGGACCATGTCGGCGCCGGCGTCGATCGCCCGGTGGAACATGATCTCGTCGTTGGCGGGCGTGTGGTTCTGGATGCCGTACGCGCGGTGGTGACTGACGTCGTGGTTGTGCAGAGCGACCATGAGGATGTCGTTGTGCCGCTTGCCCAGGACGACGTCGTCCTCCATCGCCTCGATGTCGGCCTCGACGGGCCCCTCGACCGGCTCGACCTTGCCGTCCTTTGCGATCAGGATCGCCGCGGGGTTGATGGTGGCCAGGCACGGCCCGCCGGGATCGTTGCAGCGGTACTTGGATGTCCAGTAGCGCATGTAGGAGAGCAGGGCGAAGCTGGTCTTCAGGCTCTGCACGCCCATCGTGCCCGGCTCGTGCGCCGCGGCCAGCGTCAGACCAGCGCCGGCGTGGGTGATCTGGGCGTGGTCGAGGGCCCTCAGGCAGTCCTTCAGCCCCTCGGGCCCGAAGTCGAGGGCGTGGTTGTTCGCCATGCTGACCAGGTTGACGCCGATCGCCGCGACCTCCCACGCGAACTCGGGGTCCGCGCGGAAGTTGTAGAACGGCCGCTGCAACTCCGGGTGGGAGTTCAGGGAGAACTCGAGGTTGCCATAGGCGATGTCCGCCTCCTGAATGATCCGGAAGAGCTGCCGGTGGTCCGGTTCGGGCAGGTTCGAGATCTGCTGGTTGAAGATCATGTCCCCGACGCCGGTGATGACGATGTCGCCCGGCTCTTCCTTGAGGAGCTTCGTGACCCGCCCCTCCCAGTTGACGTTCTCGGCCGGCTGCGGCGGGTGGATCCGCCGGTTGTACACCGAGTTGCTCTGGTCGAACGTGAGCTTGGGCGGCGCCTGGGCCTGGCCGAGGGCGGTCCCGGCCCCCAACGGCAGCGCGGCCGCGACCACGACCAACGCCCCGATGCGCTGCAGACGGCTACGGTTTGTGGCGCGCATGTGAGGTTCCTCCCGCTTTGAAGAGTGGGGCGGCCTCGCGGCCGCCCCTTGCGCAAGATGGAAGCGAGTGCGTCAGAAATCCAGGCGCACGCCCAAACGGACCTGGCGTGGGCTTTCGATCGAGTACGGCGTCCCGTAGTCGGACCTCGGTCCAGACCACGTGTTCTTGTTCGCGTTGTAGCTGCCCCAGCGTTGATAGGTGTCGAGCATCGTGTTGTTGTTGAGGACGTTGAACACCTCGCCGGAGATCGTCAGCCTTAGCGCGCCGGCCAGCTTGGGGTTCCAGGCCAGGCGCAGGTTGAGAAGGTGGCGTGATGGGAACTGATACGAGCCGCGCGGGAGGAGGAGGATGTTTCTGCCGGTGGTCGAGTTGTAGTCCAGCCCGCTGGTGACGCGCACGTACGGTGTCCAGTACATACCAGACAAGTAGTTGTACTGCCCGCTGAGCTGGAAGTTGAGCGGCAGATCCACGGCCGCGTTCAGCTTGTAGTCCCACTTGTTGTAGACCCAGTCCATTTGCCCGTCGGCGTTGGTGAACCCGTTGCGGTCCTGATACGCGGATTCGTACCCGTAGTTGCTGGTCTCATTTCCCTTGAGGTCCGTCCAGACGAGCGAGCTCTCGGCATACCACCCGTGCGAGTACCGCTTCTCGAACCGGACCATCACGGACCGGTAGTCGCGGTACGCCCCGTTGTCGGTGGTGAGAACGTACTGCTGAGGCGAGTTGAGGATCCAGATCGGCAGCGTGCCGCCGGTGAGCGGGTTGTTGGTGGCGGTCTTGAGCGTGTAGTCCTGGTTCGCGTTGATCATCGCCATGATGTTGCGGAACTTCCTGTCGATCAGGTCGAGGCCGAGCACCATGTCCTTGCCAAACTGCTGCTCGACGGTGAGCAGCGCCTCGTCCACGTACTGCCCACCGTATTTGCCCATCGTGGCGGCGGGCGGGACGGAATACGTCTCGCAGCCCGGGTCGCCGTTGGAGTCGAGGTCGTACTTACCAGTGGCCGAATCCCAGTAGCAGTCGATGGTGGGAGGCGCGATGTGCCCCGAGACCTCGCGGTCGTACAGGTACCCCTTCATCTTGTCGTGGTAGCGCCCCAGGTGCGCCTTGAGGGCGGTCTTGGCGTCGCCGAAGACGTCCCACACGAACCCGATCCGCGGGTCCACGAAGCTCGTGTTGTAGACGTTGGTGTTGCCGGTGCCCGGGGCGAAGCCGCCCTTCAAGTTGCCGTAGCGCAGGCCATAGTTGAGCGTGAACCGGTCGAGCCGCATCGAGTCCTGTGCGTACAGGTTGATCTCCTTGAATTCCAGCCGCTCGTGGTACTCGCCGTAGCCGGTTTCCTTGTAGGCATAGTCGTTCAACCCGCACTCGGGGTGAGCCATGTAGTACGCGAATTGTGCGTCGGTCGTGTCCCCCGGGCAGGCCGAGGAGTCGTCGTAAAGTGTGTAGCCGCCGTTGGGCGCCGAATTGTAGCCCACCGAGGCCACCTGGTAGCCCCCACCGAACTTGAACGAGTGTGAATCCTTGGGGGTGAAGAGCCCGTCGGCGTAGAGGCTCCACGAACCGTCGAGCGTCATCTGGCGCTGGTGCGAAAGGAGGTAGTCGGTCAGGTTCTGCCAGTAGATCCCGGTGTTCTGATCCTGACGACCCGGGGTGTTGAAGCCGTTGTACGGGAGGTCATCCTCGCGGCCGTCAAACCCGGTGAGCTTGAAGTTGACGAAGTTGTTCGCGTTGAGCAGCGACTCCCAACTCGCGGCGAGGGTGTAGTTCGGCGCGCTCTCCTTGTACGCGGCCTCCGGCAAAACGCTCGAGCTGACAGTGCGGTAGTCCTGGTTCACGGTGTCGTGTTCGAGCATCAAGCTGAGGCGGTTGTTCGTGTTCCCCTGGAACGTGAGCTTTCCGAGGTAGCGCGGGGTCTTCCGGTCCGTCGACCTCGCGGCCCCGATCTCGGAGGTGTCCTGCTCCCAGTCCTCGCCGGAGACGAAGTACCAGAGCTTGTCCTTGATGACCGGGCCGCCGAGGCTGATCGCATAGTCGTGGAACTTGAACGGCGCCTGCGGTCCGAGGCCGTACGGGGTGTTGTTGGCGACCCAAGAGTCGGGCTGGTAGTACGCCTCGATCCCGCCGTGGAACTCGTTGCCGCCCGACTTGGTCACGCCGTTGATGATGCCGCCGGTGTAGCCGCCATACTCGGCGCTGGCGCCCAGACCGCCGATCTGAATCTCCTGCATCCACTGGATGCTGGGGAGCAGCCAGTAGTTCCCGTCACCCGGCGCGCCGACGTTGACGCCGTCCATGGTGTAGGCGTTCTGCGTCGCGCCCGTGCCGCCGTATGCCAACATGGCGGCGCCGTTGCCGGTGACGTCAACGGTGACTCCTGGCGCCGCCGCGAGCAGCGAGTAGTAGTTCCGAGGCAGCGGCTGGTTGTTCAGGAATCCAGTGTCGAAGCTGGTGGACACCGTGTTGCTCACGACGCTGACAAGCGGCGCCTCGCCGGTCACCGAGACCTCCTCGTTCACCTTTGCCTGAGACAGCGTGATGTCGATCACGAGCGCTCTGGCAAGGTTGACGACGACGTTCTCGGCTCGTGTCTTGACGAAGCCCGAGAGGTCGGCCTCGATCGCGTACATCCCCGGCGGCAGCGAGGGAAAGCGGTAGACGCCGCGCTCGTCCGTTACCGTCGTCGCCTTGCGAGCCACCAGCACGTCCGAGAGCACGGTCACCGTGACGCCGGGGAGAACGCCCCCCTGCTTGTCCTTGACCGTCCCCTGGATGCTGCCCGAGATGTTCGACTGCGCGACGACAGGCGCCGCCAGCGCGAGCAGCAACAGTGTAAACAACGCTCCTCTGAGAACAGCACGCATCATTTCTCCTCCCTTGGCCCCGAGGTTCCCCCCAGCGCCTCGCTCCTTGACCGGAAACCCGCAAGGGCTTGCCACTCCGGCCTGTCAATTGCCGGGCGCGCGCCCCGCCGCGATGACGTCGCGTCGCGCCGATACGTGCTCATCCCTGCACCCTCATCGCGGCGACCAGCGACCCGCCCGCCGCCTCGATGTGGCGCCGCACCGCGCGTTCGGCGGCCTCGGGGTCGTGGGCCCGAAGCGCGTCGAGGATCGCCGTGTGCTCCTCGATGTCCGGCGCGTCGCGCTCCGGCACCGAGTCCCTCGCCACCCGCGGCACGTTGCTCCACAGCATCGTCGGGAACGCCGCCCACAGTTGCGCCAGCGTGCGCACCAGGTACGACCTCCCGCTGGCGCCGAAGATCCCCGAGTGGAAGAGGCGGTTCAGTTCGCGGTACTCGACGATGTCGTCCGGGGTCTTGCAGCGCACCATGCGCTCGTACAACCGCGTCAACTCGGCGATCTCCCCGTCGCTGATGCTCGCAGCCGCATACCGGGCCGCCATCCCCTCGATGAACGCCCGGCAGGCGTACAGGTCTTCGACGTCCTCGATCGAGAACTCGACGACCCGGATCCCGCGGTACGGCACGTGCTCGACGAGCCCCTCGCCCGCAAGCAGTTTCAGGGCTTCGCGCACCGGCGTCTGGCTGACGCCCTGCTCCAACGCGAGGCGCTCCTGGCGCAGCCATTCGCCAGGCTTGATTCGTCCTTCGAGAATCTCGGACCGCAGGCGGTCCGCCACCCAGAGTCGAAGCTGCTGGTGGGAGCGTGGCGTGGTTTCCGTCGGCATGGTGGCCTCGATGTATTAGATATAATGTATCCTACACCATGTTTACCAGAGCAATTCCCACAAGTCAAGACCGGGGCCGGCCCGCCCACGGCGTCCAGTTCCGATGTGGGGCACGACCATCGGACCTACGACCGTTGATCTTTCTGCGTAGGGGCGGCCCTTGCGGCCACCCGCGAGTTGGGTGGGAACCACGCGAGGATGGCGACGGGCGTGGCCAAGCTCCGCCCCTTCATCCCAATCGTGTGAAACGCAACTGCCGTGCGAGCGATTGTTGATGCCAAAAGGCAATCGACGGCGGCCGCGATCGGCTGCGGCGGGAGTCTCTACTCACGGGCTGCGGTCGTCCGGTGGAGGCTCCGAGGGTTGACAACCCGGAGAGAAGCCGCGGCGGCGGCCGCCCCGGGCGCCGGCACCAACACGACGGTGCGCGTCGCGAGGTCGAACGTCTCACCCGGGAGGAGCACGTGCACCTTGAGCCCGTGCGCGCCGAGGAGCGGCTTGGCCTTCTCGGCCGGCTGCCGGCTGAGCGTCGCGGCGGAAGCGTCGATGACGATCACGGAGCTGTGACCCAGCACCTGGAACGTCCGGTCGGGGCGGACCCACACGGCGGTTGCTTCGTCGATGCCGACGCCGAGCAGGTCGGGGTGCTCGAGGATCACGGCGAAGAGCCGGTTCTCGCGCTGGCGCTTGATGAAATGCTGATCCACGATGACGCCGCGGAAGAAGCCGAGGCCGGGTTTCAATTCGACGATGTCGGCCCGGATCACCGTGAAATCGCCCTCCCCTGTGATCATCGGGTCGCTCTGGCACGCGGTGCCGGCCGAGGTGCCGCCGACGACGGCGCCGCGCTCGAACGCGGCCGCGATCGCCGCGCCGACGGGCGTGTCGAGCAGCGCGTTCGTGATCCGCACCTGGTCGCCGCCCCCGAAGAAGATCCCGCCTGCCTTGGCCGCCAGACCGGCAAGGTCGGGACGCATCGCGTCGGCCTTGGTCTTGATGTCGAGGGAGGTCACGTTGGTGCAGCCGTACTCCTCCTTGAAGAGCTTGACGTAGTACGAGCCGGTGTCGGGCTCCTCCGAGGCGGTCGGGATCGCCACGATCAGCGCCTGCGGCCCGCCAGCCAGCTCGACGAACTTCGCCATCGCGTCCTTGGGCTTGTCGCCGCCGCCGATGAGGATCAGGTTGCCCTTGGGAGCCGGGCCCGCGGCGAACGCCGCCGCAGCGCACACCACCGAACCGAGGATTGCAAGAGTCCGTCGCATTGTGAAGTCTCCTTTTGGGTTCTCGCCATGGATACGAAGGGCGGCCATGGCGTCGGTCACCCTCCGCGCATTCACTGTTGATCCCTCATCGCCAACTGCAGCGCCTCGCCAGCCAGCCGGATGTGGTCACGCACGGCGCGTTCGGCCGCATCCGGGTTGTGGGCGGCGAGCGCCGCCACGATCGCCGAGTGCTCCGCGACATCCGGCTCGTCGCGGCCCGGGACCGAGTAGGTCGCCACCCGGGGCACGTTGCTCCACAGCATCGTCGGGAACGCGGCCCACAGTTGGGCGAGCGTCCGCACCAGGTACGAGCGCCGGCTCGCCGTGAAGATCACGCCGTGGAAGCGCCGGTTCAGCTCCCTGTACTCGCCCAGGTCCTTCGGGGTCTCGCACGCCGCCATGCGTGGCACGAGCGCGGCGATCTCCGCCAGCTCGTCGTCGCCGATGTTCACCGCCGCGAACCGGG
This sequence comes from Acidobacteriota bacterium, assembly GCA_003133645.1. Classification (GTDB taxonomy): domain Bacteria; phylum Acidobacteriota; class Thermoanaerobaculia; order Thermoanaerobaculales; family Thermoanaerobaculaceae; genus RBG-13-68-16. The sequence continues at coordinate 8,230 of PKYI01000016.1, read as the reverse complement.
CGGCCATCCCCTCGATGAACGCCCGGCAGGCGTAGAGGTCCTCGACGTCGTCGGCTGAGAACTGGACGATGCGGGCGCCGCGGTACGGGACGTGCTCGACGAGTCCTTCCGAGGCGAGTTGCTTGAGCGCCTCGCGCACCGGCATCTGAGAGACGCCGTGTTCCAGCGCGAGCCGCTCCTGGCGCAGCCACTCGCCGGGCTTCAGGCGCCCATCGAGGATCTCGGCGCGCAACTGGTCCGCCACCCACTGCGGGAGCTGCTTGTGCGCGTGCGGCGTCGTCTCGCTGGGCATTGCGGCTCCTCCGATATTTGATATAAAATCTAATCCAACGTGAAGCTACCCCACTCCTGGCCGCCAGTCAAGAGGCGCCGCCAGCTCCTTCCGGGAGCCTTGCCGGGTCACCCAAGCTATTGCCACACAGAGGGATTCGTGAGAAGCAAAGGAGGATCCATGGTCTCGAGGAGCACGCGTCGCGCGAATAGATGTCTAATCGTCGGGTTGGCGGCTGCCTTCGCCCTGGCGGCGGCCGGGAGCGGCCAGGCCTGCACCACGGCAGTCGTGGCCGGGTCGGCCACCGCCAACGGCCGGCCGCTCCTGTGGAAGAACCGCGACGCCGAGAACAAGCAGAACCAGGTGGTCTACGACGACACCGGCCGCTACCCGTTCGTCGGCGTCGTCAACTCGGGCGACCCGGCGGGGTTCGAGGTCTGGGCCGGGGTCAACGCTCGCGGGTTCGCGATCATGAACTCGGTGTCGTACAACCTCGCCACAACCGACTCGACCGCCGAGGGACAGCTGATGCGCCTGGCGCTGCAGTCGTGCGCCACGATCGAGGAGTTCCAGGCGCTGCTCGAGAAGACCAACGGGGCCGCGACGTGACCGCCAACTTTGGGGTGATCGACGCCCGCGGGGGCGCCGCGATCTTCGAGACCTCCCGGACCGCCTTCAAGCGCTTCGACGCGACCGATCCCGCCGGCGCGCCCGCCGGTTTCATCGTCCGCATCAACTACTCCGACTCGGGCGACGCCGACGCCGGCCTCCGGCATGCTCCGCCGCGCGCGCGCCACCTCTCTGCTTGACGCGCTCGTCGCCGGCAAGTCGCTGACCGCCGCGACGCTGCTCGCCGGCCCGGCGCGCGACGTCGCCAACGTCGAGATCGGCTCCTACCCGGCGCAGGGGTTGCCGGCCGGCACCCGCTTCGCCTACACCGCCGACAGCGTCTGGCGCTACGACACCGCATCCGCGGTCGTCTTCGAGGGCGTCCGCCCAGGCGAGGATCCCCTGCTCTCCACCATGTGGGTGATCGCCGGCGAACCGATCACGGGCGCCGCGGTCCCGGTGTGGGTGCGCGCCGCCGCCGTCCCATCCGCGCTTGCCGCTGCTTCCGGCGCCTCGCCGATGACCAAGGCGCTCGACGCCGTCCGGACGCTCTTTTACCCAGAGACCCGCGGCGAGCTGAAGAAGTTCATCAGCGTCGCCGCGTTCGCGGCCGGGCCTGGCGCCGCGCTCCCGCGCCTGCTCGCCAGCGAAGCCGAGAACTTCCGCCTCGCCGACGCCGCCCGCACCCGCTGGCTCGCCACGTCACCTTCGCCCGAGGAGGTGTGGCGCCTCGAGAACGAGCTTGCCGCCCGGACGCTCGCGGACATCGAGGCGATCGCCCCGAAGTCCGCGGGGGAGTAGCGGCCGAAGCGGCGGCTGAACGTTCGAACCGGTGAACCTTCGACTGTGCCCGCGCGTTCAGTTCCAGTGCGTCACCGCCGGCCAGACGAGCGCGAGCAGGGAGAAGACGAACAGCGCCGCCTGCAGCGGCCAGTTCCACTTGAACCAGCGCTCGTAGGGGATCTTGGCGAGCGCGAGCGTGCCCACGGTAACCGCCGAGGTCGGCAGGATCATGCTGTTGAAGCCGGCGCCGAGCTGGTAGGCGAGCACCAGCGTCTGCCGCGTGATCCCGGACAGGTCCGCCAGGGGCGCAAGCAGCGGCATCGTCAGCACGGCCTTGGTCGATCCGGACGGGATGAAGAAGTTGAGGATCAGCTGGAGGACGTACATCGACTGCGCGGCCAGGATGCCGCCGAAGTGCGAGGTGACCGAGGCCATGCCGTAGAGGATCGTGTCGAGGATGTGACCGTCCTCGAGGATCACGATGATTCCCCCCGCGAACGCGACGATCAGCGCGGCGCCGGCGAGGTCCTTGGCGCCCGTGATGAACGACTTGGCGAGCTTGTTCGGCCCGATGCCGCCGGCGATGCCGCAGGCGAGGCCCATCGCGAAGAAGAGGCCCGCGAACTCCACCATGTACCAGCTGTAGACCGTCGAGCCCACGATCAGCCCAACCACGGTTGCGGCGAGGATCAGCAGGCAGACGCCGTGCCGCCAGGTAAACGCCACCTGCTCGGCCTCGGCCTCACCGAGGTCCTCGCGGCGCACCTGGTCGAGGTCGTACATGATCGACCGCTTCGGGTCGGCCTTGACGCGCGCCGCGTAGACCATCACCCAGACGATCGCGACCACGGTGGCGGCCGCCCACACGATCAGGCGGTAGCGGATCCCCGAGCCGAGCGGCACGCCCGCGATGCCCTGCGAGATCTGCACGGTGAACGGGTTGAGGAACCCGGCCGAGAAGCCGACCGACGCCGCCACGAACGACAGGCACACGCCGACGATGGAGTCGTAGCCCAGCGCCAGCGCCAGCGGGACGAAGATGAGGGCAAACGGGATCGCCTCCTCCGCCATGCCGTACGCGCCGCCGAAGAAGGAGAACACCGTCATCACGATCGGGATGATCAGGTAGCTCCGGTTCCCCAGCAGCCTGACGAGCTGGTGAATGCCGGCCGCGATCGCTCCGGTGTCGTTGAGGATGTTGAACGCGCCTCCGACGATGAAGATAAGCCCGATGATCGCGCCCATGCGCAGAAAGCCGCGCATCGGCGCGAGGAAGATCGCGGCGACCTGCGGCTTGCTCGGTTCGACGTGGAATGTCCCTGGGACGACCACCTCCCGGACCGAGCCGTTCACCGTTTCTTTCTGACGCGTGTACGAGCCGCCCGGCAACACCCAGGTGGCGACGGCGGCCAGCAGGATCAGCGTGAACGCGATCACGAAGACGTCGGGGCTCTTCTTGGCCATTGGGGGGGCCTCCACGAAACGCGGGCATTATACGGAGATGTCAAGGGTGAACGTGAAGAGTTAGGAGTGAAGAGTCAGAAGCTAAGAGCCAAAAGGAACAGAGGGAACGGAAAAGTTGGAAGCGGTGGGCGATCCGCGCCGCACGGCGGTCCGACGCTCACTCTTCACTTTTCACTCTTCACTCTTCACTGCCTTCAGGCGCGGAGTTTCGGCGCGAGCGTCTCGTACTTCGCGTCGAGCAGCTCGTAGAGAGCGACGATTCGCTCCATGCGCGCGTCGAGGTTCTCCTCCCAGGTCTCGAACCGTTCGGTCTCGAGGTGGAGGGCGGCGACGCGGAAGCCCGGCGCGTCGAACCGGAACGAAAGCTCGTTCCAGAGCAGGCGCGCGGAGAGCAGCTCGCACTCGCGCTTGAGGAAGCGGCCGAGGTCCGACGTCACCGAGCCCGCCAGCGCCACGCGCGTCTCCGGCGTGACCAACGCGACCTTCCCCTTCTCCGGCTCGAGCGCCACCTCGTCGTCGCCGATGAGCGCCTTCAGGAAGCGGCAGCCGAGCACCGCCTGGCCGGGTCCGCGCGGGACGAACAGCTCGCTGTCGACGTCCTCCTCGCCGCGGTCGATCCACGGCGTCTTCCAGAGCAGCTCGATCCCCGCCGCCTGCGCGAGCGCCATCGCGGTCGAGAGCGCCGTGCTCGCGGTGCTGCCGACGTAGAGGACCTTGTCGTCCAGGAGGCATTCGGTGAGACGGGCACGCGGCGTCGCGCGCTCGAGCGCCTCGGCCACAGCCAGCTCGCGCAGCTGCTTGCGCTTGCGCCCGCCGATCGCCGCCGCGCCGGTGCTCTCCTTCTCGGTCTTGATCAGCTCCTTGAAGCGCTCCTTCACCGCGGTCGGGTCGGGGCGCAGCGAGTCCATGCGGACGCGGAAGGCGAAGCGCTTGTGCCCGATCCGGTAGGCGGCGCCGGGCTCGAACGGCACGAACCCCGCGCGGTCGCGTACCTCGCCCCCCGGCGGGATCTCCCGGAACGCGTACTCCTCGAAGTCGGGCTCCTCGGGACACTCCAGCACCGCAAACCGCGTCACGCTCGCCGCACCGCTCAACAGCCCCATCGGCCCTCCAAACGCCCCGCAGTCGCGGGGCGAGCACGCATGGTAGCCGGGCCGCCGCCCGCTGGCGAGCGCCCGGGGTTGTCTCAGAACCAGTACGGGGCGAGGGCGTCGAGGAGGCGGGTGGCGACGAGGCGGTTGCGGCTCACGATCTCGTCGCGCCGGGCGAGCGGGGGGAACGCCGGGCTTGGGTCGTGCAGCGTGGCCGCCGGCTTGCCGCCGAGATGGGCGGCCCACTTCTCGGCCCAGGCCGGCGGGATCGTCTCGGGGACCGGCAGGTCGTTGACCACGAGGTAGAGGATCGCCCACACGCGGGAGGCGGCGTGCAGCGAGTAGCCGCCGCCGAGGGTGAACAGGACCCGCCCGCCGGTGAGCGCGTCGGCCAGCTCCAAGATGCGCCGGAAGAGCCGCTCGTAGTCCTGCGTCGTGAGCGCGAGGTCGGCGAGGGCGTCGTCGAAGTGGGCGTCGGCGCCCGCCTGCACCACCAGGACCTGCGGCCGGAACGCCTGCAGCGCCGGAGGGACCACCTGCTCGAACACCTCCAGATAACTCTCCCCGGGGGTGAACGGCTCCAGCGGGAGGTTGATCTTGAGGCCCCGACCCATCCCCTCCCCCAGCTCGTGGATCTCCCCGGTGCCGGGGTATAGGTACTGCCCCGACTCGTGCAGGCTGATCGTCTGTACCCGTTCGTCGCGGTAGAAGATCGCCTGCACGCCGTCGCCGTGGTGCACGTCGATGTCCAGGTAGGAGACCCAGAGGCCGTTCGCCGTCAGGTGCCGGATCGCCACCGCGAGGTCGTTGTAGACGCAGAACCCGGCCGCGCGCGCCGCGCGGGCGTGGTGGAGGCCGCCGCCGAACTGCAACACCCTGGTCGCGCGGCCCTCGCTCAAGAGGCGCGCGCCGGCGAGCGTGCCGCCCACCAGCGCCCGCACCGCCGGGTCGATCCCGGGGACGGCCGGGGTATCGGGCGTCCCCAGGCCCCACGACTCGAGGTCGGGGACCGACTCCCCGGCCGAGACCGCCTCGACCACGGCCACGTACGCCTCGTCGTGGACGGTGAGGATGTCGGCGCGGGTGGCGGGCTCGGGCTCGGTCCAGTGCGGCCGGTGGCCGAGGGACACCAGCAGGTCGACCGCCATCTGCTGGCGCACCGGTGAGAACGGGTGCTCGGGGCCGAAGTCGTAGCTCCCGTACGCTGGGGTATAGATCAGCTCCGCCATGGCTTCTCGGCCGGCCACATGACCTCGAAGCCCGCTCCTCGCAACGCCTCCGCCAGCGGGCGCGTCTCCAGCGTGTTAACCCGCAGCACGGCGCGCACCAGCCCGGTGCCCTCCGGATAGGTCAGGATCGAGTGGATGTTGAGCTGGCGCTCGGCGATGAGGGCGGTCAGGCGCGCGAGCCCGCCCGGTCGGTCGGCCAGGCGCAGTTCGAGGCGGCCCGACGCCTTGTCCACGCCGGTGAGGCGGAGCAGGGCGTCGAGCAGGTCGATGCCGGTGACGATGCCGACCAGGTTCTCGCCGTCGAGGACCGGCAGGCAGCCGATCTTGAGGGCGCGCATGGTGCGGGCGGCGTCCTCGACCGGATCGAGCGGATGTGCCGTCTTCGGCGGGTGTGCCATCGCGTCGCGGACCAGGCCTTCCGGCTGCGACGGGGTGAAGCACAGCTTGGTGCTGCCGCCGTGCACGTCGCGGTCGGTGATGACGCCGACCAGACGGCCGCCTTCGAGCACCGGCAGGTGGCGGATGTTGCGGGCCTGCATCACCTCGCACACGTGCCCGAGCGTCGCCTCGGGCCCGATGGTGATGACGGCGGTGGTCATGATGTCTCGCACGAGCATGTGATCTCTCCCAGAACGCCGCGCGTTGGGTCGGCTGCGGTGCTCCCTCTGATCTTAGCTCTGGCGCGGCCCTCCAGCCGGCCGCGTGACGGCAACGCGGAGCCCCCCCCCGAGCGCCGCATGCGAGCCGTCGATGGCCGCCTCGAGTTCGGCGTTGAGCTCGGCGAGCCACGGCAGTTCCTCGATGAGCTGCGAGAGGCGGCACAGCACCTCCACTTCCTCTCCATCGGGCGGGAGCCCAACCGTCTTGAGCATGCCCCGCGCATCCCGGTCGGTGAGCGGCGTGATGCGCACGACCGCCGGCTGGCCGGCTCGTCCGAGCACGACGACCGGGCCGAACACGTGATGCTGGCGCACCCTCAGCTCGATCCGCGGCGCCTCGTCGCGCCGCGGTGTGCCGGCCGCAACGGCGATGCCGAAGCAGCCGAGGATCTCGCTCGCGCGCTGGCGCGTCAGCGAGTGCGGGCCGGCGTCAGCCGGGTGGTCCCGCATCGCGGCCTCGATCACGGCGTGGGCCCTGGCGGGGTCGGTGCCCTCGTACCAGACAAGCCGGCCCGGCGGCTCGCGCCGGTACGCGGCATACGCCACGGCGTGCGCCAGGGCGCGGGCCGCGGCCTCGGGAAAGCGGTACGACGGGAACTCGGTCTTGCGGTCCGCGAGCGCGCCCCTGCCCTCGAACGCGAACTTGACCACGCCCGTGGCCCCCATCATCGAGAGCAGCACCGGCTTGGTCACGCCGTTCGCGTGTTCCGCGCCGATCACGCCACGGCGGATACCGCGGGCAACCAGCTCCGGGTCACACTCGCCGACGCAGAGGAAGATCGCGATCACGGCGTCGACATGCGGGTCCTCGAGCGCCCGTTGCACGGCCGCCCGGTAGTCCTCGGCGCCAGCCTGGGGCCCGAGGTCGATGAGCCCGGACTTGGAGACGTTGAGGCCGTAGGCGTCGCACGCATCCGCAGTAATGGTGACGACGCCCCCGGAGTTGCTCAGGATCGCCACGCGGTCGCCCCCCGGCAGCGGCTGGTGGGCCAGCAGCAGCGCCACGTCGAAGAGCTCTTCCAGCGTGTCCACCCTGGTCACGCCCGCCTGGTGGAAGAGAGCATCGACCTCGACGTCGCCGACTGGCGCCGCGCCGATGTGGGCGCCGGCGGCGGTGAACCCCGCTCGGCTGCGGGCCCCTTTGACGCACAGCACCGGCTTGCGGCTCGAGACCCGCCGCGCCACGCGGCCGAACCGGCGCGGGTTTCCGAACGCCTCCAGGTACAGCATCGCGATGTCGGTGGCCGGATCCTCCTCCCAGTACTCGAGCACATCGGTGCCCGACACGTCGGCCCGGTTGCCGGCGGAGACGAAGGTGGAGAAGCCGAGGCCGCGCTCGCCGGCGTACTGCAGGATGACGATGCCGAGCGCCGCCGAGTGCGAGAAGAAACCGATGCGGCCGACGGGCGGCATCGTGGACGCCAGACTCGCGTTGAGGCTGATGGCCGGGTCGGTGTTGAGGAGGCCCAGGCAGTTCGGTCCCACCAAACGAGCGCCGTTGGAGCGGACGAGGTCCACGAGGCGGCGCTGGAGGGCCGCACCCTCCTCCCCGATTTCGGCGAAGCCAGAGGCCACGACGATGAGGCCCTTGGCGCCGGCGTGCACCGCCTCCTCCGCCACCGGGACGACGCTCTCCGCGGGAACGGCGATCACCACGAGGTCGGGCGGTTCCGGCAGTTGGGCGACGCTCGGGTACGAGCGCACGCCGTGGACCGACACGGCCTGGTGGTTGACCGGATACACCGTGCCGGTGAAGTTGTTCTCCAGGATGTGCTGGAAGATCCGGCTGCCGACGCTGGTCTGCTCGCGCGAGGCGCCAACCACGGCGACGACCCGAGGGCGCAGCAGGCGCGCCATCGAGTTGGCGGTGGCCGTCCGCTCCCGCAACTCGGCGCGCTCCAGCAACGCGGCCGCGCCGGAAACCGGGAACTCCACGTGGTAATTGCCGCCGTCCAGCACCTGCCGGGCCTCGAACCCCGAGTCCCGGAACACCCTCGTCATCTGCTGGTTCTCGAACAGCACGTCGGCCTCGAAGCCGACGAACCCGACCCCGGCCGCAATCCCGGCCAGCCGTTCGAGCAGCAACGTGCTGATCCCCCTCCCCTGGTACTCGTCGGCGACGAT
>PKYI01000196.1 GCA_003133645.1 Acidobacteriota bacterium | reverse complement strand
CGCCGGGATCAACTTCTATTTCAACAAGCACCAGGAGAAGCTCTTCTTCGACGTTTCGCGCCTGACTCGCGAGTTCGCCCTGTATCAGGGCACCAAGCCCACCGACCAGAACGATTCGCGGTTCCGTTCGATGGTGCAGGTCAAGTTCTAGGCATCGTTTGGGGCCCGGCGGGACCGTCCCGCCGGGCCATTCCTTCTGGCCCTGCGGGGGACACCGGATCCGCGCGAGCGGCTCCGGGGAGGGCACGAGTGGCACGGCACGACTCGACATCAACCTGCGCGCAGTGTGCTTCGTTCACCGACGAACCGCACGAACTCGAGCGCATCTTCGCCGGGATGACCGCGCTCTCCTCGGCGTACGGCTCGACCCGCGGCCGCGCCGGCGTGTGCGCCCTCACTGAACGGTTCCACGATCCCCAGGCGGCGTGTCGCGAGTTCGTGCCGCGCGGCGCTGCGGCCGCCGCGGCGAGGACCGGGCGATGAGTGCGGTTGACCGCACCGCAGCCGCTGCGCCGCAGCCCTGGTGGGCGGCGCGCGAGGTACCGCAGCCGCCACACGCGGAGAGGTTGGCCGACGAGATCCTCACCCGCTGCCGCGGCGAGGGGCCGGCCAACTGCGTCAACCGCTGCCCGCTCCAGGTCGATGCCCGCGGCTACGTGCAGCTCACCGCCCAGGGCCGCTTCGCCGAGGCGCTCCAGCTCGTGCGCGAGAAGCTGCCGTTCCCCGGCACCCTCGGGTACGTCTGCGCCCACCCCTGCGAGCTGCACTGCAAGCGCATCGACGAGGACAGCGCGGTGCGCATCCGCGACATCAAGCGGTTCCTCGCCGAGCGCGAGGAGGGCGAGCCCCACCACATCCTCGACTGCGAGCCCGACCGCGCCGCGGCGGTCGCGGTCGTCGGCGCCGGCCCCGCCGGGCTGCTCGCCGCCCACGACCTGCGCCGGCACGGGTACCGCGTCACCGTCTTCGAGAAGGAGGCGGCGATCGGCGGCTGCCTGACGCAGAAGATCCCCTCGTGGCGGCTGCCGCGAGAGGTCGTCCTCCGCGACCTTTCCGTCATCGCGGCGCTCGGCATCGAGGTGAGGACCGGCGTCGAGGTGGGCCGCGACATCGGCTTACCAGCGCTGCGCGGAGAGTTCGCCGCCGTTCTCCTGCTTCCCGGGTTCGCCGGCGCCCAGCGCTTGCTGTTGCTGCTCGACGGCGAGCGCCCACCCGGGCACGGCCGCTTGCTCGCCGCCGACCCGGTGACGTGCGAGACGGAGCTGCCCGGCGTGTTCGCCGGCGGCGACGCGGTCAGCGGCCCCGCCACCGTGATCTCCTCCCTCGCGCTCGGCCGCAGGGCCGCGGCGTCGGCGCACCGCCTCCTGACCGGCGCCGATCCCCGCGAGGGCGCGCTCCCTGCCCTGCCCGGCCCGCTGCTCTGGCGTCTCGACATCGACGAGGCGGAGCGCACGCGGCGCGAGCGCACCCCGGTGATGCTGCAGCCGTTCACCCCGCCGCTCGCCGAGGGCGAGGCGGTCGAGGAGGCCAAGCGCTGCCTCGACTGCAGCTGCGGGCTGTGCGTGAAGGACTGCGAGTTCCTCGCCAGCTACTGCCGCTCGCCCAAGGAGCTCGCCCGGCAGGTCAAGATGGGGGTCAAGGACGTCCTGAAGATGGTGTACTCGTGCAACATCTGCTCGCTTTGCGCCGAGGTCTGCCCCGTGGACCTCGACACCGGGGCGATGCTGCTCGCCGCGCGCCGGGAGGCGGTGCGGCAGGGGGTCGGGCCGCTGCCGGCGCACAAGCCGATCGTGTCGTACTACCGGGCCGGCGTCGGCGGGACGTTCACCCTGGCGATGTCCGAACCGGGGCGCCAGCGCAGCAAGCGCCTTTTCTTCACCGGCTGCGCGCTGCCGGCGGTGTCGCCGCGCAACACCCTGGCGGTCTACGACGAGCTGCGCCGCAACTACCCAGGCACCGGGGTCCTGATGTACTGCTGCGGCGCGCCGGCCGAGCTGATCGGCATGGAAGCGGACTTCGCGCGGACCTGTCAGGCGATCCAGGAAAATGCCGAACGCCTCGGCGCCGAGGAGCTGATCGCCGCCTGCCCCGACTGCGCGCACACGCTCAAGGCCGGGCTGCCGGGGCTGAAGGTGACGACGGTGTGGGAGGCGCTCGCCGGGCGGTGGTCCCCGCCGGCCCTGCGTGCCGGCGCCCGGGTGGCCATCCACGACTCCTGCAAGGCACATCACGAGCCGGCCACGCACGACGGCGTCCGCGCGCTCGTGAGCGGCGCCGGGGCGGTGATCGAGGACGTCGAGTACGCGCGCGAGAAGGCCCGTTGTTGCGGTTTCGGCGGCATGATCTACCCGGTCGACCCGAAACTCTCGCAGCGGATCACCCAACGCCGCGCCGACGAGTCGCCGCTGCCGATGGTCACGTACTGCGCCGGATGCCGCTCGGCGCTCGCCAGCCGCGGCAAGGAAACGATCCACATCCTCGACCTGCTGCTCGACCAGGACGAGCTCCACGCCGTCGCGCGGCGCAAGCCGACCGGGTCGCTCGCCCGTTACGCCAATCGGCTGCGCACCAAGTGGGCGTTCCGCCGGCTGCAGCCGGCGTCGGCGCGGTGAGGGCGCGGGCGATGGAGACGATCCTCATCACGGTCAACGGTCAACCGGTCGAGGTCCCCGTCGGTTTCACGCTGCTCGAGGCGCTGCGGCATCACGGCATCGAGCTGCCGACGTTGTGCCACGACGAGCGCCTGACGCCGTACGGCGGCTGCCGAATGTGCGTGGTGGCCAGGCGCGACGGGCGGCCGGGCCTGGTGCCCGCGTGCTCGACCCCGGTGCTCCCCGGCATGAAGATCGACACCGAGGCGCCCGAGGTCCACGAGGCGCGTCGGCGCCAGCTCCAGCTCATCCTCCTCAATCACCGGATGGAGTGCCCGGTCTGCGAGCGGACCGGCGACTGCCGCCTGCAGGACCTCGTCTTCGAGTACGGTGGCGACGAAGGCCAGCTGCCGTTCGCACTCGTGCGCCGGCCGCGCGACGAGGCGTCGCCGCTGATCGTCCGCGACCCGGAGAAGTGCATCCTGTGCGCCAAGTGCGTGCGCCTGTGCGACGAGGTCCAGGGCGTTGCGGCGATCGGCGTGGTCGGGCGCGGTCTCGAAGCCCGCGTCGCCACCTGGCTGGACGGCCCGCTCGAGTGCGAGTTCTGCGGCCAATGCGTCGACGCCTGCCCGGTGGCCGCGCTGGCCATCCCGCAGTTCGCCTCCGAGCTCCCGGCGTGGCAGCGCACCGCGGTGACCACCACGTGCTCGTACTGCTCGTGCGGCTGCGAGCTCACCGTGGCCGGCGACGGCACCCGGCCTGCCGGCGTCTCGGCCGCCCCGGCGAGCCGGCCGAACCACGGCAAGCTGTGCGCCAAGGGGCGCTTCGGCTGGGACGTGCTGCGCCACCGCGACCGCCTGACGCAGCCGCTGGTACGGCAAGGCGGTCGCCTCGCCGAAGCGAGTTGGGACGAGGCGCTCGCTGCAGTCGCGTCGGGGTTTGCTGCGGCGCGGGAGCGCGGCGAGGTGATCGCGGCAGTCGGTTCGACGCGGTTGACCACCGAGGATGCGTACCTGCTGCAGCGCTTCGTCCGGGAGACCCTCGGCAGCCCGCACGTGTCGGCCGGAATCGACCCGGGCGTCGAGGCACTCGTCGCCGGCATGGGCGAGGCCCTCGGCGTGCCGCGTTCCACGGCGACGATCGCCGATCTCGCGACCGCCGACGCCGTGCTCGTGCTGCGCGCCGACCCCGGCCGCACCCACCCGCTCGTCAAGACCGAACTGGTGACCGCGGCGCGGCGCGGCGCAAAGGTCCTGCTCGCCCATCCGTTCGCAGGCACGCTCTCGACCCTGGCGGCACAGCACCTGCCGCTCGCGCCGGCGGGCGAAGAGGCGCTCCTGTCGAGCCTTCTCGCCGAACTGCTCCGCCGCCGCGGCGGCGCCGGGGACGCGGTCGAGCGGCTGGACGGCTACGCGGCGTGGCGGGCCGGTCTCGACGGCTACCGAACAGGCTTGGCCGCAGCGCTGACCGGCGTCGCACCGGACGAGGTTGGCCGCTTGGCCGATCGCCTCGAGGCGGCCGCCTCCCTCGTCGTCACCGTGGCGACCGGGCGCGGCATCCCCGGCCGTGTGGTGGGCGTCGCCCGCCGCGCCGTCGAGCTGCTCGCGGTGCTCGGTCTCCTTGGCCGGCCCGGCAGCGGCGTGCTCGTGCTCGGCGAGAGGGCCAACACCCAGGGCGTCGTCCTCGCCGGGCTTGACCCCCGTCTCGGCGTGGGCGGGGGCTCCGCGCCCGCGCCCGGTTGGACGGCTGCAGAGACGGTCCGCCGGGCGGCGGCGGGCGAGGTTGGCACCCTCTACGTGCTGGGCCAGGACCTCCTCGGCGCCTGGCCGGCGGGGATCGGAGCGTGCCGCGCGGTCGAGCACGCCCGGTTCGTCGTGGTCCAGGACCCGTTCCTGACCGACACGGGGCGGGCCGCCGACGTGGTCCTGCCGGTCCGCTGCCTGGTCGAACGCGACGGCTCGTTGATCGGCGCCGACGGCGTGCGGCGGCCGCTGCGCCCGGCTCTGACGCCGCCCGTCCCCCTGCCCGGCGACGGCGAGGTGGTGCGCGAGATCGCCGTCCGGCTCGGTGCGCCACTGCCGGACAGCGCTGAGGTCGAGGCCGAGCTCGCCCGCGCCTGCGAGTCGCCCGAGCGGGTGCGGGTGCTGCGCTTGACACCGCCGTCGCCACTCGAGGCGCCGCCATCGGCCGGGGGGGTGTGCCTCGACCTGGGCCCGCAGCTCTTCCACTCCGGCTCCACGACGCTGCGCAGCGCGGCCCTCCTCGGCCTCTCCGCACCGGAGACCGTGCTGCTGGCGCCCGAGGACGCCCGCCGCTTGGGGATCGAGCGCGGCGACACCGTGCGCGCGTCGGCGGGCGGCCGCGAGGTGCTCCTGCGCGCCGAGGTGAACGACCGGATCCGTCCCGGCACGGCCATGGCGCTGTGGGGCGGCGACGGTAGCGGCGCCGGCCGCCTCGTCACTGATCCGGCGCGGCCCCTGGCGGCCGAGATCGGGAGGCGCTCGTGAGCACCGGCAACGAACTCGCGCGCGTCGCAGCAGCCGAGACAGGCACCGGCAAACCCGAGGATGCAGTGGCCCCCGAGACGCTCGCGCTGATCGACACCTACCTGCGCGATCATCCCGGTGGGACCGAGCGTCTGATCCCGGTCCTCCACCGGGTGCAGGAGGAACTCGGCTATCTCCCCTTCCCCGTCATCAAGGCAATTGCCGAACGGCTGGGGATCTCGCCGATCCAGGCCTACGGCGTGGTGAGCTTCTACCACTTCTTCACCACGACGCCGCGCGGCCGCTACCAGCTCAAGGTCTGCATGGGGACCGCGTGCTTTGTGCGCAACGCCAACAGCGTGCTCGAATCGGTCCACGAAACGATCGGCCTCGAGGTCGGCGGCGTCACCAAGGACCGCCTCTTCAGCCTCGAGCAGGTGCGCTGCCTTGGAGCGTGCGGCCTGGCCCCGGCGATGATGGTCAACAACGAGGTGTACGGCTACCTCACGCGAGCCGGCGTACGCAAGTTGCTCCAGGGCCTGCGCGCCAAGGCGCGCACGCCGCACCCCGGCGGGGAGGGTGGCAATGGGTGAGATCGCCCCGGCGGCCGCCCCGCTCGACCGCACGGCGCTCGCCGAACTGCGGCTGCGCCTCGCCGAGAACCTGCGCGCGCGGGCCGGCGAGCCGGCGACCGGGGCCCCTCGCGAGCTGCTGGTGTGCGCCGGCGGCGCGTGCATCTCGTGCCACTCCCTCGCGGTCGCCGACGAATTGGAGAGCGCCCTGGCGGCGAGTGGCCGCGCCGGCCGAGTCCGCGTGGTCCGCGTCGGGTGCATGGGGTTGTGCGAGGCGGGGCCGCTCGTCGTGGTGTCGCCCGACGGCGTCTACTACCAGAAGGTGGACCGGGAGGGGGCGCGTCGCATCGTCGCGGAGCACCTCGGCGCTGGCCAGGTGGTGCGCGAGCTCGAGCTCGCGTGGGACGCGCCCGACGGCCGCCGTCTGGCCGGGCGCGAGGTGCCGTTCTTCGCGCAACAGGTCAAGATCGCCCTGCGCAACTGTGGCGTGATCGACCCCGCCGCGATTGAGGAGTACGTGGCGCGCGACGGCTACCTGGCCCTCGAGAAATCGCTCTTCGAGCTTTCCGCCGACGACGTCATCGCCGACATCAAGAGCTCCGGCCTGCGCGGCCGGGGCGGCGCGGGGTTCCCGAGCGGCATGAAGTGGCAGTTCGTCCGCGAGGCGCCCGGCGACGAGAAGTTCGTCGTGTGCAACGGCGACGAGGGCGACCCCGGGGCGTTCATGGACCGCAGCCTGCTCGAGGGCGACCCCCACTCGATCATCGAGGGCATGGCCATCGCCGGCCGCGTCACCGGCGCGAGCCGCGGCTTCGTGTACGTCCGCGCCGAGTACCCGCTGGCGATCGAGCGGCTCGGCAACGCGCTCGCCGCCGCCCGCCGCGCCGGCCTGCTCGGGGAGGACATCCTCGGCTCGGGGTTCGGCTTCGACATCGAGATCCGCATCGGGGCGGGCGCTTTCGTCTGCGGCGAGGAGACGGCGCTGCTGCGCTCGATCGAGGGCAAGCGCGGCACGCCGCAGCCGCGCCCGCCGTTCCCGGCGCAGCACGGCCTCTGGGGCAAGCCGACACTGATCAACAACGTCGAGACGTGGGCCAGCGTCGCGCCGATCCTCCTGCGCGGCCCCAAGTGGTTCGCCGCCATCGGCACGGGCCGCAGCAAGGGCACCAAGGTGTTCGCCCTCGCCGGGGCGATCCGCAACACCGGTCTCGTCGAGGTGCCGATGGGCATCTCGCTGCGCACCATCGTCGAGGAGATCGGCGGCGGCATCCCAAACGGCCGCAGCTTCAAAGCCGCCCAGTCGGGAGGGCCCTCCGGCGGCTGCATCCCGGCCGCCGCCGCCGATGTGGCGATCGACTACGAGTCGCTGCAGGAGCTCGGTTCGATCATGGGCTCCGGCGGGCTCATCATCCTCGACGACCGCACCTGCATGGTCGAGCTGGCGCGCTTCTTCCTCGAGTTCCTCGTCGAGGAGTCGTGCGGCAAGTGCCCGCCATGCCGCATCGGCACCCGCGTGATGCTCAACCTGCTCGAGCGCATCACCAAGGGCGAGGCCGTCCCGGCGGACCTCGACACCCTCGAGGCGCTGGGGCGGCACATCCAGCACACGTCGCTGTGCGACCTCGGGCAGACGGCCCCCAACGCGGTGCTCTCCACCCTCCGCCACTTCCGGGCCGAGTATGATGCCCACGTCTTGGAGGGACGATGCCCGGCGGGACAGTGCAAGGCGCTGCTGACCTACACCATCGTCGCCGAGGCGTGCAGCGGCTGCGCCCTGTGCGCCAAGGCGTGCCCCTCGGGAGGGATCACGGGCGAGATCAAGCACCTCCACGTCATCGACCAGGAGCTCTGCATCCACTGCGGCGCGTGCCTGTCGGTCTGCCCGACCGACGCGGTCGACGCTGTCTGAGGGCTCGGGAGAGAGGGCCATGGCGAAAAAGTCAGTCCTGCTCGTCGACGACGACGCGGTCTTCGTCGACGCCGTGTCCGCCGTGCTGGAAACTCGGTACGAGGTGCGTACCGCGGCGAACGGCCGCGAGGCGCTGGCGGCGATCGCCGCGGCTCCTCCCGACATCGTCGTGCTCGACGTCATGATGGACCACCTCTCGGAGGGGTTCGACGTGGCCCGCGCCTTGCGCAGCAGCGAGGCGAGCCGCGCGATCCCGATCGTCATGCTCACCGGCGTCGACGAGGTCTTCAACATCCGCATGGAGATCGGCGAGAGTTGGTTCCCCTACGACCGCTACCTGCAGAAGCCCGTCGCCCCCGAGACGCTCCTCGCCACGCTCGGCGAACTGCTGGGGTGAGGTTGACCGGCACGAGCGGCGAACTCCACCAGGTCTTCGCGGCCGAGCTGCTCGACCGCATCGCCTGGTTCGTGCGGCTGCGTTGGGCGGCGGGCGCGGCGTTGCTCGCGTTCGCCGCGGCTGCGCCGCGCGTCGGGATGCCGCTGGAGTGGGGCCGGGTGTGGCTCGTCGCGGTCGTCGTGCTGGCGTACAACGCGATCCTGCACGCGCTGCTTGCGACGTGGCGCCGCAGCGACCAGGCCGACTACCGCTGGCTGGCGCGCTGCACCCTGATCCAGATCCTGATCGACCTCGCGGCGCTCGTTCTCCTTGTCCATCTTACCGGCGGCGCGGCAAGCCCGTTCCTGCCGTTCTTCACCTTTCACATGGTGATCGGGACCATCATGTTGTCGGCGCGGACGATGTCCGCCGTGGCTGGAGCCGTGTGGCTGGCGTGCGCCGCGCTCTTCCTCGGCGGCGCCGGGCCACTCGGCCACTTGCCCATTCCGCTCGAGATGCGCGCGGCTGTCCTTGGCGCGCTCGCCTGTGCCCTCGGTTTCACCGTCTACCTCACCGACACCGTGGCGTCGCGGCTGAAGGAACGCGGGGTGCGCCTCTTCCGCCTCGCCGAGGAGCTGCGCGCCAAGACCGCCGAGCTGGAGAAGCTGCTCGCCGAGATGCACGCGATCGAGGCGCGCAAGTCGCACTTCATGCTGCTCTCGGCGCACCAGCTCCGCTCCCCGCTGGCCACCGTCAAGACCAGCCTCGACGTCCTCCTCCAGGGCTACGTCGACCCCGCCTCGCCGCGCGCGGCGGGCCTGATCCTCGGCGCCAGCGAACGGGTCGAGGGGCTCCTGCGCATCGTCGGCGACTTGCTTGAACTCGCCAAGCTGCGCGAGGCCGCGCAGCGCGCCCCGTGGACTTCCGGCGTCAACCTCGCGCAGCTCGCCGTCGACGTCGCCGACGCGCTCACGCCGGTGGCCGAGGCGCGGCAGATTACGCTCGAGAGCAGCTACGACGCCGACGTCGTGCTCGCCCGCGGCGTGCCGCCGGACCTCGAGTACGCGATCGAGAACCTCGTCCACAACGCGCTCAAGTACTCCCGGCCCGGCGGCGCGGTGCACGTCCAGGTGCGGCGCAGCGGGGAGTTCGGCGTGCTTGAGGTGCGCGACCAAGGCATCGGCATCCCGCCCGAGTTCCTCGCCGACCTCTTCGTCGAGTTCGCGCGGGCACCCAACGCCAGGCGCCACACCGCCGAGGGCACCGGCCTCGGCCTCGCGATCGTCAAGGAGGTGGCCGAGGCCCACGGCGGGCGGGTCGAGGCCGAGAGCCGGCTCGACGAGGGGAGCACGTTCCGCCTCCTCCTCCCCCTCCACGGCGGCCGGACGCAGGACCCTCGCGTCACCAAATCGGAACGGCGGGTTACGGCTTTCAGTGAGTAGCGTTCAGGCGTGGCGCCGCGCCACTTCGGCAAGGAAGAACGACATTGTCTCGGCATCGACGGTGGGCAGGACGAGGGTGTCGAGGACACCATCGTGGGGGCTCACGGCGCCGAAGGCATAGGTGTACTCCCGCACGATACGCCCGCCGACAATCGGGCGGACGCCACCGGGAGCCCAGCAGCGTCGTGGGTCGTTGATCCGACCGAAGCGAGCTTCGTCCTCGAACATCAGGCGAGCCAATCGGCCGATCCTGGCTTGGCGGCCTACTTCGTGCGCGACGATCCTGGGGAGTTCTTTTTGAACGCCTCCTGCGCGGTGGGATCTCCCTTGGGATGTCGCGGACGCGGGGCCACCTTGCGCCAGCCGTGCCGTGCCAGCATGCGATACACCGTGGACTTGGGCACCGGATGACCCACCGCCTCCTCGTAGGCGGCCTTGATCTCGCCGACGACCAGGATGCCCCCTCGTTCCGCCTGCTCCAGAAACCCCTCCAAGAACGTCTCTTCCTCGTCGGGTGTCAGGTAGGCATGCCGCCGCCCGCCCCGCCCCGCACCCACCAGGATGCCCTCGCCGTGACGTAAAAACCGCGAGTGCCAGGCACGGACCGTGTTGGCTGACCACCCAAGCGCGACCGCGATCTCATCGTTTGACAGCCCGAGCTTGGCTCGCAGCCACACGCATTGCACCCGGCGAAAGTCCGCCTTCGTTCTCGTCCGACCCAACAGCGCCCCGACCCGCTCGATCGCGCCTTTCGACAGCGGTCTCTGCGTTGCTATGCCTTCCCCCTTTCGCGGAACCTTAAGGAAAGCATACAATGAGGATACCTATGAACGCAACTGTGTATCAGTGTTCGAGGGGTCGTAGATGATTCACACCGAGCCGACAGTGGCGGCGGCTATCGTACAGGCACGCGCCTGAGGCCGGCGTTTGCGCCGTGGCCGCCCGGGGGCGCCGCCCGTTACAGCGGTGTAACGCCCTCGCCGATCGAGAGGCGCGTCTAGCCCCGAGCCGCAGGTCAAGCGGCGGCGAACACGACGTTTTCTCGCCATATGCGGCTGCCCTGCGACTGGCATGAGGGTTGCACTTCACGCAGTAACTCTGGGCCGCCGCAACGGCGCGAAGGAGAGACGATGGGGAAAGACGGGCTGGCAAGACTCTGGAAAACCGAGGACTGGTGGTCGGTATGGTTCGGCCTCGGGATCGTCGTCATGGCGCTGGTGACGTTCTGGTCCGGGGCAAGCATCAAGGGCTGGGCGGTCACACCCTCGAAGTGGACCACGGCCGGCAGCGCGCTCGCCGACTTGAGCAAGAACGCGGGCGGGTACCTGGCGATCTTCCTGATGTTCGGGGTCGTCTTCGTGATCTCGATGGGCATCATGGGTGCGAAGCTCAAACAGTTCATCCCCGGCTTCATCACCCTCTTCGTCGGCTCGCTCCTGATCTCCGTCATCTCCGGCTGGAAGGTGATGGAGGACCTGAACATCGAGGCGCCGCTGCTGGCGCTCCTCGTCGGTCTCGTGATCTCCAACCTGTTCAAGATCCCGGAGTGGGTCAAGAGCGCTCTGCGCACCGAGTACTACATCAAGACCGGCATCGTGCTCCTGGGCGCCACGCTTCCCCTCACCCTCATCTTCTCGGCCGGGCCGATCGCCTTCCTGCAGGCGACGATCGTCTCGGTCTGCACCTGGCTGACGATCTTCCTGGTGGCGACCAAGGTGTTCAAGCTCGAGCCGCAGTTCGGGGCGACCCTGGGCGCCGCCGGCGCCGTGTGCGGCGTGTCGGCGTCGATCGCCGTCGGCGGCGCGGTGCGCGCCAAGAAGGACCACATCTCGATCGCCATTGCGGTCGTGACGATCTGGGCGATCGTCATGATCCTCACCCTCACCGTGGCGCTCAAACAACTCGTGCCGAACACCATCGCCCCGGGGGTCGCCGGCGCCTGGGTCGGCACCTCCGAGTTCGCGGACGCCGCCGGCTTCGCGGTCGTGGCTGAGCTCGCCACCCGCTTCGGCGACGCCCCGATCAACGCGTTCACCCTGATGAAGGTGATCGGCCGCGACATTTGGATCGGCATCTGGTGCCTCATCCTCGCCGTCGTCTCGGTCGTGTTCTGGGAGAAGAAGGACGCCTCGCAACGATCGGTCGGCGTCGGCATCATCTGGGACCGTTTCCCGAAGTTCGTGATCGGCTTTTTGGCCGCGTCGGTGATCATGAGCTTCGTGGCGGCGCGGGCGCCGGCCGGCCATGTCGGCGTGACCAAGGCGAAGGGCAGCCTGCAGGGCGTGAAGTACGACGCCGATTTCTCCGGCTACACGGTGCCCGAGGCGCTCCGTGACCGGGTCGGCATCGACGTACAGAAGGGCACTCTGACGGCGAACGGCATGCTCAGCCGCGACGACATGCGCACGCTGCAGGCGGCCGCCACGACGCAGGACCAGAAGTTCGCCCTGGGCCAACTCGTCACCGCCTCCAGCTGGTTCGACAGCGTCCTGCAACCCCGCGTCATCGCGCCGATCAAGAAGCTGCGCTCGTGGGCGTTCGTGCTCTGCTTCCTGTGCATCGGGCTTTCGACCCGCTTCGCCGAGCTGTTGACGTTCGGGATGAAGCCGTTCTGGGCGTTCACTGCGGGCGTCCTAGTAAACGTCCCGCTGGGATTCTTCCTGTCCACGGTCGTGTTCGTGGACTTCTGGTCGAAGGTTTAGTTGCCAGCAAAGGCGGGGTTGGCGTTGCGAGCCACACCCCAACACCAGCGCTCATAGGTTTCGATTCGAGGACGGCCGTCGGTCGGGCCTCAGGGCGCCACCGGACGGGCGCTTGGGCCCGCCGCGCCGAGTTCTTCGAGGAGGCGATGCCATTCGCTCTCCTCGAGGCGCAACGGCCGCATCGTCGTCTGAGGTCGCAGCGCGCGGGGGTTCTGCAACCAGCTCTTCAGCTGGGCCGGTGTCCAGGGTCGATTCCCCTGGGCGGTTGCGGGGTATTCACGGGTGAAGAGACCCGAGAGGTTGGGACCGGCCGACCCGCGCCCTGCCGGGCCGTCCGCAAGAAGTGCCCGGTGACATCCGCCACACCGCACGTCGAAGATGGAGCGCGTCAGCCCATCTCGGTGGGCGAAACGGACGCGGTAGGTTGCTTCCGCCAATTCTGGCTGGGCGCTGCGCAGGAGAAAAGCGATGACCGCCTCGGTCTGCGACACATCTAGGCCGAACCTCGGCATGTTGACGACCGGTTCACCGATCGAACGCGCGAGCGCGCCCTGGTCGCGCTTCCACACCACGTGGTCGAGGTTGGTGGCGAGCCGATTGCCCGCACCACCCACCAGGTGGCAGCGGCGGCAAGCGAGGCTCTCCACGCGCTCCCGCCCCTCGACTACCGCCGGACCGTTCGGCAGGCCGTTCTCGGCCGCTCTTCCCGAAATCAGCCGTTGATGGGCGAGCTTTTGGCGAGCGGCGCCCGGATCCCCACGGTGGCAGGAGGTACAAGGACCCCGCTCGAGGTAATGCGGCGCGTGACAGGGGCGACAGTTCCCCTCCCCCCCAACTCGTGGGGCCGTCTTCACGCAACCTCCAAGACAGAGGAGGATGGGCGCGATCAGAAGGGCAAGACGAGGCGCCAATCCGGACCTCTAAAGAAGAGCCCCATTGCCGTCAGGGCGATCAAGCCGAAGGAGATCAGCAGGACCCACAATGTCACCCATCTCTGCGCCGGCTGAAACCAGCCGGCGTGTTCCAGTGGGGGGAGCGGAAACCAGGGAAGAACGACCAGGAGCGAGCCGAGTGCCACTACGATGTAGATGGCCGGTGTGCCCCAGCTCACGAGCTCCTGGATCCCAAGCAGAAACCACGCCGACTTGGCCGGGTTCGGCGGGTTGGCCCGGTCAGCCGCCACCTCGAGCGGTGCCGGGAAGACAGCGGCCAATAGGAGCAAGAGGGCGAGGGCGCCGAGCAGCGTGCGCTTGAGTGGCCGGAAGAAATACGGGGAAGAGAGGACGAAGCGGCTCATAGGTAGGGTAGGAGTCCCTTCTGCCGGCGCACGACGAAGAAGTGGAGCATCGAGAGGCTGAACACCGCGAGCGGCACCACGGCGACGTGAAGGGCGAAGAACCGGAGCAGCGAGAGCGGGCCTCCCACCGAGTCGGGTACCAGCAGGGCGCGCGCCGCATTGCCGAACGGGAGCGCGCGCAGCAACTCCATCCCCGTCTGCGTGGCCCAGTAGGCGAGTTGGTCCATCGGCAAGAGGTAACCGGTGTAGGCCTCGAAGACGCAGACGAAAAGCAGCAGGCAGCCGACGACCCAGTTGAGCTTCCTCGGGTTCTGGAACGCCCCGGTGAGAATCACCCGGAGGGCATGCAGTGCGAGCAGGACCAGGAGGGCGTGTGAGGCTACGCGGTGGAGGCTGCGAAGGTAGCGCCCGCCCCAAACCGAACCCTCCAGGAACTGGATCGAAGCATGCGCCCCGGCGGGCGACGGAATGTAGTAGAAGAGCAGCAGCAGGCCGGTCGAGGCCAGCACGAGCAAGCAGGTGAACGCGAGCCCCCCGAGACAGAACGTGTAGGTGATCCGCAGGGCGTCGCGGGCGACCACCCTCGGAAAGAGATGCCGGACCAGGTCTCTCACCATCATTCCTCTCCGACGTCGAGTCCCGTGTAGAGACCTCGTGAAGTCAACTCGTTCGGGCTCCGGTCAGGGCACACCCGGACGACGCCGTTTTTCACCGTCACCTCGAGTCGGCGAAGGGGGCGCGGGGCCGGGCCGGCCATCACCGCTCCCGCGCTCGAAAATCGGCTTCCGTGACAGGGGCAGGCAAAGCCGCTCTCGGTCGCGGTGACGGTGCAGCCCAGATGGGTACAGGCAAGGTCGAGAGCCAGCAGCGTGGGGCCGGTTCGCACCAAGGCGATTCCGGACTGCGGGAGCACCAGAGCCCCGTCACCCGGGATCTCGCCCTCCGCGACGGAGATCGTCCGTTCGGCGGACCCACCCCGCGTCCCGGGGCGCGGCGTGAGAAACCGCCGCAGCCCCGCGGCCCCGGCCAGGAAGAGGCCTATCGCCTTGAGCGCGGAGCGGCGTGTTCGAGTAGGTTCTGCCATTGTCTGAGTTCCTGGCGCAAAAATTCCGGGGTCTTCTGGTTCATTCGTTCGTGTCGAGCAAGGGGCAGGAACGCGCCGTTCACCACACGCTGCCCGTCGCGGTTCCAGTAAGAACGCAGTGTCAGACCATCTTTCTCGAGCAAATAGAGACGCTCGGCGTCCGGTTCCAGCAGGAAGCGGCGTGGGTTGTCGTGACAGCCGCCACAGGCGACACTGCCGCGGCGCACCGTGTGCGGCGTGAAGGCCCGCCACTCCGCGGCGAGCAGTCGGTTCTCCCAACCTCGGCCCGGGTCGGTCACGAAGAGCAGATAACGCGGGCGAATCGGCGCGACCAGACCTCTTGCATCGAGCCCCAGCGGAGGCGCGTCCTGCCGCTTGAGGTGACCACTCTTGCGCCAAGGCCCCCATTTTGGCAAGGGCGAGAAGGCGTCATCCTCGGCCTCGGTCTTGGACCGGACCAGGAACGTACCGTACTCCTGCGAGGCCCAGGCGGCGTGGCAGGCCACGCACTCCATCTTCTCCACGTGGCCGGCGATTGCGTGCCCGGGGTTTCCCGTCGCCACCGACCGGTGACAGTCGCGGCAACCCTTCGCGCCCTGCCGCCCGGTGTGGAGCGAACGCATGGGGTGGCAGTCGCCGCAGGACATGCCGCGCTCGAAGTGCACGTCGGGGAGCATCGTCAGGTATCGCTCACCCTGCGAGGTCGCCCCGCGCTGGTAGCGCTCGTGGTCCTCTCGCGGCGCCCTTCCCTCGTACTCCCAACCCGCAGAGTAGCCGCGATGACAGCGCAGGCAGGCTCCGTCCTTGGGCCGCCCGGTACGATGCGCGTCGTCGCCGTGGCAATCGGCGCAGCCCGTCACGTGGCACCCACCACACGACTCGACGAAGAAGCGATCGCCCTCGTCGCCAAAGGCGCGGCGCGCGAAAGCGCGCTCGCCCGACCTGGAAGCCATGATGCTTGTCAGGATCTTCCCCTCCGATTCGTGGCAGCGGAGACACTCCTTCGAGGCCGCCGTCGGACCCCCGGCAGTCGGGGCGACCGCAGCCCGCCCAACCGGGCTAACGACGATCAGCCAGCAGCCGACGATGCAGAGAATCGTCCAGCGCGCCATAGTCGAGCCTCGCTCGGTAGATCGGATCATCGTTCCTTTCGTGGCAAACGAGACAGAGGTTCACGGCCAGCACGCCGAGCACCTCGTCGTGGTCAAGTGGCCGGGCGCCCGCCCGTGAAATCGCCGCGTAGGACACGACACGACCGGCCTCCATCGACAGGAATCCATCAAGAGCCTTACGCGGGTTGCGCTCGCACAGCAGTGTGCTTCGAATGGCACCGTTCTCCACGACGTACTGCCCGAACCCAAGAAACGTCGGGTTGCCGTGACACTCGCTGCACCCCACGGCCCTCCGGCCGGTGTTGTGGGCGTAGAACGGCGCGAAGCGCATTTGCTGTTTGCCGCGGTAGCGGGCCACCGACTCGTTCTTCGAGTGATGCCCGTCGGCCTCGATCACGGTCACGAACGTCTGGCAGCCGGGTGTCACGGGCGCGATCCTGCCGCGGCCGTCGACCGCCAAGGGGAACGGGTACAACGTGCGGACGTCCTCGGTTTCGGCGAACCCCCCGGCGGCGTCCTCGTCCTTCACGAAGTCCCAGCTCGACTCCCGCTTGTCGTAGCTCGTGTGGCAGCCGTAGCACTGGGGGACGGCGCGGGAGTGACAGGCGGAGCACTCAAGCCGACCGTGACCGGCGATCGTGTGCGCAGGTGTTCCCGTAATCACCGGGCTGGGCAGCAGCCGGCCGGTGCGCTTGGTCGCGAGGACCACCCGGCCGTCGCTCTCGAAGACGTTCGAATACGGCCGCCCCTTGCCGGTTAGGACCGCACGCACGCCAGGCGCCATGGGGCGGGCGTACTGGCGCGACTCGCGCACCGGGGCGTCGCTCTCGCGGGCGGACTTGACGGCCTGCGGCCGGCGAGTGCCGTCGCCGTGGCAATCCTCGCAGCGGATCTCGAGCTGCCCCTCCATGCCGGCGTGGGCGTACCCGTCCCCCATGACCTCGCGCGAGGTGTGGCAATCGATGCACTCCATGCCGGCTTCGAAGTGGACGTTCGGGGCGATGTGGGTGAACGACCGTCCGTCGCTGCCCGTGACCGGCCCGGGACGGCCGCGGCGGGTCGGGACCAGTGCGTTGTTGCCATCCTGCAGACCCTGAAACGTCAAGGCGGTTCGCCCGCTGCGATGGTGGCAGCGCTCGCACGCCCCCATCGGAGGAAGCCCTCGGAGCACATGGGTCGCACTGTGAGGCCCTTGGCCGCGAACGGTCCGGTCGGTGCCCTGGTAGGTGTCGCCTTCGCCGTAGGGAAAATGGCACGCCGCGCAGCCTGCCGCATGCCCGGCGGACGTCGGATCGTTGTCCGCCGACGCAAGGTGACAACGCGAGCAGAACTTGCGATAGAGCTCCCCAGACAGGTTGTCGAGGCCGGCGACCGAAACTTGCGCCAGCTCGGAACCATCGGGAACGAATTGGTGGCCGTTCTGAGCGGCGAAGGCAACGCCTGGGCGCTCGTCCTCCCAGGTCGCCTGGATCTGCGCGATCATCCCGGCGTTGGTGAACATCTGGCTGCTAGCCATCCGGCCCACTTGATCCTTGTGGCAGGAACCGCAGGCTTTCTCCCACCTGTCGGCACCCGAATGGTCGTTGCTGCCGTACATGCCCCGGTGCGCGGCCGCCTGCGCTGGCGCCGTCGGATCCCCACCATGACATGAGACACAGCCGGCGTGTGAACGGGAGGCCAGTTCGAGGCCGCGGTGGCAATGGAGGCAGGTCTCCCCTACCTCCGCGCCGCGCCTGCAGCCGGCGAGCACGCCGAGCAGAGCCAGGAGGACGCCGAGGATCGGCCGCCGGACCGATCTGGCCAGGGGTAACGACATGGTCAACGCGGTTCGAAGCACCGTCTGGGTCCGGGAGTCGAAGCTCCTTTCGGCCAAGCGCGCCACGGCAGGCTAGCCCGGAGAGTCCGTTGCGGGCTTCTCCGCAGGCTCCCCCTCGGGTTCGTCAGAGCCGACCCCCTTGTCCTTCGGCGTTCGCTTCTGCTCCCAGGCCAGGTGCGCCACCTTCATCTCTCGCCACCACTTGAAATGATGGTTGTAGGCGAAGAGCTCGTTGACCGTCCCGGTGATCATGGAGAAGAAGGCGGGCTTCTCCTCAGGGAAAATGGCGCCCATGTACACGTGGACAACGAGACCGGCCACGATCATCCCCACCGCGAGGAAGTGTAGGACCACGGCCCAGCCCACCACCCATGGGGAGCCTAGCCGGAACGCCATGGTCACGCCCGTAACCATCACCACGGGTGTCATCATCCAGACCACCATCGAGAAGGCCTTCTGTCCGGCGTTGTAGATTCCCTGAGGAGGTAGCGGCTCGTCGCTCTTCCCGAGGATCTGGAGGGTGCGAATGATCAGCCAGCGCATGTCGTCGCGGTCCGTGACCTTCAGCATCTCGCCGCGAAGGTAGGTGCGGAAGCCGAAGAGACCGTAGGGCAGGAAGACGAGGATCCAGGTGACGCCGAGGGCGATGTGGAACTGCAGCAGGTTAGCCCGCCCGCCGAGCAGGCCGTTGAACATCGCGATGTACCAGTCCGGCGCAACCCGGAAGTACCGCGAGGAGATGAGAGCCGCTCCGGTCGAGACCTCGAGGATCCATGTCATCGCATTGAACCAGTGCACCAGGATGATGGCCACGTGATGCTTCTTGATCTGGTGGTGGAGCATCGCCTCGGCCTGCTCCTTGGTGAGCGGCACTGGAGCAACCGGAATGACGCTACTCATCGAAGTCACCCTCCCCCTTGTGGAGTTGCGTGAAGAACGCGACGGCCTGTCCCAGGAAGGTTGCGCCCACCACACCGATCACGAGCGGCCTCGCGAGCTTCTTCCACGCCTCCCCCGCGGTGAGGAGCTGCGGGGGCCGCGGCGGGAAACTCGCGAGCACCAGGTCGAGTTGTTCCGGCCGGCCGAGATAGTACACATTCGGGCCCACGGCGACCGCCGCGGTCTCGAGCCGGCGGGCCCCCACGTGGAAGACCAGGCGATGCACCTCGCCGTTGCGGTCCTCGAGATCCCCGAAGTACTTGGCGTGGGCGGTGCAGGTCGCCACGCAGGCGGGCTCCTCCCCCCGCTCGATGCGCGGCCGGCAGAAGTCGCACTTGTCGACCTTCTTTGTCCGTGGGCTGATGTACCGGGCCTCGTAGGGGCAGGCGTCGACGCAGAAGCCGCAGCCGATACAAACGTCGCCATCCACACGGACGATCCCATCGTCACCCTGGAACGTCGCTCCCGACGGGCAGGGCTCCACGCAGGGGGGGTGATCGCAGTGGTTGCACTGGGCGACATACGGGCTGGACATCAGGTCCGGAAACTCGCCAGCCAGTGGCGTCGCCCGCACGTGAGTCCGCGCCTGCCCGGTGGGGACGTCCCACTCGGCGCTGCAGGCTACCGTACAGGCCTTGCACGCTACGCACTTGCGCAGGTCCGTCACCATGGCATATCTGGCCACAGATCCTCCCCCTTCACGCCTTGACCGGACGCACGAAGTTGACATGCATCCCCGTGCCCCCGGTCAACGGATCGACGCTTACCCGGCTCATCAGCGCGTTGTCGGAGGCGCCGCGACCGAAGGCGAGCCGGAGGGCCCGCGACCGGTGACCGAAACCGTGGACGACGTAGGCGCAGTCACGACGGATCCCCTCCGTGACCTTGACCAGGATGGGGTTGCTGCGAACACCATCGCTATTCTCGAGGATGACGCGCTGCCCCTCGGCCACCCCGAACTCGCGCGCCACGCTGGTGTGCAGCCAGACCTCGTTCTCGGGCATCAGGGCGTTGAGGATCTTATTGTTCTGGCTGCGCGCAAACGAGTGGACCGGCGCGCGACCGTAGATGAGCCGCAGGAAGCCGGCGGGCGGCTCCGCGTGCGGGGTGTACCGGGGCATCGGATCCGCACCGAGATCCGCGAGGTCCTGGGAGAAGAGCTCGATCTTGCCGCTTGCCGTGTCGAACGAGCGATCCTGGGGCGCGCGGTCATCGAGGTACGGCTTGCCGGGGAAGGCCACCACGCCGCAGTTGCGGAGCTCATTCCCGTTGATCCCGGTCGGGGCGAGGATCGTCTCGAGGTGTTGCTCGGGCGTTTCCCACGGGAAGTAGGCCATGAGGTCGAGCCGCTTCGCCAGCTCCCTGGCGATCCACCAACCGGGCTTCGACTCGTACAGCGGCTCGCAGACAGGTGACCGGACCGCGATGAACGGCCGCTTCGCGGATTCCACGATGTTCGGCGGGTCGTAGCGCTCGAGGTACGTCGCCTCGGGCAGCACCAGATCAGCGTAGTTGATCTGTTCGACCGGCAGCACGTCGACTACGACCATCAGGTCCAGCTTGCCAATCGCTTCGAGCGTCCGGGACCTCTGCGGGATGCTCTCGAGCACGTTCTGCCCATATACGATCCACGCCTTGATCGGATAAGGGTTCCCTGAGACGGTCGCGTCGATCAGACCGTTGGTGACGCCCAGCTCTTCCGGGGCCAGCGGGAAGCGGGTGCCCGCACCGTCGGCCCGCCCCCGCTTTGGCTCCGGGAACTCCGGCAAATCAAAGCTCCCCTTCGGAATCGGCGTGGGGAGGAAGATACCCCCGCGGCGCCCCCAACTGCCAAGCAGCGCCGTGAGGATCGCCATCGCCCGCGCGCGCTGGGTGTCGTCCCCGTACCAGGTGACGTGCCTTCCGGGGTGCAACGCAACGGCCGGCTTCGCCGCGCCCATCGCCCGGGCCGTCTCCCGGATCTTCGCCGCCGTCAGGTCGGTGATCGGCGCGGCCCACTCCGGGGTGAACTCCTTGACATGCTCCTGGAGTTGCTCGAACCCCTTGGCGTACGTTTCGACGTATTCCCGGTCGTAGAGCCCTTCGCCGATCAGGACGTTCATCCAAGCCAGCAGGAGCGCGATGTCGGTCCCGGGACGGATCGGCAACCACCAGTCCGCCTTGGCTGCGGCTGTGGAAAAGCGCGGGTCCACCGCGATCAGCTTCGCTCCGTGCGCCAGACCCGTGGCGAAGGCGGTGATCTGGGACGTGAATACGTTCTCCCCCAGGTGGCTGCCGATCAGGACGATGAGGCGCGCCTCCTCGAGGTCGACCGGCTCCGGGGAGCCGAGCCCACGCCCGAACGTCAGGGAGTAGCCCACTTCCCTCGGGCCGCGGCACTGGGCGAAGGAGGGCTCGGCGCTGTTGGGAGTGCCATACGCCTGCATCAAGGTGGCGAAGAACCGCGGGCCGTTCCCGTGCGGAAAGAGGGCGACGCTTTCCGGGCCATGCTCCTGGCGGAGTTTGACCAGCTTCCCGGCCAAGAAGTCCAAGGCCTCGTCCCAACTGACGCGCTTGAAGCGCCCTTCGCCGCGTTCGCCGGTACGGAGCAACGGAGTCTTCAGCCGGTCCGGGTCGTAGAGCAGTCCTGTTCCCGCGTTCCCCCTGGCACAAAGACGGCCCTGGTTTTGCGGGTGCTCCGGATGCCCCGCGACCCGAACGACCTTACCGCCTGCCACCGACGCGACGACGCCACACCGCCAGAAGCACATTTCGCAGGTCGTCGGCACCTTGTCGACACGTTCGGTGCCCCGCCATCCTGGTGGGTGGACCTTCTGGCTCGCCGCCGCGGGGGCCACGACCGTCGCTGCGCCCAGGGTGGCGGTGGTTCCCAGGAAACGTCTTCTCGTGATTTCGCTCGTCATCGTGCCGTCCTCGCTACGACCCACATGGGCGATACCGGACCGTGAGCAGCGACCGATTGCGCCTCAAACAGGCCCTCGAGTTCCCCGGGACGTCGACCCGGTCATTTCGGCTTCGCGATCCGCCAAGCGTGGGCTCCGGGCGCCGGACCCTCACCACCGCGTGCGCTCCCCGGACGGCGAAAAGCGGCGCCCGAAGACCCACTCTTGGCAACTTCGTTGTCGGCTACCGTCAGCAACCCGCCATGGACCGGCCCTTTTCGAAGGTGACGGCGTCGCCCACCTTCATCGTCGGGGCCAGCTTCGTCTTGACGGTGATGACGACCGGCGTGACGTCGGCGGCGGAGACCTCGAGGATCTTGCCGACGCCGTTCGTGAACTTGACCGGTGCGTTCTTCTTGATCCAGGCGGGCTTCTCGCCCTGGACGGCGATCTTGACCGTGCCCTCGTCGACCGCGACGACCTTACCGGACGTCTGCGCCGCGGGCGCGGCGAACGCGACGGCAACACCACAGACCACCAGCACGAGCAGAACCAACGTCATTCGCTTATTCATGAGATACCTTCCTTTCCCTTGCACTCGATCCGTCCAGACGACCTAGAACGCGCCCACCTGGAACATCATCCTGAACGTGTTGTACTTCTTCAGTTTGTCGATGGGGGCGAAGGTGACGGGGTTGACGCGGGCGCCGACAAAGCCCGTGGCCGTGTCGAAGTCGGTGGTGAGGTATTCCGCCGTCAAACGCACGTTCTGCCCACGGATGTAATAGTTGATGCCGCCGCCGGTCTGCTTGATCTTCTGATTGGTGACGCCGAGCAGGAACGCGAACTTCCAGTCCTCGTAGAGGACGTAAGGCTGAAGCTTGCCTTCCTTGCCGACCTTGATGGGGAGGATGTAGGCCGCCTTCACGTACCCGCCGCTCTTCTGGCCGTTCAACCCGGCAATGTCCACGAGGCGGTCGCCGGGGTTGAAGTTGGTCTTGTACGCGTCGTCGAAGTCGAGCTTGAGGTACTGGCCGGTGGCGGTGAAGGTGCCGGCCTTCGTCGGGTACTCGAACATGATGTCGGCGGCGTACGCCGTGTAGTTGACGGTCTGGTTGTCCTGAACGACCCCCGCCGAGGTCACGTCCCTGTAGGCAGCATCCCCCTGAGAGGCGTAGCCGCCACCGATGGTGAGAACCTTCAACTCGCCCAGGTACGAGCCCTGGTAACCCGCTCCAGGTTCGGGGTCGAGAAAGGCGTAGTGCATGCGGCCGACGAATTCGAGTGTGCTCTTGGGCTGGGGGGACGAGGTCACGATCGCGCCGCCGAACGGGTTGGTCGTCTGGGTGATCCCCTCGCGCCCCTGGAAGAAGCCGGCGAAGTAGCGCAGCTTGTCGTCGAAGAAGCCGCCCCACGCGACCGCGCCGATATCGCGGCTGAACTTGGCCGGCGAGGTGCCGTATGCCGTGTAAGCGAACATCGAGCGGTCCTGTGACAGTGGCGCGAAGCAATCGTCGAGGTTCGCGCGGGTGAGCGGGATCTTGGTGAGACCGACCTTGAGGTTGAACTGCTCGGAGTAGTTGGCGATCGCGTAACCGTCGATGATGCGGATGTCGCGGTCGTCTTCGCTGACGCCTTGAGCGGTCAGCGCGTAGCCGAGGGCCCCTTGCTTGGAGGTGCCGCAGGCTCCGCAGGTCTGGAACTTGAAGCCGTACGTGTCGTCGAACATCCCGGTGACGACGAGCCGCAACCGCTGGAAGTGGAGGTCGGTCCGCGATCCCGTCCGGTCCACCCCGGTCCCGAAGTTCGTGGTCTCCGAGTAGACCTGACCCTTGACCTCGAAGTTGAAGGTCGGGTCGGCGGCGGTGGCCGGTGAGGCCGTCGCGAGGACGATCGCCAGGGCGGCTATCGCGATCACGGCGTGCGCTGCAGTTCGAGTGATCCTCATGCTTCCTCCTCCTTGTCACTGTTTGATGTCGGGCTGATATTCACTTTCACAAGCGTGTCACCCTTCGGTTGTCGGTTGACATTCACTTTCACAAGCTGAGCGTTAACCAACCTCTGATACCGACGCCAACGGTCGACCCAACGCTGCAATCACCCTCCTCTCCGAATCTGAGCGACAGCCTTGCTCCTGTCCGAAGCCTGCGGCACGACACGTGTCTCAAGGAAAATACGGCTTCGCCGGTGTCGTGTCATTGCCGAACGGCAAGTTTTTTCGGATGGCCGCGCTGGGCTGCACCGGCGTTGAGGGCAAACCTGAACCCCGGACTGCCCTACCTCAGGGTCCCTGCGGGCGCCCTTTCCCCTCCGCCAACGCGATCAGCCGGTGTCCCCCATACGCCTCAGCGTCGCGACGTCGACGATGTGGAACCGGCGTGGACCGGTACGCCGGATCACGCCCTCGCGGCGCAGGCGGGCCAGCGCCCGCGAAAGGTTCTCGGGCGAGACATCCAACGTCCGCGCCAACTCCACCTGGCTGAACGGGAGAACGACCTCCGCGGTCCCGGACCGCCGGTCCGGCGCGGGCAGCAACGCCAGGAGCGCATTTGCCGCCCGATTGGCCGCGCCCTGGCGCCCGAGTTGGCCCACCTGATCGACGCACCCGCGGAGCCGGTGAGCCATGTACCCCAGGAGCGAGAGACCGAGTTCCGCGTTCTCTCTGACCACGCGCACGAGGTCCGCGCGGGTGAGGGCGTACACCATCGAGGGGGCAAGAGCGGAGACCGAAAGCGGGAACGGCCCGCCGTCCAATAGGGGGATGAAACCAAAATAGTCTCCGGCGGTCAGGATGAACACCGTGATCGAGCGTCCACCCGAGAGGGTGCGAAAAGCCTTCAGCCGGCCCTCTCCGATCAGGAAAAGTCGCCCGCCCGTCTCACCCTCGAGAAAGACCACTTCGCCCTTCTCAACCCGCTGAGACACGAACAACGGGGCGAGTTGCCGCGTCGCGACCTCGCCCGCCTCACCGAATGGGCTGCGTGCGAGTAGGTCCAGCAACTGCTGATCACGGCGCTTCATAGGTCATTCTAGCGCGTGCGGTGACCCGTGAGCGCGGGAACCATCAGCCCTTGATGCTACCATTTATAAATGCGAACGGCCCCCGGTGGCCCTTCTCCCGTTCTCGCGGTCTGCGGTTGGAGCGGCGCCGGCAAGACCACGCTGCTGGAGGCCGTCATCCCCGAGTTGAGGCGGCGCGGCCTTGCCGTGGCGGTCTTGAAGCACGATGCGCACGGCCTGAGCATCGATCGCGCCGGGAAGGACTCGGATCGCTTGTTTCGGGCGGGTGCCGAAGTAGCTCTGCACGGCCCCGGAGAGGCGGTGCGGCGCCTGCACACCTCCGGGATTGGCGACCTCCAGGGGACTCTCGCCGCCCTCTCAGACCACAACGACCTCGTCCTGGTCGAAGGGCACAAGGACACGCCGTTGCCGAAGGTGTGGCTGGCGAGCGAGCACGACCTCGAACCGCCGTCGGGTCTGACTCAGTGCCTCGCCTTCTTGCCGTGGGGTGACGCACGGCCCGCTCGCATGCTCGAACTTCTCGAGCGCTGGCTCCCGTCGGCCTGGCGAGCCGTGCCGGTCTTCGGCGGCATCCTGGTGGGTGGTGACAGTGAGCGCATGGGCAGGCCCAAGCACTTGCTGATGCACGGCGAGACCACATTCCTCGAGACGATCGCGACAACCCTCGAGTCGAGCCTGCAACAAGTGGTCGTCCTGGGGAGCGGTTCGATCCACGGGAGCTGCGAGAACCTGCCGCGCCTGGCCGACCCCCCGGCGCTCGAAGGCCCGCTCGCGGGGATTTTGGCCGCCATGCGCTGGGCGCCGGGTTGTGCCTGGATCTTCGCCGCGTGCGACCTTCCCGGGCTGGCGCCGGCCGCGGTCAATTGGTTGGTGGAGCAACGCGCGCCTGGGCGCTGGGCGGTCCTCCCGGATTGTGGGCAAGGCATCGAGCCGCTCCTCGCGCTGTACGAACCCCAAGCGCGTGGCCTGCTGGAGGTGCTCGCGGCGTCAGGCCAACGGGCCCCCCGGCTGATTGCCACGCACCAAAAGGTCGCCGTAGCGGCGCCCCCTGAAAACATCCGCCATTGCTGGCGCAACATCAACACTCCTGGCGATCTGGCCGCCCTCGAAGACGATCTGCAGCGGTAGAGCGAATCGCCGTATCGGTTCCGTTGCGAGGATCCGAAACCTCGACACTGATGACCCTGGAAAACTCGTTGCCGCCAACGTCCGGGTCGGCGCGCATCCTTGGCCGTCACGTCCAGCCGGACCGTGCCGGCCGCGCGTGATGACACCCCTCGAAAGCTAGGCGATAATGGCGACAGAATGTGGGTCGTGAGCGTCGTGTGTGCGCTGGCTGCGATGGGTACGGGCGTCGGGGCGGAGGTGGTGGCGCCCGGCACGCCGATCGTGGCGGTGCGCATCGAGCGCCACGACATCTACGACCTTGACGACCCCGCGACCTCGGCGTGGCCGTACCGCTGGGTCGACGCCCTTCACATCCTGACCCGTGAGGAGTTCATCCACTCGCTGCTGCTCTTCCACGTCGGCGACCCCCTCGACCCGACGCGACTCGCCGAAAGCGAGCTGATCCTGCGCGGCACGGGCTTCCTCAACCCGGTGCACATCTCGGCGCGCCCCGTCCCCGGCGGGGCCGAGGTGGTGGTCGAGACCCACGACCAGTGGACGACCGGGGTAGGCATCGACTTCGGCGTCTCCGGCAACCGCCGGCACTCCGGCGGCAGCATCTCGGAGGACAACCTCCTGGGCATGGGCAAGAGCCTGCTTCTCGATGTCAGCTCCGATCCCGAGCGCACAACCACGACCTTCCGGTACAGGGACTTCACGTTCCTGCGCAGCCGCTGGCAGCTCGCCCTCGAGCACAAGAAGTCCTCCGACGGCTCCACAGACATGTTCCAGCTCGAGTACCCGTTCTTCGCCATTCTGACGCCGCGGGCCGGTGGCGTGGAGTGGCAGCGCGAGGGCCTGCAGGAGTACCTGTGGTCGGACGGGCAGCGGAACGTGGCGGGTCAGGCCAACACACGGAGCTTCGAGGTGTGGGGGGGGCTGCGGCTGCCGGGCGACGGCATTCTCACCGACCGCCTCACCGTTGGGGTCTTCGGCGAGCAGGCCATCTTCCACGACTGGCACCGCATCGACGGCTCACCCTATCCGCAGCCGCAGGACCGCGACCTCCTCGGTGTCGAGGTGGGTTGGGACCACCAGACCTTCAACTGGAGGGTGGTCCAGGGGTTCCGCGCCTGGATGCGGCAGGAGGACCTCCCGCTCGGGCCCAACTGGCTGGTGACGACCGGCCTCTCACTGCCGGCGTTCGGCGGCGATCGCGCCCGGTTGCGCTACCACGGGTCGCTCACGGTGGGAAAAATGAACGGGCAAACGTACTCCTGGTTGATCGCCGACCTCTCCGGACGGGTCGAGGATCGCGGCCTCGCCAACGGCGTCACCCACCTCGAAGTTGGAGGCGCGCTCACCGGGACAGCGGGCTGGCGGGCGCGCGTGGCGGCCGATCTCGGCTACAACCTCGACGGCGATCGGCAGCTCACGCTGGGCGCCGACACGGGACTCCGCGGCTGGGACCCCAACACGTTCGACGGCACGTCCAGGGTGGTGACCAACCTGGAATGGCGCCGCCGCATCACCGGCGAGCTTCTCCACGTGGCGGCGCTGGGCGTCACGGCGTTCGCCGACGGGGGCAAGACGTGGGGTGCCAGGGTGGGTCCGTCCACCGAAGGGTGGCGCGGCGACGCGGGCGCCGGTCTTCTGGTCGAGATCACCCGGGCCTCGGTGGTGCGCATCCTCCGCCTCGAGGTCGCGTACCCGGACCGCGGCAAGAGCCCGGTATTCCAGCTCACCAGCGATTCGCTGTTCTGACTTCTTGCGCGTGTGTGCACCTGAAAGGACGCGACCCAGAGGTCCCTGATCGGGTAGTTCCTACCCAGCTCGCGGTCCCGCTCCCCGGTAGAAAGTGCGCTTCTCGGACGGGGGCCGGAGGACTAGTCTTGAGACTATCGTGAAAGGTAGGGAAAACATCATGAGCACGACCACGCTGATCATCGTCATCGTCGTATTGGTCCTTCTGTTTGGCGGCGGGGGCGGCTACTACTACCGGAGCAGACGGGACTGAACCAATTCCCCGGGGCTCTGGCGTCGGCTCCCACTCCGCTCCTGAGGACTGACCGATTTCAAGCTCGGCAGCCAGTTCGGCGGCGCGCCGCGTGCGGCCCACCGGCTGTAGGGCTCCTGGACGGCCGCCCAGTGCGATCCCCAGTGCCGGCGCCACCAGCCAGGTGGCGCCGGCATGGCGACCTCAGGTCCTGAGGAATGCCAGCAGATCGGCGTTGAGCTGGTCTTTGTGCGTGTACGCGAGGCCGTGGGGTGCGCCCGCGTAGATCTTCAGGGTCACGTTCTTGATGAGCGTCGATGAGCGCAGCGCCGCGGCACCGATCGGAACGATCTGGTCGTCGTCGCCGTGAACGACCAGTGTCGGCACGTCGAACTTCTTGAGGTCCTCGGTGAAATCTGTTTCGGAGAACGCCTCGATGCAGTCGAAGGTGTTCTTGTGACCGGCCTGCATCCCCTGGAGCCAGAACGAGTCCATCACGCCCTGCGAGACCTTGGCGCCGGGCCTGTTGGCCCCGAAGAACGGGCCGCTGGCGAGGTCTTTGTAGAGCTGCGAGCGGTCGGCGAGGGACCCGAGGCGGATCTTGTCGAACACCGCCATCGGCAAGCCGCTGGGATTGGTCGCCGTTTTCAGCATCAGCGGCGGGACGGCGGAGACCAGCGCGGCCTTGGCCACCCGTTTCGTGCCGTGACGGCCGATATAGCGGGCAACTTCGCCGCCGCCCGCGGAAAAACCGATCAGGACGGCCCCCTTCAGGTCGAGCTTTTCCATGAGCTCCGAGAGGTCGTCGGCATAGGTGTCCATCTCGTTGCCGCTCCAGGGCTGGCTCGACCGGCCATGACCGCGACGGTCATGGCCAATGCAGCGATAGCCGTTCGAGGCCAGGAATACCATCTGAGCCTCCCAGCTATCCGCACTGAGGGGCCAGCCGTGGCTGAACACCACCGGCTCTCCCGCGCCCCAGTCCTTGTAATAGATCTGCGTACCGTCCTTCGTCGTCATCGTGCTCACAGTCTTCCTCCTTCTCCAGGAGCGGGGGCCATCGACCTTTCCTGTCCGCCCAATGCTCCCGGTCAGCTGCCCAGCCCACCGCAGTACGCGATGAACTCCAAGACCGCGACATGGCGGGCCGGCTCCTTACCGAGCCGGACGACCCGCTCCCCTATTTCGCCCACTCCATCCAGGCCTTCGATCCGCCCGAGGCGGAACCGGCGGTCATGCCAGTGTTCGAATGGACTCTTCCCGGTCCCACTGCCGTGTCTTGGCGGCAGCGATGAATGCATCGTTGTCCTTGGCATCCACGACACCGGCGTCGTGTCCGACCCCGGCTGTTTTCAACAGGGCGCGGCCGCCTTTGTCGGCACCAATTGCCTTGAGGTGACCAAACGCATCGCGCACGAAATCGATCGCGGCGCTTTCGATCGCCAGTGCTTTTGCCCCCTCGCCAGAGAGGATGACCGCGACTGCGTCGAAGAGCACCGAAGGGGTCCCAGCCAGCTGTCCGTCAGCCTTCAGCAACGAGCCGTCGGCAAGCGTCGCGCCGCCCACTTTCGGCGCGACGATCTTCACCGTCGCACCGGCATCAGTCGCGGCCCTCTTGATCCTCTTGATGGCAGCGCCGTCTGAACCATCCGCGATCAGGATTCCAACCGCGCGCCCCGTCAGGGTGTCTTTCATCTTGCCGATGATCTGCAATGCGGGCGAAGGCTTCATCGCCTGCACGGGCGCCGCCGCCACCGGCGCATCGGGCATTTTGTCGAGTGCAAGACCCGCGGCGACCCGTTTGGCGAGGCCTTCCTCGATATGTCGAAGGTGGCCGACCATCGCCTCACGCACGTGTACATGTTCAACCTTCGACAGCTCAAATACTAACGCCGATGCGATGTGCGCCTGTTCATACGAGCTTTGACTGAGATAGAACTGCCGGGCCTGGCTGTAGTGGTCGGCGAAGCTCGCGGCACGGATGCGGCCTTTCTCGCC
>PKYI01000072.1 GCA_003133645.1 Acidobacteriota bacterium | reverse complement strand
ACGTCTTTGCGTTTGCGGCCCCGCCTATCGGGTGGGGGGCTGGCCGAACCAGCACTGCGGCGCGAGCCGCGCCGCCGCGGCAAAATGTTCCGCGGCCGAAGCCCGGTCGCCCGCGGCAACCAGCGCGTCGGCGAGGACGCGCTGCGCCAGCGCCGTCCACAGGCGCGCCTCGATGTCGATGCGGCTCCCAGGCGCGAGCGCGCCGAGCGCCGCGCGCGCTTCCCCCACCGCCGAAGCCGCGTCCCCGGCCTTCGTCTGGGCCCGGGCCGCGAGGAGCCGCGCGAGCGGCCCGATCTCGTCGTCGTCGGCGAGCGCCAGCGCATCGCGCTCGGCCCCCGCCGCGTCGCCGTCGCGCTCGAACTGAGCCCAGCGCTGCAAGACGCGGTCGGCCCGGAAGAGCGTAATGTCCGCGCCGGACACGTTGAACGACGTGGGGGACCACAAACCCCGGCAGAACGCCCAGATCGGCTCAAACAGGACCAGCAGCTGCGGCGCCTGAGCCACGTTGGCACCCGACACGCGACCGACCACGCGCCGGTACAGCACCTCGTCCCCCTCGCGGGTGGCGAGCAGCAGCAGATCGAACGCGGCGTCGACCCCGCGCCTCCCCGCCAGCCGCGGGCGGACCGCCTCCGAGAGCGCGTCCACCGCCGCCGCCGTCCGCCCGCCGATCGCGAGCTGTTCGCCCAGACGCAGCCAAAGGTCGGACTCCTCCGGGGTTCGCCGCACTGCGGCCTCGAGCAGCGCCACCGCGTCGTCGTGGCGGCCGGCGAGCGCCAGGGAGCGGGAGAGCATCAAGGTGCGCGCCAACTGCATCGGCGGTTCGGCGAGCACATCGGCGTGGCCCTGGTCGAGCGCGGTCACGACCCGGTCCGGGTTCTCGCGTCCCGCCTCGATCTCCAGGCACGCGACAGCGAGGGCGTCCCAGAAGCGCCGCCGGGGCTCGGGGCCGCGCCCAAACAGCGGCGAGGTGCGCGGGTTGCCGGAGGCGTCGAGTTCCACCACCGTCTCGCCGGCCCGCACCGTGATGCCCGAGAGGCCCGCCGCCACCACCTTGGTCTCGCCCCGGCTGGCTCCGAGCGGCACGTACGCGACCACCGGCGAGGCCGAGGTCGCGTTGACGAACTGCCAGTCGGACGCCAGGTCCGGCGACGGCCCGGGGGACGGTGACCCAAGCCCGCCGTGGGACGCGGGATCGAGGATGACCGCGACCGCCTGGTAGCCGAGCCGGTTGTTGATCCCGGTCGCGATCAGCTCGCGGCGCTTGCCGTCGAGGGCGGCGGCGGTAAGGCCGGTGATATAGCCCGAGTTGAACAGCACCGGCCCCGGCCGCGCCCCGCGCGCCGCTTCCCAGATCCCGACCACCGAGGGGAACCACGGAAGCGACTGGTTGATCCAAGCGAGCGCCGGATGCGCCCCGCCGAGGTCGAGCGCGAACAGCGTCGCCATGTCCACCGTCGGGCCGACCCCGGGAAAGTGGGTCACCAGATCGGTGCGGCCGACCGAGGCGAAGCGCGCGCGCTCGCGCCCATCCGCCCCGAACACGGCGATGTCCTCGGTCCCGGCCGGCTGCCCCAGTCCGGCGGGGACGCTGCTGACCGCCACCTGGGGTTCACCCTCGCCGAGGAAATCGCCGACGACCGCATCCAGCGCCGCGCCGGGCACCTGGCGCCGCCAGAGCTCGTGGCGGCGCGCATCGATCACGACGAGTTGATCGCGTGTGACTCGCACCGCGGCCAGCGCGCCGCGATGGGCGTCCGCCCAGACGGCGACGAGGCCGCCCACCGCCAGCACCGCGGCCGCCGCCAGCGCCGCGCGCCGCCAGAAGCGCGGCGACGCCAGCACCCGCTTGCGCCGCAGCGCGTCGAGGGCGCATGCGGCATCGGGCCAGCGGTCGCGCGAGGACTTCTCGATCAGGCGTCTGACGAAGCGCGCGAGCCACGCGGGACAGTCGGGCCTGAGCGAGCGCACGTCGGGGGGCGAGGCGTGCAGGTGCTTGTCCGCCACCTCGAAGCTCGAGTTCCCGTCGAACGGCATCCGGCCGGCGAGCAGGTGGAAGAGCGTCACGCCAAGGCTGTAGAGGTCCGCGCCGGGGGTGGGATCGAGCCCCCGGATCTGCTCGGGGCTCATGTAGCCGGGCGTCCCGACCGCCATCGCGGTCGCCGTGAGGTCGCCTCCGCCCTCCAGCGGCCGCACCAGGCCGAGGTCGGCCAGGCGCACGGATCCGTTGTCGTCGAGCAGCAGGTTCGACGGCTTGACGTCGCGGTGGACGATCGCCCGGCCGTGCAGGTACGCGAGCACGCCCAAGACGTCATCCGCGACCGCGACCGCCTGGCCGATCGGGAGGGGACCGTCCTCCAGGCGCGCCGCCAGGCTCCCACCGCTCACCCACTCCATCGCGACCGCCAGGCGACTGCCCGTCTCGATCAGCTCGAACACCCGCACCAGGTTCGGGTGCGAGAGCGACCTCCCGAGGCGAACCTCCCGGCGCAGCCGCTCGCGCTGGGTCTCGGTGAGGTCGTCGCGGAAGACCTTGACCGCCACCCACTCGCCGAGCTCGAGGTCGCGGGCGAGCCAGACTTCCGCCTGCCCGCCGGTACCGAGCAGGCGGGTCGCCTGCCAGCGCGGGGGCAAGGTGAACGGCGGGGCGGGCGCTGGCGTCTCGGCCCCGACGAACGTCAAGGTCTTGGAACGGTTGGGCTCGGCTTCAACCGGCATCGTGGGCGGATTATAGCTTGAGAGTCGCACTGCGGGCCGCCGGGGTGCGAAGACCGGCGCGGCGGGCGGCTCCTACCAGGTGAACTTCACCCCCAGTTGATAGCGGCGCGGCGCGAGGAGGAGACGCGGCGCGCGGTAGGCGAAGTCGGGGCTGTTGTGCGCCTCCTCGATCCGGATGGGACCCTGGTTGTTGAGCGCGTTCATCACGTCCAGGATCAGCCTGACCCTGCCGGCGCGGCGAACCGGGATGGTGTCGCCGAAGCGGAGGTCCACCGTGGCGTAGGCCGGCTGCCTCTCGGTCCCGGCCCGCACGTAGCTGCCGTCCGGGAGACGGTGGTTGTAGTAGATGTCGTAGCTCCCCGGGCGGAAGATGTCCGATTCGGTGAAAACGGCGCCGCTGTTCCAGTAAATGAGCGCGCCGAGTTCGACGTTCCACGGCGTGCGGTACGACCCGAACGCCTTGACCTGGTGCTCGATCGTGCCCGGCAAGGGACCGTACATGTACGGCTCCGGAATCGCCTCCACCTCTTCGGCCGTGATGTGCGCAGCGACCGTCGCCGATCGCGTGTCCACCGTCGGTAAGGGTTCACTGACCACGACCGTCTCGCGCACCGTTTCCACCCGGAGGGGGATCACCAGCTCCACCGCCTGGTCCTGAACGAGGCCGATCTCTCGCTCCGCCGTCTCGTACCCGGGGCGGCTCACCCGCACCCGGTACCGGCCCGGCAGCAGCCCGGCCAGCAGGACCTTCCCTCGGGCGTCGGCCGCGGCCGTCCTCGGGGCGATCAGCGAGCGCGACGCGACCGCCACCGCCGCCCCGGCCATCGCGGCGCCGCCGGGGCCGGTCACGGTGAGCAGGATGCTGCCTGAGTTGTCGGCGCTCAACCACGCGGCCAGGAGGACGGACAGCGCCCAGAGCCAGATCCGGAGTATTCTCGCGGGGGGGACGAGGTGCGCGGCACGTTGAACCGGCGAGAACTGGTGCGGCTCGCAGTCCTGGGCCTGGCGGCCGCGCCGGGCGTGCGAGCCGCGCCCCACGCCTCACCGGTGCGGCGCGGACGCGTCGGCGTTGCGCCGCTGGCCGCGTCGGCGGGCCGCGCGGTTGAATCAGGCTCCGCGCGCCGGGCGATATCGGCGGCGCTCGCCGCGGCCACGGGATTGGGCGATGGGCGCGCCGCGGTCACCGCGCTGTTCCGGCCCGAAGATACGGTCGGGATCAAGGTCAACTGCCTGGGCGGCCCCAACCTGTCGCCGCGCGTCGAACTCGTAACCGCCCTGGCGGCGCTCTTCGCCGAGCGCGGCATTCCGCCCCGCCGGATCATCGTGTTCGACCGCTCCAGCCGCGAACTGGAGCGCGCCGGCTTCGCCATCCGCCGCGAGGGGGCGCCGTTCCTCTGCGTCGGCATCGACAACGACTACGACCGCGAGCCGTCGACCTCGGGCGAGATCGGCTCGTGCTTCGCGCGCCTGGTCTCCACGACGTGCACCGCGCTGGTCTCGTTCGGCGTCGTCAAGGACCACGACCTGGCGGGCGTCTCCGCCGGGCTCAAGAACCTCTACGGGCTGATCCACAACCCCAACAAGTACCACGACCACAACTGCGACCCCTACGTCGCCGACGTCGCCAACCACCCCTTCGTACGCGGCAAGCTGCGCCTCGTCGTCCTCGACGGC
Organism: Acidobacteriota bacterium; assembly: GCA_003133645.1. Taxonomy (GTDB): domain Bacteria; phylum Acidobacteriota; class Thermoanaerobaculia; order Thermoanaerobaculales; family Thermoanaerobaculaceae; genus RBG-13-68-16. The sequence continues at coordinate 315 of PKYI01000072.1, read as the reverse complement.
GTCGTCGCGCAGTGCCACGGCGGCCCGGCCTACCGGCCGGACACGGCCTGGCCACTCGGCCTGGTCGCCGCCTCCACCGACCCGGTGGCGGCGGACGCGTGGGCCTGGAAGGTGATCGACGCCGAGCGTGTGCGGCGGGGCCTGCCGACCCTCGCCCAGGCCAAGCGCCCGCCGCGGTTCCTGGCGACCGCCACGCGCTACGGCCTCGGCGTGGGCGACCCAGCGGCGATCATCGAGGTGCGGGCGTGACCGCCACGCTCACCCGCCGCGACCTGGCCGTGGCCGCGTGCGCCGGGGCTGCGGCCGCACTGCTCC
>PKYI01000203.1 GCA_003133645.1 Acidobacteriota bacterium | reverse complement strand
TCGTCGGTGAGCAGATCCGCCGCGGTGAGAGGCGCGGGGGCCGGCGGCTGCGGGATCAGCTCGACAACGCGGCGGGCGATGTGCTCCACCGCTTCGCGCGTTAGTGCGGCGGCCGCGATCGGCGCGGCTGCTGCGGCGACCGGCCTGGCCACCGCCTCACTGTGGGCGGGCTCCGCGGACGGCACGTTGAAGCGCTGCGTCGGACCCTCGTCCATTGCGGCTCCGATCGGAGGCGCAGCCACGACCTCGGGCGCGAACACCGGCGCCGATTCGATCTCGGTCTCGGGCTCGATAACCAGGTCCGGAGCGAACGCCGGAGCCGTCTCCTGGAGCGGCGCGGACTCGAGTGTGAAGAAATCCCTCGCCGGCTCGGATCGCGATTCCTCGACGAGGAACGGCTCCGAAGGGGCCGGCGGCTCCGTTGCGAACGCGGGCGTCGCAGATCCGGGGGGCGGCGTCGGCACCGGCGCGCCGAACTGCAGCGCCTCGCCGAATGCCTGCGGCTCCTCGCTGCCGAAAGCGAACGACGGCGCCCCAACCGCTGTCGGGACCTCGGGCTCCGCCAGTTCGGGCGGCGCCGAGATCGGTTGCGAGGGGTGCGAGTCGCCGAGCGAGCTCGCCGTGAGGTCGATGCCGTCCTCCGGGATCGGGGGGGTGGGCGGGGTCTGCGGCACCATCCGATCGAAGCCGGAGGTGCTGAAGTCCAGGGAGGGAACCCCGTCCGGGATGCCTTGTTGCTCCCCCATCCCGCCGTAGTCAACCGGGGCAGGCGGCTCGGCAACGCTCTGAACCCGCCCTAGCAGGTCCTCGACGACGCCGATCAGCTCGCGAGCCTCGAACGGCTTGGTGATGATCGCGTCGCAACCGGCCGCCTGGGCGCGGTCGCGGTCGAACGGCTCGAACGTACCGGTCAACAGCACCACCGGGATGTGAAGGGTGTTCGGGTCGCTCTTGAGGATCTGGCAGACCTCGTAGCCGTTCATGTCAGGCATGACGACGTCGCAAAGCACGATGTCCGGCTTAATCTCCGGCAGGCGCTGCAGGAGGTCGCGGCCGCCCCCGACGGCGAACACCTTGTGCTCGGTCTCGGCAAAGGTGAGCTCCACGACTTTCTGGATCGTGATGCTGTCATCGGCAAGCAGCAGCGTTCCACTCATGGTCACCTCGCCTTACCCATGCTGTCCACTTCTTGGTACCACGAACCGGGTGCACTGTCAACGATTTGCTCGCTCCGCTCGGTCTCGATCGCCAGCGATCCGTCGCCGTCGATCCACACCACCGCGCCGGTCTCGAGCCACCCGGGGACGACGTGCGCTTCGCGGCGACCCCGTTCCAGCTTCCAGGCGCGATGGAAGTGCCCCCACAGGACCACGTCCACGCCAGCGGCGAAGTGGCGTTCGGCGGCGGCGGTGAGCTCGGCGGCCGGCAGCCGGCGCCGGTAGGTGAAATTCGTCTCCTTCAAACGCGACTCGGTCCCGAGCACGATCCGTTGCGCCAGGCGGCGGGGCAGGAGCCGCGCCCACACCCGCGCCGGGGAGCTTTTCGACACCGCGCGCCAGAAGAGGTACGAGCGGTCGCGCCGGTTGACGAGGTCGCCGTGCTCGAGCAGGAAGCGCCGGCCGCCGGCGACGAAGGAGTGCACGCTCCCGGACGCGTCGCGAAACGGGTCGAGGTCCGCCGCGTCGAGGAAAAAATCGCGGTTCCCCTCGACCATGACCACGCGGACGCCGGTGCGGCGAAGGGCGGCAAGCTCTTCGAGGCCGCGGCGCACGGTCGCATCCCAGAAGCGCGAAAAGCCGACGAGGGCGCGGAAGAGGTCGCCCAGGAACACGACCTCCCCCGCGCCGCGCCGCTCGAGCCCGGCGACCGTCCCGAGAAACCTGTCCAGGTCGCCGGGGACCTGCCCGACGTGGAGATCGGCGAGTACGGCGCGCAGCACGCGACATGCTAGCATTCACGAGTTTCAAGGTGGAAGGTGACACAGCCGATCCCGTCCAGCGCCCACCAGGCCGACTTGCCGTTTTCCTCCCCGGGCCGCCGTGTCTTGCTCACGGGCGCACGGGGTTTCGTCGGCCGCGAGGTGCGCAGCCAGCTGCTCGAGCGCGGTTGGGAGGTTGTCGCCCTCTCGCGCAACCTGCGCGCGGGCGATGCCTGCCCCGGCGTCATCCAGGTCGCCGCGGACATTGCGGGCGAGGGGTGGCAGCGCTGGTGCGAGGGGTGCAGCGCCGCGATCCACCTCGTCGGGATCGTCCGCGAGGCGCCGCGCGCCGGCGCCACGTTCGAGCGCACCCACGTGCGCGCGACCGAGGCCGTGATCAAGACCTGCCGTGGCCTCGGGGTCCGGCGGGTCCTCCACATGTCGGCGCTCGGCGCCAGGGCGGGCGCCGCGACCGCGTACCACCGCACCAAGTGGCAGGCCGAAGAGGCGGTCCGCGGCTCCGGGCTCGACTGGACGATCTTCCGGCCGTCGCTGATCTTCGGCCCCGGCGACGGCTTCACCGGCGCCCTCGTCCCCGCGCTCAGGCGCTTCCCGTTCTTCCCGGTGTTCGGGGACGGGAGTTATCAGCTGCAGCCGGTCGCGGTCGCCGAGGTGGCGCGTTGCTTCGTCGCCGCGCTCGAGGACCCGGCGTCCGTCGGCCAGACGTACGAGCTGGGCGGCCCGGAGGCGCTCACGTACGACGAGGCGCTCCGCCGCATCGCCTCTTCGCTCGGCCTGCGCCGGACGCTCGTGCACGTGCCGCTCGGGCTGGCCAAGGTCGCCATCTCGGTGGTGCAGCACCTTCCGGGCGCGCCGATCACCCGCGACCAACTCACGATGCTGACCGAAGGCTCCACCTGTGACACCGCCGCCACCCGCCGCGCGTTCGGCGTCCCGATCGCCCGCTTCGAGGGCGCGCCGTGGTTGCGGGCCGCCGCGAGAAGCTGAACTTTGTGCCGTGCCGCCGGTTTCAGGGCTCCCACGGGGAGCCGATCCTGGGCCCCACGGCGCGCGCGGCGTCCACGACCGCCGCGAGGCTGACGCCGGCGAGGTGGGCCGCGGCGAGGCAGGCGTCGTGCTCGGGCTTGGCCGAGACGATCTTCCCCGCGAAAGCCGCAACCTTGACGGGGATCGGGCCGAACGGGGTCGCCACCTCGACGCTCCGCCGCTCCAGCTCCGGGCGGGCGCACGCTACAAGGCGCACGCCCAGGCTCGCCCCTTCGGCGAAGATGGCCGCGGCCACCGCGTCGGCGGCGTGCGGCTCGGCGACGGCCCGAAGCTCGACCAGCGGCCGCCCCTTTCGCCCCGTCCCGGGCAGGCACCACGCATCAAGCGCGCCCGCCCGGCGAAGGTCGTCAAGAAGCACCCCGAGCGCCTCGCCGGTGGCGTCGTCGATCGTGGCCTCCACCAGCACGAGTGGGCGTCCCGCCAGCCGCGGCGCCGACGCCTCCTCGACCAGGAAGACGCGCAGGAGGTTCGGAAGGCCCGCGAACGAGCGGGTGCCGAGGCCCACACCGACCCCCAGGAGCGTGCCCGCCGGGAGCGGGCCGAAGCACTCAGCCAGCGTCGTCACGAGGGTGGCGCCCGTCGGCGTCGTCATCTCGCCTTCGGCGGCGTGGCTCGCGATCGGCACGCCGCGCAGCAACCGCGCCACCGCGGGCGGCGGCACGGGCAGGATCCCGTGCGCCGTCGCCACCGCGCCGGACCCGACCGGCACCGGCCCGCAGACGACCCGGTCCACCTGCAGCAACTCGACCGCAGCGCAGGTTCCGACGATGTCGATCACGGCATCCACGGCCGCCAGCTCGTGCAGGTGCGCCTTCTCGAGCGCCACGCCGTGCACCTCGGCCTCCGCCTCGAACAGGCGGCGAAAGGCAGCGAGAGCGCGCTCACGCACCCGCCCCGGCAGCTCCGCGCGGCCGAGCAGCGCCTCGATGTCGGACAGGTGCCTCGCCGGGTGCGTCTCCTCCTCAACGTGGACTTCCACGCGCGTGCCGGCGAAGCCGTGCCGGCGTTCGCGTCCCGCCTCCAGCCGCCACCCGGGCAAGCGGAGACCTGCCAGAACCTCCACGAGCTGCACGTCGGCCACCCCGAGGTCCAGCAACGCGCCGAGCAGCATGTCGCCCGCCGCGCCGCCGAACGGATCGATGTAGAGCGTTCTCGTCATCACTTCCCCTCGCAGGCGGTCCAAAACGCAGAAAGACGGAACAGGTCAAACCTCGAACGCAGGGCAGTATACCGATTGCCCCTCGGGTGAAGCGGCGTTCGGACCTTGCTCGCCCCCGCTCGCTGCGGCCCGAGGCTCCTGCGGCCGCGACCCAGCAGCGCGCCTCGCCGCCGGGTCCCTCGCTGTCTCCCTCCCTCGCAAGAGACGCTCGGTCGGGATCAGCGTCTCCCGACGGCGATGCG
>PKYI01000171.1 GCA_003133645.1 Acidobacteriota bacterium | reverse complement strand
GCCGCGTGCCAGTACGAGACGTGGCGCGGGGCGTAGAGGCAGAGCCCGCCGGCGATGATCACCCCGTCGTCAAGGGTGGCAAGCCAGAGCTCGACGCCGGGCGAACCGCGCCGGCGCAGGAGCTCGAACAACTCAGGACCATAGCGGGAACTCGTCAGGTCTCCCCACCGCTCCATCGACGCCTCGTACAGGCCGTAGTACGCCTCCCAGTCGGCCACGGACTCGGCGCGACGGACCCGCAGCCCGTACCGCTGAGCCTTGCGGACCGCGCACGCGTGCCCATGCGTAGCGCGGCTGCACGCTGAATCAAAGCCGGAGCTCAGCTCCACCACGTGAGTGACGTCTCGAATCGCTTCGCGCTCGGCGAGGCCGGCCACATCCGGATCGAACGGGTTGAGCCGCCACCAGAACGGCGCGCGGGCGGTCTCGAGCCAGCCGGCAAGGGCTTCCGGCTGGCCGGCCTCGAGAGGCTCAGCGGCGAGCCAGCCGCCGTAGGTGCCGGCCGGCGACAGCAGATAGCGCGTCGCAAGACCCAGGCGACGGCGCTGACGCGTGAGGGGGAGTACGACGGAGCGACCGTCGCCGAGACTGACCACGACCGGCCGCGGAGCCATCACCCCGTGTGTGTACGTGGCCCAGTCCTCGAGCCAGGCGCGCGACTGGAAATAGGTACCGTGCTGACACGCGGCCCACGCCGCATCCCACTCGGCGGCGCTCGCCGGCCGCGTCTTGAGCCGCACGCCTCTCAACGTACGCTCCCGCACCGACCCACCAGATGCCTCTCTGTCCGCACGACTCTCCCTTCGACCCGCTCACGGCCGCGCGCCATTGTACGCGGCCGCCGCGAGCAAGACTCACTCACCCTCCCCGATTGTATCGGAGCAGACTCGCGTTCCGAAAGGCCGTACAATGCCAGCGGCAGGCAGCGGCGCCGGTGCGCAGCCGGGGAGGCGACGTGGACGACCACCATTCCGTGCAGCTCTTCGGGGTCCGCATCGATGCGCTCACAACGTCCGAGACACTCGCGGCCGTCGAGGAGTTGGTCGACGCGAAAGCGCCCGTGCAGCACTGCGCCGTCAATGTGGCCAAGGTGGTGCTCGTTCAGGACGACCCCGTCCTGGCCGCAATCGTCCGCGACTGCGCTCTCGTGAATGCCGACGGCCAAGCGGTCGTCTGGGCGACGCGTTTCCTCGGGCGTCCCGTGCCCGAGCGCGTAGCCGGCATCGACCTCTTCGTCCAGCTTCTCGGGCTCGCCGAGCGACGCGGCTTTAGTGTCTACTTCCTCGGAGCGACGCAGGACGTCGTCGACGAGGTCGTGCACCGCGCCAGAGCCCGCCATCCGCGGCTCGTCGTGGCGGGTTCACACCACGGGTTTTTCGATCAGGCCTCCGAGGCCGCGCTTTGCGCGGAGATCGCCGCCCTCCACCCCGACCTCCTCTTCGTGGCCATGCCGAGCCCGCGCAAGGAGTACTGGCTGGCCGCCAACCTCGAGCACCTCGGCACGACCTTCGCCATGGGCGTGGGTGGCAGCTTCGACGTACTCGCGGGGCTCACCCAGCGGGCGCCATTGTGGATGCAGCGGATGGGGCTGGAGTGGTTCTTCCGCTTCGCCCAGGAGCCTCGCCGTATGTGGCGACGCTACCTCGTCGGCAACCTGCGTTTCGCCGCCCTGGTCCTTCGCGAGCGACTCACGACCAGGGCGTAGTCCCCACGGGCGACAGATAAACGTCTAGCCCTCTCAACTTCTCCCACGCGCGACCGACACCTTGTACTGGGTCGGCCACCAGGCTGATCCAAGCAAGTGACATCAATCGCGAGTCGCGCCGTGCGACATTCGGAAGGCCAGCCCTGTCTAGCCCTGGCCACAGCGCGGTCTTCGCTCAGACGAGGGAGCTGTCGTGGCGAGAAGGCACCAAGTGGCAGGGAGTCTCCTCCTCCTAGTCTTCGTCGCACTCCTGCTCGTGGCCGCCTCGTCGGCCTTCGCGAGCGCCTCGCCGCGTGTCCTCCGCTGCCGGGTCGTCAAGCGGACTCCGCACTACGTGATCGTCAAGCACGTCTCGCCGCGCCTGCGTCTCATGATCCGCCGCGGCCAGCACACGCTGCGCGTGCACGGCGTCAGCTATCGCGTGGTGAAGCGCAGCCGCGGGCTCGTGGTACTGCGCCACATGTGCCGCACCAGGAAGCCGACGACGCCGATCCCGCCGACCCCGACACCGACCGCCTCCGGTCACCCAAGCCTGATCCTGACTGCCGCCGACATCACGGCCATCCGCGCCCAGATCAGCGCCGGACGCGAGCCGCAGACGAGCGCCTGGAACGTCTTCCTGAGCAGCCGGGTCAACGGCGCCCTCTCCGGATCACCGGCCGCGTACGCCGGTCCGCTGGCCTCCGGCGGCGTCGGTAGCACGCTCGAGCTGGCGCTCGACAAGGACGGCGCCGCGGCCCGCAACCTCGCCCTGGCCTACGCGCTCAGCGACGACACCAAGTACGCGAGCAAGGCACGCGCCTACCTGCTGGCCTGGGCTCAGGGCAACACGCCCACCACTTACGCCGACTGCGGCGACAAGTGGGCGGGCTCGTACCAGGCCCACGGCGCCTTCATGTTCGCCTACGCCTACGACCTGCTGTACGGTTCCGGCGTGCTGAGCGCCGCCGACAAGACGGCGATCGAGGCCTACTTCCGGCACTTCACCGACGCGCTCGACACCTACAACACGCAGCTCAGGCAGGAGTGGGTGATCACCCACCCGACGTACGAGTTGCCCTACGTCTGGGACTCGACCCGCCACTACAACGTCTACGACAACTACGTGGGCGGCGACATGGTGCTCCTGCAGCAGGCGGCGCGCCTGGCCATGGCGCGGGTCATCGGTTACACGGCCGCCGTCGACGGCATCCTGAACAGCTCGACCGACATCCTCGGGCTCGAGAGCATCACCAAGGCGTCGCTCGCACCGCGCAACGACGGCGACGGCGTCTCTGGTCATCCCACCCCGGTGCCGCAGGTCGACGTCTACAAGACGCCGATCGCCAGTCGTGGCGGCACCGTCGACTACATGACCTACAACACACGTGTCGACGCCGTCCTGCTGGAGCTGGCCCAAAACGCAGGCTGGAACAGCAGCAAGGCGGCGGCGCTGCGCACCCGCCTTCACACCAGCTGGGCCTACCTGTCGCGATACTTCGGCAGCGACGCCGAGCCGACGTTCATCGCCGGCGATGTGGCCATGACGAGCGTCGACGTCCCGCGGTTCGCCCTCGCGTACCGCGACTTCGGCGACGCCGCCTTCCTCGACCTGCTCAACAGCGGCGGGCGCTCGACGTACTACGAGTCGCAGCTCCTCGGGCCGGTCACGCTGACCCACTCTATCGTGCGGTAGCGAGATCGCCGGTCAGGCGGAGTCGGACGATGAGGGCGGGGCTTCTTCGGAAACCCCGCCCTCATCGTCTTCACGCAGCAACGATCCCGCCACCTCGGCCATCCCCATAATCAGGGCGATCACCGCGACTTCGCCCTTGGAATTGAACATCGGGGACGAGATGGAGACGACGAGGATCGTGACGATCATCACCCGCGACCCGACCACCAGCCCCACCAGCCAGGGGTCGCCGTCGTCGAAGCGGGCGCGCAGGCCTCGCCACGAGACCATGAAGGCGACGATCATCCAGACGAACAGGCCGACGCCGATGAGGCCCATCCGCTGCGCGAACCAGAGGTAGTTGTTGTGGATGTAGACCTTGGCGAAGGGCGCGACCCCGTACCGCGAGAAGTCGAAGACGTAGGAGGTGCCAAGGCCGTTGCCGAGCATGGGCCGCTCCGCGATCTGGCGCTCGACGGCCCGGTTCTCGATCAGGCGATACTGTACGCTCGGATCGTTGGCGTAGGCGCCCACGGCCACGGTGCGCGTGACGACCGAATCGAACATCGCAGGGCTGACGACGGCCAGTGCCGCGATCACTGCGGCAAGCACCACCCCGCCGCCGAGCACCAGGGCGATGCGCTGTTGGACGCGCGACACGAGCAGCAGGAAGAGCATGCCAACTGCGAGGCCGATCCAGTAGCCGCGCACCAGCGCAAGAAGGATGCCGAGTACCGAGAGCACGAGCAAGGCCCACAGGTACCAGGGACGTCGGCGTCCCGACGGCCAAGCGACGACGTACGAGGCCAGCAGGGCAGTGCTCACGGGGAAGACTTCGTTGGGGGCGGGGAAGCGCGAGACACCGGCCTCGACAAAGGCGATCTGCTGTCCCTGCCCCTTTAGCGCGAAGTAGACGCCGATCAGGAACCCCGCGACGAGGCACCACGCGAGCACGCGCAGGAGAGAGTGAATCTGGCGTCTGCTCATGACCGACGTGACGACCCAGAGGAAAAGCACATAGTAGGCGATGCCGCGCACGTCCTGGAGGATCACCTTGAGATCGTTGCCGTGCTGCTGGCCGATGAGCGCAGCCGCCACGGTCCACACGAGGAAGAGGGTCAGCGGCAGAGTCACCGGTGAACGCACGATGGTGACACCCCGCTCGCCGAGGATCTGCAGTACCCAGCTGAACACCAGCAGCGCCAGCAGGATGTCGATGATGAAGATGCCGCCGCCGCCCAGCGGGATGCGATACCGCAGCGCGAGGTCGCCGGGCAGCACCAGCACTGTGACGATCAGGAGGACGGCGAAACGGTAGGTGCCGCGCCGCGTGCCGAGCAGCGGCGCGAGGAGCGTGACCACGCCGATCGCCAGCACCATGAGCACAGCCAGGAGCGGCGAGCGCAGCGCCACCGCGAGCACCAGCAACTGGAAGACGGCCACGGCCAGCCAGAAACCGCGGTCACCCTTGAGCGCCTGCAAGCGGTTCACGGCCGCCTCCCGAGGACTGCGGCCGGCGGCGGCCCGCAGCGGCCGCACAGCCCGTCGCGCAGGCCGAGCACTCCGGCCCGCGCGATCGCGGCGCCGGAGCGCCAGGCGACCGCCTTGATCCATTGGCGTGCCGCCCACGACGCGGCCGGCGGCAGCGCTCCGAGCTCCTGGATCGCGTCGACGACGAGCAGGGCGCCGCAGTCGCGGCAGAGCCGGCCGAGCGCCGCGAGATCGAGGCGGTAGCCGTTCGTCCACTGGACCGAGCTGACGACGACTGCCTTCGTGCGGGCATCGACGACCTTGGCGAACGACTCGGTTGTGAGGGCGCCGTCGATGTTCCGAGCCGCGCGCACCTCCGCGATTGTCCCTTTCTCTTGCAGCTTCACCCAGGGGATCGCCACCTGCAGGAACTCGAGGTCGTCGCTGACGACGTTGTCACGCAGCTCGAGCCCGAGCGCGCGCGCCGCGATGCTCAGCCCGTGCGACGTGCTCTCGACGAGCGCGATCTCGTCCTCGTCCGCGCCCAGCAGCGCCGCCGCCTCGCGCACCGCCTGCCCGCGCAGCTCGTCCATGGCGATGTGGTGCGTCGACGCGTCCCGTTCGGGGCAGAGGACGGCGCGCTCGAGGAA
>PKYI01000157.1 GCA_003133645.1 Acidobacteriota bacterium | reverse complement strand
CTCGACGCGCCGCCGCGCGCGCCGCCGCCTGGCCTCCTCGCGGCGCCCCGGCCCCTCCAGGTAACCTTGGTGGTCGCCGATCGCAGCGACGAGCAGCGCGACGCCCTCCCCGGTCGTGGCCGAGGTCCGGATCACCGGAGGACGCCACGACGCGGCCGGCGCCAGTGCGAGCGCGCCCTCGATCGCCGCGATCTGCCCCTCGGCGCCTGGCCGGTCGGCCTTGTTCACCGCGAAGATGTCGGCGATCTCCATCACGCCGGCCTTGGCGGCCTGCACGTCGTCGCCGAGTCCCGCCATTGCGACCAACACGACGGTCTCGACCTCGCCAGCGATCTCCACCTCATCCTGCCCGACGCCGACCGTCTCGACCAGGACCCAGTCGAACCCGGCCGCGTCGAGCACGTCGAGGGCGTCGGACGTCGCCACGGCCAGGCCTCCCAGCGCTCCGCGCGTAGCCATCGAGCGCACCACGCCCCCGCGCTCGAGGAAATCGGGCATCCTGATCCGGTCCCCGAGCAGCGCGCCGCCGGAGAAAGGGCTCGAGGGATCGACCGCGAGAACGGCGACCCGGGCGCCCGTGCCGAGGAGGGCGATACCGAGCGCCTGGGCGAGCGTGCTCTTCCCCACCCCCGGAGCGCCCGTGATGCCGACGGTGCGCGCCCGGCCCAGGCGTCCGCGCAGCGCTCCGAGCAGCTCCTCGGCCTCACGCCCGCCGCGCTCGACGACCGTGAGCGCCCTGGCAAGGCCGCGGGCGTCGCCTGCGAGGACGTCGGCGACATCGATCATGGCGGCGCGAGCTTACCCGCCCAACAGCTCGCGGGCAATGATCAGGCGCTGGATCTCGCTCGTCCCCTCGCCGATCGTGCAGAGCTTGCTGTCGCGCCAGTACTTCTCGACCGGAAAGTCCTTGATGTAGCCGTAGCCGCCGTGGATCTGCACCGCCTCCTCGCACACCTTGACCGCGGTCTCGGAGGCGAAGAGCTTGGCCTGTGCGGACTGCAGCGTGACCTTCTCGCCCGCGTCCTTGGCGTCCGCGGCGCTCTCGGTGAGGAGCCGCGCGGCGGCGACCGCCGTCGCCATGTCGGCGAGCTTGACCTGGATCGCCTGGAACTGGCCGATCGGGCGCCCGAACTGTTCCCGTTGCTTCGCGTACGCCAGCGCGGCCTGCAGCGCTCCTTCGGCGATCCCGACCCCGAGGGCCGCGATCGAGATGCGGCCGCCGTCGAGGACCTTCATCGCCTGCAGGAACCCCTCCCCCTCCTTGCCGAGGAGCGCGCCAGCGGGCAGGCGGCAATCGTCGAACAGCAGCGACGAGGTGTCGGAGATGCGCATCCCGAGCTTGTCCTCCTCCTTGCCCTTCGCCACCCCCGGCCAGTCCAGAGGCACGATGAACGCCGAGACGCCGCGGTGGTCGCGGCCCGGGCTGGTGCGCGCCATCACGACCGCGACCCCGCCGACCGAGGCGTTGGTGGTGAACGTCTTGCTCCCCGAGAGCACCCACGCGTCTTTGTCCCGCACCGCGGTCGTCTTCGTGCCCCCAGCGTCGGAGCCGGCGTCCGGTTCCGTCAACCCCCACGCCCCCAGCATCTCCCCGCTCGCGAGGGGCGGCAGCCAGCGCCGTTTCTGGCCCTCGTCGCCGAAGAGAAAGATGTGGTTCGTGCACAGCGAGTTGTGCGCCGCAACGGAGAGCGCGACCCCCCCCTCCACCGCCGCAAGTCCCTCGATGATGGCCACGTAGTCGCGATACGAGAGGCCGGCGCCGCCGTACTCCTCGGGGATGACCACGCCCAGGAACCCCATCTCCCCCAGCTTCGTGAAGATCTCACGCGGGAAGTGCGAGGTCTCGTCCCACTTGCGCGCGTGCGGCGCGATCTCCGCCCGCGCAAACTCGGACGCCAGCTTACGGACCTCGTTCCCCTGTCCCCGGACATTGCTCATCGTTCCCCCCCTGCCAGCGAGTGATCTCGACGCCAGTGTAGTAGGTCTTCAGGATCTCGATGTACGTCGCCCCGCCGCGGGCGAGGCCGTACGCCCCGTTCTGACACATGCCGACGCCATGCCCCCACCCGCGCCCGAGGAAGCGCAGCGCAGGCTTGCCGGCGTTTCGGGACGGCGACACGACGAACAGCGTATCCGGGAGGTCGAGCGCGCGGCGAAACGCCATCCCGCCGAACTCCCTGCTGTCGCCGCTCCCGCTCACCGACACCGAGAGCGCCCGGCCCGACACGCCCCTCTTGGTCACCGTCACCGCCCGAACACCCTTCACCCCGAGCCTGCTGCCGAGTTCATCGAGCGGAAACTCCCTCACCCACCACGTCCACGCCGAACCCGCGTCGGCGTCCTCGAGCGCCTCGACCTCGAGGACAGGACACGCCTCGCCCGCGCACCACAGCGTGGCCCGCGAGCCTGCGGCGAACTCCATCGGCCCGGCCCGCCAGCGCTCGCCGCGCCGTTCGAGCACGCTCTCCCCCCTGAGGATATCCCGCGAACCCGCGTCGCCCTCAAGAATGAGTCGGAGGCCGCTGGGGCCCGGGACGAGGCGCCCCTCGTGCGCCTGCACGGTCCCGGCAAGTTGCCCCAGCCGCACCGCGAGCGCGACCTCCCATGCCGCCTGGCCGTTCCCCCCGGGGGAGGGTGGCAGCGGCAGACGGAAGAGGCGGAGCAGGTCGAGCGCTGCGTCCTCCGCCGTTTTTCCGTGCGCCACGTGCAGCGTCGCAGCCGTGGCCGGCACCGCAAACGCCGCCACGATCCCGGCAACGCCCGGCCCCGGCTGCACGCCTGCCAAGCGCGCCGCCAGCGAATGCGGGTTGGCGACGCAACCGAGCGCCTCGGCCAGGCGCGTGCCGATCGCCGCGAGACGCCCGACCGAACCCAGCCACGGCCCTCGCGCCGAGGAGGCGCCGGCCGCGAGGATGCGCTCGCCCCGGCAAGGTACGCCCTTGAGGTACGGCGCCGCCCTTCCCGGGAAGAGCGCCCCCGCGTCCTCAGTGTGGCCGGCGCACGTCGACTGGTACATGGCGTCGATCGGACGGCCCTGGTACGTGACGACCTCTCCATCGGTCTCACGCACCGCGCGGTCGGTGAGCGGCCGCTCGGCGTCCACGCCCTCGTACGCCTGACAGGCCGGCGAGTCGCAGAGGTCGTACCCTTCCGACGCGTGTTCGCCGAGGTGTGCGACCGCATACGTCCGGGCCGCCACCGCCTGCGCTTTGAGCGCCTCCAGCAGCGGGAACGCGCGCGGCCCCATCTCCGCAGGCACGACCCCGCGCAGGTACGCCTCCAGGTTGAGGACGTTGATCACCGCGACGCCGACCGTGCCAGGCCGCAGCTCGATCTCGCCGCGCACCGCTTTCGCGCCCACCCGGACCGGATCGGGGTCGAGCGGGACCAGCAGGACGCTGGGGCCCCGCACCGTGGCGCCGCCCTCGCCCTCGAGCACGACCTCTCCGGACCCCGGCACGGTTGTACCCTGCCCGGAGAACCCCGCGTTGCGCAGGCGGCCCGCGAGCGCCGGCGCGCCCTCACCCTCGTTCCCGACCGCGGCCACGCGGAGGAGGGCACCTGGGCCCTTCAGGACCGCGCCCGCGAACCCCCCCGCTCGGAGCCGCGCCACCAGCGCCGTCGCATTGGCCTCGTTTCCGAACGCTCCCACCTGGACGGCGGCGCGTCCCGGCAGCGCCCGCGCTGCGATCGGCCCCCGCAGCACGACGGCCGGCGTGCCGACGACGACGCAGGCATAGCGCCTGCCGGGCTCGGGGAGCACCGGCTGCCCTTGCGCCTGCAGCAGCACACACACCAGCGGCGGGTGAACGTCGGCCCGCTCGGGCACGGCGCCGGCCGGCGGCGGCGCGCACGGTACGGGAGCGGCCGGTGCCGGAGGCGGAGCGACCGCCTCCGGCGTCGGTGACGG
>PKYI01000070.1 GCA_003133645.1 Acidobacteriota bacterium | reverse complement strand
GCAAGAAAGCCTCACGCAGTGAAGAGAGGGCCCGGCGGGCCCGCTTTCGGCAACGCGGAGCACCGGCAGAGCGAGAGCCTCTACGAGGGACGGGGAATAGGCACGAACGGCGCTCGCGCTCAGTAGCGCCGGAACATGCGCTGGATCTCGCGGGTGTCGGTGGTGCGCGTGAGCGCGAGGGCGAGCAGGATGCGGGCCTTCTGCGGCGAGAGGTTGTCCGCCACGACGAAGTCGAGCGCGTCGTCGTCGGCCTCGCCGTTGCGGGCCACGGCGCCGCCGGGGATCCGGCTCGCCCGCACGACGACGATCCCCTTCGCGCGCGCCTCGACGAGGGCGGCCCTGGCCTCGACGGAGAGGCTGCCGTCGCCGACCCCGGCGTTGACGATGCCCTTGACCCCCGCGGCCACCATTGCGTCGATCGCGATGCGGCCCGAGCCGGCGTACGCGAGGGCGATGCCGACCTTGGGCAGCTCGCGGAGGTCCTTGATGTCGAACTCCGTGGCGGTGGTGTGGGCGCGGTCCGCGGTGCGGTAAAAAGCGGGCCGGCCGCCCTCCATCATCCCGAGGACTCCGAGTTCCGGCGAGCGGAAGGTGTCGAGGGCGACGGTGTTCGTCTTGGTGACGTCGCGCGCCGCGTCGATCCGGTCGTTCATGCAGACGAGTACGCCGCGGCCCACGGCCTCGCGGCTGGCGGCGAGCGCGACGGCGTTGTAGAGGTTCATCGGGCCGTCGGCCGAGATCGCGGTGGCCGGTCGCATCGCGCCGACCAGCACGATCGGCTTGGCGCTCTTGACCACCAGGTCGAGGAAGTACGCCGTCTCCTCCAACGTGTCGGTGCCGTGCGTGATCACGACGCCGGCCACGTCGTCGCGGGCGAGCAGCTCGTTGACCCGCCGGCCGAGGCGCAGCCAGTTGTCGGGGGTCATGTTCTCGCTGGCGATCTGGAACACCTGCTCGCCGCTGACGCGGGCGACCTTGGCGAGCTCGGGGACGGCCGCGATCAGCGCCTCGACGCCGATCGTCGCCGCTGTGTACCCCACGGTCGTGGTGGCCGTGGCGCCGGTGCCGGCAATCGTGCCGCCGGTGGCCAGGATCATCACGTGCGGCAGCGGCGCCGGCTGCAGCGGCTCGGCCGCCGCGGCGAACGCCAGGGCAAGGAAGGCAACCACGAGAGCGTTGAGGCGTCGGGTCATCACGACGGACCTCCTCTAGATCCGGTGCAAGCGTAGCAGGTGCGGCCTCCGGCGCGGCTGCCCGCCGTGCAGCCGCGGAGTGTGGAATAATGCGTCTCACTCGCCAATTTGTGAATGGGCGTGGGAAAGATTCATGTGGAGGGCGTGGTGCAAGGCGGGCGGGCGATCTCCGAAGGCGGTGTGCGCGGGCGGCTGGCCCTGTTTGCATCCCCATCCCTGCTCGGGGAAGGGGCGCCGGCCCTCGACAGGCGCCTGCGCGCGGGGCTCTGGCTGTTGCTCGTGGTGTTTTCCCTGTCGGGCGTCTTCGGCCACTCCCTGTGGGGGGGCAACGACAGCCGCGAGGGCGGGATGATCTGGGACATGGTGCGGCACGGCACCCTGGTGACCCCGACGATCGACGGCCGCCCGTTCCTCGAGAAGCCGCCGCTGCTGCACTGGACCGGCGTGGCGATCTGCCGCGTCGCCGGCCGCGTCACCGAGGGGCTGGTGCGGCTCCCCGCGGCGCTCTACGGTTTCGGGACGCTCGCGCTCGTCGTGCTGTTCGTGCGCGGACCGCGCGCGGCGGGTGGCTTCGACCGCGGCCGCGAGATCGCGGCGTGGGGGGCGGCGTTCCTGTGCGGGACCGCGATCGAGTTCCAGGAGTACGCGCGCATCGTCCTCACCGACATGGCGCTCGTGTTCATGGTGGCGCTCTCCCTGTTCGCCTTCTGGCGCGCCTACGAGCGGCCCGGCCGGGCTCGCTGGCTGCTCTTCCTGCTCGCGGCGTCGGCCTCGTTCTACGCCAAGGGGCTGGTCGGTCCCGCCCTGATCTGGTCGTCGGTGGGGATCTTCCTGCTCTGGAAGCGGCGCCTCCGGCTGCTCGCCGGCCTCGCGGCCGCGTACGTCCCGCTCTTCCTGGTCGTCGTCATACCCTGGGTGGTCGCCCTGTACCGGTTCGGCGGCGAGCCGGCTCTTCGGTTCGTCTTCTGGGACAACCAGATCGGGCGGTTTTTCCACTTCGGCGACCGAAGCCTGCCGCACGACCCGTTCTTCATCAACAAAGAGCGGTGGTACTACTACCTCGTCCACCTGCCGGTCTACCTCGCGCCGTGGACGTTCCTGGTGGTTCCGGCGGCTGTCGCGTGGATGCGGCGGCGCTCGCCGTTCCGCGAGCCGTTTCACGCGTTCGTGGCGAGCGCGGTTGCTGGGATGGCGCTGGTGCTGCAGCTCTCCTCGGCCAAGGTCGCGAGCTACGCCCTCCCCGTATACCCGTTTCTCTTCGCGGCGGTCGCACTCTGGCTGGCGGAGCTGCTCGCGCGCGGACGGCCGACGTGGCTCGAACGCTGGAGCATCCGCACCACCGCGGCGGCCGTGGGCCTGGTCCTCGGCCTCGTGCCGGCGGTGTTCATCGCCGGGACGTTCGTCCGCCCCCGCCTGTTCCGGGCCGGGGGCCGGCTGGAGACGGCCGCGGGACTGGTCCTCGCGGTCGTCGTGCTGGCGCTCCTGGCTGCCGCCGCGCTCGTGCTCGTGCGTTTGCTGCGCTCGCCGTCGCGGCCGATGGTGGGCGTGGCGGGACCGGCCGCCTACGCGCTGATCGTGTCCGTTGTGCTCCAGCTCGTCACCCCGGCGATCGACCGCCACCGCTCCTACCGGCCGATCGCGGAACTCGCCGCCGGCGAGCTGAGCCATGGGGTGACCGTGGCGCTGGGCACTCAAGAATACCGCGACGTCGGCGCGTTCACCTTCTACCTCGACCGCCGGCTGGCGCTGCTCCCCACCGGCGGCGGCGTGGCCTCGTTCCTGCGCTCCCCCGAGCCGCGGGCGGTCATCGCGCCGCGCGACGAGCTGCCGGCGCTGGAGGCGCAGCTCGCCGGCGTTCCGCACGGCCGGCTGTCGACCGGGTCGCCGGGCACGCTCTCGCGCGCCTGGGTGATCCTGGTCAACGGCGCCGAGCAGGTCGCGACGGGGCGCGCACCCGCGGGCGGGGAAGGCGGCGCGGTAGTGGCGCGGGGGCCTGGGCGCCAGAGGCGGGTGTGGGCCGGTGGGGGCGGAGGTCTCAGCGCACCCGTGGGCTGGGGCGCGAGGCCCGGCCCGCGCCGGGCCCCGAAGCGCCGCTGAGCGCCGACTCGCTCACGGCAGCAGGGCCAGGTCACGACGCGGCGGCGACGGCATCGGCAACGGCGGCCTCGAGGGTGCGGCGATCCTTGGCGGACACGTCGAGGAACTCGACGCCCACTTCGACGGCTCCGGCCTGAGCGACGGTTTCCCAGACCACGCGGCCCTCCGCCTTGATGACCCGGGAGGGGAGCGAGATCAGCAGCTCGACGGCGGTGCCGACGCCGAGCGGCTCGTGGTGGACGAACATGCAGCCGCCGCTGCTCACGGTGCGCGTCTTGGCGAGCGCCTCCGAGGCCTCGTCGCCGATCCTCTTGACGAGCACGGCCTTCTGGGTGGGAACCCGAGGAAAGCGTCGCTGTTCCCGTGGGTCTTCGGCCATCGGCTCACCCCCGCGCGTATTCACCCCGGCTGAATCTATCAGCGCGGCGGTCGCAGTTCAAGGCTGCAAGGCGAGAGGACGACGCGGCCGGCTTTCCGGCCGGGGCGGCGGTGGGACGCTTCGAAGCTTGTGCGCGGCTGGTACAATCAAGTGCTTCGGGCCGGCACGGCCTGGAGACGGACGGCCACCGATGACATCGCCCCCCGCGACGATCCTGGCGGTGGTCGGGGTCTGCGCGGCGGGCGCGCTCGGTCTCGTCCTCCTCGTCCGGGCAACCACGAGCCCGGGGAAGGAGAAAAGGAGCGTCTGGCCGAGCACGGCGGGGTTCACCCTGATCGTCGCTGCGGCCGCGGCCGCCGTGTCGTGGCTGTTCCGGAGCGATGCCCCGGCCCGAGCTGCCGCTGTACGCGAAGCGAGTGGTCGAGACCAACCCCGCGGATGTACGAGTACATCGGCGCGCTCGCTCCCAAGGGGCAGGAAGGGCTCTTCCTCGGCTACGCCAACCTGCCGCTCGCCCTCGGGGCGATCCTCGGCGGCCCGGTGGGTGCGTTCATCTTCAACGGGATCATGGCCAAGGGCGCCACCAAGCGCCCCGACGGGCTGCTCGAGCTCGACCCTACGAACAACGCGCTCGGCTGGCTCATCCTGATGGCGATCGGGCTGGTTTCGGCCGCCTCGCTCTGGCTGTTCAACCGCTGGCTCGAGAAGCAGAAGGCGTAGAGGTCCGGCGCGGCGTGCGGCGGCCTCAGCGGCGCGCCGGAGCGCGGTACGCGGCGAACGCCCCTGCGGCCGCCTCGCGGAACGCTCGCGAAACCCCGCCGGCGCCGAGCTTCACGCCGCCGAACACCCGCGAGACCAGGATCGCGCCCTCGATTTCGTCCCTGCGGAGAAGTTCGAGCAACACGCGGCCCGGGTGACCCACCTCGCCGTCGTCCTTGCAACGCTCAACCACGCCCCCGTCGCCGTCGCGGCAGCGCAGCGCCCAGCAGTGGTGGTTCGCCTTGCGGTGCTCGCTCTTCTTGCGCTTGACCATCGCGGCCACATCGGCGTCGGACCCCGCCGGGAAGAACACCGCATGGAAGCGAGAGCGCTCCACGGTCAGCTTGAACTCGCTCTCGCGCTCGACCTTCATCCCGCCCCCGCCGCGGGCCATGGCGCCCGGCCCCGCCGCCGCCATCCTAGCGCCCCCGCGTCCGCGCGGTACGATAGGAGCGACATGATCGAGATCGCACCCGGCCTGGCGATTCCCGACGCCGAGCTTGCCTTCGCCGCCTCGCGCAGCGGCGGGCCGGGTGGGCAGAACGTCAACAAGGTTGCGACCAAGGTGACGCTCACCTTCGACGTGGCCGCCTCGCCGAGCCTCACGGACGCGCAGCGGGACCGGATCCGCGCGCGTCTCGCGACCCGCATCAGCAAGGACGGCGTGCTCCAGGTGGTCTCCCAGCGCCACCACACCCAGGGGGCCAACCGCGCGGCCGCGCTCGAGCGCTTCGTCGAGCTGCTCCGCGACGCGCTCGCCGAGGAGGCGCCGCGCGTTCCGACGCGCCCGAGCCGGGCGGCCAGGCAGCGACGGGTGGCGGAGAAGGAGCTGCACGCCCGCACCAAGCAAACCCGCCGCCGCGTCACGGCGGAGGAGTAGGGCCGGCGCGGGGACCGGACGCGGGCCTCGCTACCAACTGCCGGACGAACCGCCGCCGCCGAAGCTGCCGCCCCCGCCGGAGAAGCCCCCGCCGCTCCAGCCGCCTTCCGAACCCGAGTGCCCGCTCGAAGCCGCGAACGCGATGAGGCCGGGGTGCGCCGCCATGAAGCTTTTGCCTGCGCCGGTTTTGCCGAGCAGCGTCTTGGCGATGGGGAAGCCGAGCACCCAGAAGGGGATTGCGAGCGCGCCGGGGGCGCCCCAGAGGGCGGCCGGGAACGCGGCGTAGAACGGCATCAGGAAGACGTACAGGAACCAGCTCATGCACCCCTTCCCGAACAGCGCCACGGCCGAGAAGACCCCGATGACGATCACGAAGAGGAGAGTGACGATCAGCCGCACCCCGAGGGGCACCTCGGCGTTGCGGCGTGGAAGCAACGCGGACGAGGCCGGGATGATGTCCTTCCCCTCGATCGTGCCGGTGATGGCGTCCACACCGGCCGCGATCCCGCCGCCGAAGTCGCCGTTGCGGAACGCGGGGCGGACCACGTCGTCGAGGATGCGGCGCGACTGGGCGTCCGTGAGCTTGGCCTCGAGACCGTAGCCGACCTCGATGCGCATCGTACGGTCGTCCCTGGCGACGAGGAAGAGGACGCCGTCGTCCACGCCTTTGCGGCCGAGCTTCCACGTCTGCGCGACCTTGAGGGAGTAGTCCTCGATCGGCTCGCCGTCCAGGGTGGTGACGGTGAGCACCGCGACCTGGGCGCCGGTCGCCTTCTCGAACGCGGCGAGTGTGCCCTCGATCTGTTCCCGCACGCCGGCCGGGATCATGGCGGCGGTGTCGTTGACGTGGCCGGAGAGGTACGGGACCTCGACCGCGGCGGCGAGCGGCGCCGCCGCCAGCAGCGCCGCAACGAGCAGCGGCAGAACTCGACGGCGGCCCGCGGCCATCGCTACTCCTCCTGCATCCGCAGCGTGTCGGGGAGTTCGTCGGTGTCGTCGGCCCGGATCGCGATGCCGCGGCGCTCGAGCAACTCGCCGCAGCGGGCGATGGCGGCGCCGAGCGCCTGACCCGGCTTGCCCGCGCGCATCCCCGCGACGATGCCGGCGACGACGGCATCCCACTCGTGCTGCGCGATATGGGCGTTGATGCCGGCGTCGCCGAGCACCACGACCCGGCGCTCGTACAGGGAGAGGAAGATCAGGACCCCGGTGCGTTCCCGCGTCTTGAAGACCTCGTTCTCGAGGAACGCTTCGGCCGCTCGCTGGTGGACCCGGTGCTCGACGTGAGCGCGCCCGGCGAGCGCGAGCTTGAGCGGCCGCACCATGGCGGCCGCGGCGTAACCGAGCGCGCCGCCGATCAGCGGTGGGAGGACGATCCAGCCGAGTGCCGGGAATCCCCAGAAGTCGCCGAAGTAGCGGGCGGCCGCGGCCGCGACGACTGCCGCGAACGCGCCGAGGACCGCGCCCTTCCACGCCGCCGCCTCGTAGTGGTCGGAGTGGGCAACCGCGCAGGGGACGATCTCGCCCGACGTCCCCTTCTCCGCCTCGTGCACCGCCGCCTCGATCGCCTGCAGGTCGGACGCCGTGAAGAACCTCTCGACGCGCATCGCCACCCTCGCCCCCTTCATTGAGTCAACGAACTCGTGTCGCCAGCGGAGAATAGCACGGCGCCTGACGTGGCTGGCCGGCGGCGAACGGCGGGCGCGCCGGCTACTGGTAGAGGTGGCGCTTGATCTTCTCCGTCGCCGTCTTGGCGAACTCCTCCTCCATGAGGCGAAACGCGGTCAGGTGCGAGAACGCCGGAAGCTGGGCGTTGGCTTCACCGATCGTGGCGCGAAAGGTATCGCGCAGGCGCGCCTTGGTTTCCGCGTCGGGGCGCCCGAACAGCTTTAGGTCGTGGGAGAGGGCCTCGTAGTCTGGGAGGATGAGCGCCGTCAGGCCGCCCTCCGACTTGATCACGAGCGACTCGACCACCCACGGCGAGCGGTCGAGGACGTGCTCGATCTCCTCCGGGTAGATGTTCTCGCCGGAGGGGCCGAGGATGAGGTTCTTGGAGCGCCCGCGCAGGTGCAGGTAGCCGTCGGGGTCGAGGGCGCCGAGGTCCCCGGTACGCAGCCACCCGTCGGCGGTGAATAGCTCCGCCGTCGCGTCCGGGTTCTTGAAGTACCCGCGCGTCACCATCGGCCCGCGGACCTGGACCTCGCCGACCCCGGTGGTTGGATCGGGGGCGGCGATGCGCAGTTCGATCCCCTCGACCGGGTAGCCGCAACTCCCAGCGCGGGTCTCGCCGAGACCGCAGCCGGCGATCAGCGGCGCGCACTCGGTCATGCCGTAGCCGACGAAGTAGGGGAACTCCCCCTCGCGCATGAACTGCTCGACGTCGGGGGACAGGGGCGCGCCGCCGAAGGCCATCTGGCGCAGAGAGCCGCCGAACGCGGCGAGGAGCTGCTTCACGGCCTTGCGGTGGACGGCGCGGCGGATGCCGGGAAGGCGGGTGAGTTGGCGCGTGACGAAGCGTCCCTCGATTTTTGGGCGGACCTTCTTGCGGTAGATCTTCTCGATGATGAGCGGCACGGCGAACACCATCGTGGGCCTGACCGCGGCGAACGCCTTCTGCAGGACGCTGGGGCTGGGCTTCTGCTGCAGGTAGTGGATCGACACGCCGCCGCACATCGGGCCGAGGAAGCCGCAGGTGCACTCGTAGGTGTGGGCGAGGGGGAGCAGCGAGAGGAAGCGGTCGCTCGGGGAAATCTCGACGTAGCGGACGGCGGCGACCACGTCGGCGAGGATGTTCCCCTGCGTCAACATCACGCCCTTCGAGTGCCCGGTGGTGCCGGAGGTGTAGACGATGGCGGCGAGGTCGTCCGGGCGCGGCGTGTAGGTGAGGTGGGCGCCCGGCAGTCGGTGCTCGGTGAGGAACTGTCCGGCGCGCTCGCGCAGGATGTCCACTCTGGACTGGATCTTCTTGACGAGCTCGGGGAGGACCTGCAGCTCGATGGCGTTGAAGTCCTCGAGCAGGAACATGTGCACGAGCTTCGGAAAGGTGCCGCCGGCGACCTTCTCGAGCAGCGGCGAGGCGACGAACAGCACGCGCGCGTCCGACATGTTGAGAATGTTGTGGATGTTCGGGGCGGGGAACTCGGTGAGGATCGGGACCACGACGGCGCCGTACGTGACCACGGCGAGGTACACCAGCGCCCAGTGGATTGAGTTCGCCCCGAGCAACGCGACCTTGTCGCCCTCCTTCACGCCCGCCCGGCGCAGGTTCTGGTGGATCGCGGCGATCCGGTCGCGCGCCTCCCCGTAGGTGAGGGAGGACCCCCCGAGCTCGGCGAGGAACGGATGCCCCGCGTGACGGTCGAGGCACATCTCGACGTACTCGGCCAGCGTGCGGGCGGAGGCATAAAAGGGCGCGGAAGCGTGTCGCTGTGCCGAGTTGGACACGGGCTAATCCTATTTTTCTATTCTATCAGCAACCCCTGGCCTGACCCGGCCGAGCGTTTCCAGGCGCCAACTCCCGATCGAGCGGGCGTGGCGCGTACCGTCCCGCGCCCTCCGGTGGAGTGGCTGCGCCGGATCCGGATTACCATGTCGGGGGGGCACGATGCGGATGATCGCTGCGATCGGAGTCGCGGTTCTGGCGCTCACGGGCGCCGCGGCGGCGCAGCCGCCGGCGCAGGCCGTGGGCGCAGGCGTGCGCGTGGCGTTCGTGGAGTCCGACCCGCAGGCGCCGGCGGGCGCGCTCCCCTGCTACAGGCGGATCACCGACCCGGCCCGCGCCGCATCGCTGGCGAGGTTCCTCGACAACGCGGCGGCGCGCTGGGCGCTCGACCTGTACGCGCGGGCGCGCTCGATCGCCGCCGCGCGGGGTGCCGCCGCGGTGCAGCCTGCCGAGTACACGATCGCGATCGTCCCCAACGGCGACAACAGCGCCGTCGGCTTCCGCCTGAAGACCGAGACCGGAATCGAGAACTACTCCCGGGCCGCCTACGTCCAGCTCGGCCCCGAGGCGTGGCGATTCTCGACCACGTTTCTGCACGAGACCGGCCACGTGGCGCTCGCGATGCTGGCGGGAGGCCGGGGGATCCCCCGGCGCGAGATCGCCGCGATCCCGCACACCCTCGCTGCGCTCACCGACCGCGGCACCGCATTCGACGAGGGGTTCGCGATCAGTCTTGAGACCCTAATCGCGCAACTCTCAAGCGCTCCCGACGTGCGCCGGCAGTATCACCACGATCAGTTCCTCTTCGGGCCGGCGGCGAAGATGCGCGCCGAGTACTACTGGCCCTCCGCGGACCTGCTGACGTTCGCCCAGACGCACGCCCGCTACGCGGCGGTGCGCGACAACGCGTTCGCGTTCGCGCCGGCGTTCAAGCAACCCGACTACCTGCGGGTGCAGATCGAGACGGCCCGCGACTTTGCGAGCCTGCGCGACGCCGACCAGCTCCTCGCCTCCGAGGGCTTCTACGCCACCTTCTTTTTCTCAATCCTCGTGCGAGGCGAGCAAGCGCCGAGCGAGGACACCGTCCGCGTCCGCCAGAACACCGTGCTGACGGCGCTCGCCGAGACGTTCGCAACGATGCCGTTCACCTCCGAAGAGCCGTTCCTGCTGCACTTCCTGACGACCTACAAGCGAGTGAGCCCCGCCGACTGGGGCGATGTCCTCGACGTCTTCCTCGACATGTCGCACGGCGTCTTCATGGACGCGGACGCGGCTGCGCTCTGGCGCGGACAGTACCTGGCGGCGCTGGGCCTCGACCTCGCCCACCTCGACCGCGAGCGGATCGACGCGGCCCGCGAGCGCTGGCACGCGGCCGCGGCCGCCGACCCGAAGCTGCTGTACGCCCGCCTCGGCCCGCAGCTGCGGTGCGAGGTGGCGGGCCGGGAGGTGAGACTCGTCGGTCTCGACAGCGACAGGCCGCTTTCCCTCGACGTCAACACCGCCGAGGAGGGGGTGATCCGTCTCGTCCCCGGGATCACCGAGGCGGAGGTGGCGTCGTGGCGCGCACAGCGGGCGCTGGCGCCGTTCGCGAGCGTCGCCGACTTCCGGAAGCGCTCCGGAGTGTCGGCGAACGTCCTCGCCGGCTTGAGGTTCTGAGGGCCCGCGCCCGACCTATTTGGCGACCTTTTGCAGCAGGACCTCAAAGCGCTTCTTGTCGTCGCTCTCGAACGAGGAGAACCGCACCCCCACACCGCTGGCGCGCTCACGCGTCTTCTGGGTCTGGCGCACCACGACGGCATAGCCGCGGACCGGCTCGGCGTCGCCGGGCATCGCCAGCTCGAACGCCATCTGGGTGCCGACCGGGTAGGGGTGGTCGGTCTTGATGAGCATGCCGTGGGTCGAGATGTCTTCCGTCTGGCACACGGTATGGCTGGTCCCCCACGAGAGCTGGACCTTGAGGCGCGAAACCGTGCGCATCGGGAAGCGCGGCGGCACTTCGAGCAGGCTGGAGAGTTCATGGGCAAGCTCGTCGAGCTCCTCGACGGCGAGGGCGCGGTTGGCTCCCTTGCCGACCAGCGCCTCAGCGTCGGGAAGCGTGCCTGGCGCCGCCAGGAGGACCACCGCCGACTGCCGGCAGGGCGAGGATTTCCCACGCACCGCATCGAGGAACTGCGGCACCGGCATGTCGGGGAGCGGACAGGCGGCGACGATGGCGTCGAACGGGAGGAACGAGATCGACTCGAGCGCAACTCCCCCAGTTTCGGAAAAGTCGGAGAGGAAATCGTTCATCTTCAAAATCTTGGAAATCCTCTCGAACACCTTCGACTCGACTCCGACGACCAGCGTGCTCCGTTGTACGGCGTCCATGGCAGCCTGCCTCCCGGTTTCCACTGCGTCTTCCCACCCACCTCGCCTCTCATGTCCGGTGCTTTCCAAGCTTACTGCCTTCCGGACGCCGCTCCAAGCGGCTGCCCGACGGGGCGCGACCACCCGGGACGCGCGCGGGCCGGCGCGCCGAGCTACAATCGCCCAATGCGCGCCGACGTTCGCCACGCGAAGGACGTGATCATCGTGGACTTCAAGGGGGACCTCGTGACCGAGGACGGCGAGGAGATGCTGCGCGACGTGGTCTCCGAGTTGATCGCCGAGGGGTGGACGAAAATCCTCCTCAACCTCGCTCGGGTCAAGCGCCTCGACAGCGGCGGCGTGGGCGAGCTGGTCGCGAGCTGGAAGCTCGCGCATGAGTTCGGTGCCGCGCTCAAGCTCCTGCGTCCCGGCGATCGGGTCAAGCACACCCTGCACCTCTCCCAGATCCTGCCGCTGCTCGAGGTCTTCGAGGACGAGGGCGCCGCCGTGGATTCGTTCGCCCCCGCCTGAGGATCCCCCCACCACCGCACCGGAATTCTCCGATGTCAGTGGCTTGTCCCCTGTGTTCTGTCTCTCGGACCCCGAACCCCGAACCCCAGTCTCCCCGTGTCCGTCTCTCAATCCCAGATGCCGAGCTCGGCTTTGACGTCGTCGGAGGCTTCCTTGCGCGGGTCCCACGGGGGGTTCCACACGAGCTCGACCTCGGACTCCTGCACGCCGGGCAGCGACGCGACGACCTGCTTGACCTGCTCGACGATCATCGGGCCCTCCGGGCAGAACGGCGTCGTGAGCGTCATGACGACCCTTACCTTCGCTCCACCCTCGGCGACCACGACGTCGCGGATCAGACCGAGGTCCACGATGGAGATGAAGATTTCCGGGTCCACGACCGGTTTGAGCGCCTCGCGCACGGACTCGGGGGTCAGCTCGCTCATCTCTCGGCCTCCTGCGCTTCGGTGGTACTGGTTGCCTCGGTGCTCCCGCCGCGCCACGCCTTGAGGGCGTCGTTCAGCGTGACCCAGGGGAGCATTGCGCACTTCACCCGCACCGCGAACTTCCGCACCCCTTCGAGCGCTTCGAGGTCGCCGAGTTCGGCCCCGGCGGGAGCCGGCGCGCCATGCATGACGGCGCGGAACGCCTCCGCGGTGGCCTCCGCCTCGGCGGCGGTGTGGCCCGGAATCATCTCGGCCATCATCGAACCGGATGCGGTGCAGATGGCGCACCCGCGCCCCTGGACCTGGACCCCCGTCACGCGGTCGCCGTCGAGGGCGAGGGCGATCACCACCTCGTCGCCGCACACCGGGTTGAAGCCGTGGGCGGTGGCGTCTACCCGCCCCAGCGGCGCGCGCCCGCGCGGGCGGCGGTGGTGGTCCATCACCACCTCGCGATAGAGGTCGTCGAGCGCGACGTCGGGGCGGTCAACCACGGTGCAGGGACTCCGTTGCAGAGTGAAGAGTTAAGAGTGAAGAGTGAAGAGTTGCGAGGCGAGTCCGAAGCCGGAACACCTGTCTGGATTGACTCATTCTCCGTCCTCGACCTTCAATTCTTAACTCTTCACTCTCAACTCTTAAACTATTCTCTTCACTTGTTCGCCAGCCCGAAGTAATTGCGCGCGGCAGCCAGGCCGTCCACCAGGGCGTCCACGTCGTCGCGGTCATTGTAGATCCCGAACGACGCCCGCGCGGTTGCGGCCACGTCGAGCCGGCGCATCAGCGGCTGGGCGCAGTGGTGGCCCGCGCGGACCGCGATGCCGCGGGTGTCCAGCACCTGCGCCAGGTCGTGGGGGTGGATCTCGGGGTCCACGAACGAGACCAGCCCGCCGCGCGCATCCGCCTCGGCCGGTCCGTGGATCTGCAGCCACCCGAGCGAGCGCAGGCGCTCGAGCGCGTAGCCGACGAGGTCGCGCTCGTGGGCGCGCACGGCCGGCATCCCGACCTCGTCGAGGAGGTCGAGCGCGGCGGGGAACGCCGCGGCGTCCGCGATATTGGGAGTGCCGGCTTCGAACTTGTGCGGGATGTCGTTCCATGTGGCGGAGTCGAGCCGGACCTCGCGAATCATCTCGCCACCGCCGGCGACCGGCTCCATGCGTTCGAGCAGCTCCGGCTTCGCCACCAAGAACCCCACCCCGGTGGGCCCGTACATCTTGTGCGCCGAGAACGCCAGGAAGTCGGCGCCGAGCGCCTGGAAGTCCACCGGCATGTGCGGGACCGACTGCGCGCCGTCCACGACCATCACGGCGCCGACCCGGTGCGCGGCCGCGGCGATCTCGGCGATCGGGTTGATCGTGCCGAGCACGTTGGACATCGCGGTCAACGACACGATCCGCGTCCGCGGCGACAGCAGCAATGCGAACGCCCCCATGTCGAGGCGGCCGTCGGCGGTGATCGGGACGTGGCGCAGCGTCACGCCGCGCTCGCGGGCGAGCATGATCCACGGCACCAGGTTGGAGTGGTGCTCCATCTCGGAGAGCAGCACCTCGTCGCCGTGGGCGAGCGTCGCTCCCCACGACCGGGCCACCAGGTTGATGGCCTCGGTGGCGTTGCGCACGATGACCACGCCGCGCTCGTCGGGGGCGTTGACGAAGCCGGCGACGCGGGCGCGGCAGCGTTCGTACAGGGCGGTGGCCTCTTCCGCGAGGGTGTGGACGCCGCGGTGGACGTTGGCGTTCGAGGTCGTGTAGTAGGAGGCGAGGGCGGCCAGAACCGTGTCGGGCTTCTGCGTCGTGGCCGCGTTGTCGAGGTAGACGAGCGGGTGGCCGTGGACCTGGCGGCCGAGGATCGGGAAGCGCGCTCGCAGCGCGCGGGGGTCGAAGCCCACAACCGGGGACGCGGTGACGGCCATGGCGCTCACTCCGTGTGCAGCCGGGCGGCCACCAGCGCCTGGATACGCTCGCGCGTGGTCTGCGGCAACCGGCCCAGCGTCTGGTCGAGAAACCCGTAGACGATCACGCGCGCCGCCTGCATCGGGGCGAGGCCTCGGCTTTCGAGGTAGAACAGCTGCTCCGGGTCGATCGGCGAGACGGTGGCGCCGTGCGAGCAACGCACGTCGTCGGTGAGGATCTCGAGTTCGGGGATCGACTCGGCCCGGGCCTGTCCGGAGAGCAGCAGGTTGCGGTTCTCCTGGTACGCCTCGGCGCCGGCCGCGCCGGGGGCGATCCAAATCATCCCGGTGTACGCCGAACGCGCGGAGCCAGTGAGCGCGACTTTGAAGTCGAGGTTGGAGCGCGTCTTTCCTGCCTCGTGGATGTGCTCGGTGTGGTGGTCGAAGTGCTGCGAATCGCCGCCCATCGCGACGCCGAACGTCTCGACCTCAGCGCCCACGCCCGCGAGGACCGCGCCGACATCGGCCTTGAACTCGGTCCCGCCGAACGAAGCAAGCGACATCTGAAAGCGTGCCCCGGCGCCCACTGTCGCGCGGGCGGTGAGGTGGCCCGTCACGCCGGTTTCCCAGCGCTGGACGAGGCCGTAGCGGACGTTCGCGTGGGCGCCGACCACGATTTCCGTGACGCCGATGACCCGGGTCGCGCCGTCCCCGCCTACGTGTCCTTCGATGATCTCGAACGAGCTGTCCTCGCCCGCGAGCACGAACACGCGCGGGAGGGACATGCCTCCGGCCACCAGGCGGAGGCGGATCGGCTGCTCGAGGGAGACCCCGGCCGGCACGCGCACCAGCACGCCGCCGCGCCAGGCGGCGGTGTTGATCGCTTCCAGGAACCCGTGGGCCGCCGGTACGACGGTTCCCAGCAAGCCGCCGGCCGCGGCGCGGTGGAGGTCCTCAACCACCACGCCGGCGTTGTGGGCGTCGGCGCCGGTCTCGACCACGCGCAACGCGCCGCCGGCGAGCAGCGCGGCCACCGACAGTGACTCGTCGAGGCGCCACGTCGGAGCAACGTCGGCCGGCGCCTGCGCGGTCGGGTCGCCGTCGGGCAGGAAGCGCGCCGGGTTAGTGTAGCGCCAGAGGTGGTTGGCGCGGTTGGGGAGCGCGAGCGGGGTGAGGCGCGCGTGTGCCTCGCGGCGGATTGCGAGGATGCCGGCATCCTCGCCCGCGGCCCGGGAAAGTGCTTCGATGTGCTCGAGCGCGAGGGTGGGAGCGGCCTCGACGGCCGGGCGGCTAGCCAACGGAGCCCTCCATTTCCAGCTCGATGAGACGGTTGAGCTCGACCGCGTACTCCATCGGCAGCTCCTTGACGAACGGCTCGATGAAACCGTTGACGATCATGAGGCGCGCCTGGTCGTCCCTGATTCCGCGCGAGCGCAGGTAGAAGAGCTGCTCGTCGCCGATCTTGGAGACGCGCGCCTCGTGCTCGACCCGGACCTGGTCCTCGTCGATCTCCATCGTGGGGTAGGTGTCGGTGCGGGCGGCGTCGCCGATCAGGAGCGCGTCGCACTGCACGGAGGTCTTGCAGCCGTGAGCGCCCTTGCGGATCTTGACCAGGCCGCGGTACGACGAGCGGCCGGTCCCCTTGGAGATCGACTTGGAGGTGATCTTCGACGTCGTGTTGGGAGCGAGGTGGATCATCTTGGCGCCGGCGTCCTGGTGCTGGCCAGGGCCGGCGAACGCGATCGAGAGCACCTCGCCGTGCGCGCGCTCGCCCTTGAGGATCACCGCCGGGTACTTCATGGTGAGCCTGGAGCCGATATTGCCATCCACCCACTCGACCACCGCGTCCTCGTTGGCGACGGCGCGCTTGGTGACCAGGTTGTAGATGTTGTTCGACCAGTTCTGGATCGTCGTGTAGCGGATGCGGGCGCCTTTCATCGCGATCAACTCCACAACCGCCGAGTGCAACGAGTGGGAGGAGTAAACGGGCGCGGTGCACCCCTCGATGTAGTGCACCTTGGCGCCCTCGTCGGCGATGATCAGGGTGCGCTCGAACTGGCCCATGCGCTCGGCGTTGATCCTGAAGTACGCCTGCAGTGGGATCGCCACCTCGGTGTTCTTCGGCACGTAGATGAACGAGCCCCCCGACCACACCGCGCTGTTGAGCGCCGAGAACTTGTTGTCGGCCGCGGGGATCACGCTGGCGAAGTACGTGCGCACGATCTCCTCGTGCTCGCGCAGCCCCGAGTCCATGTCGAGGAAGATCACGCCCTGTTTTGTCAGCTCCTCCTTGACCGAGTGGTACACGACCTCGGACTCGTACTGCGCCGACACGCCGGCGAGGAACTTGCGCTCCGCTTCCGGGATGCCGAGGCGGTCGAAGGTGCGCTTGACGTTCTCGGGGACGTCCTCCCAGTTCGTCTCCTGCTTCTCGGTGGCGCGCACGTAGTAGGTGATTTCGTCGAAGTCGATCTCCGACAGCATCGCGGTGTCGCCCCAGGTCGGCATCGGTTTGGCGAAGAAGATGTCGAGTGCCTTGTGGCGAAACGCGCGCATCCAGTCGGGTTCCTTTTTGAGGAGGGAGATCGCCTCGACGACCTCGTGCGAGAGCCCCTTGGGCGTCCGCATGAAGTACTCCTCGGGGTCATGGAACCCGTAGCGCTGGTTGTAGTCGCTGCCGATGTCGGCAACGGTCGGCGTCGAGGCCATCAGACACCCCCTGCGGCTGCGGCCGGCTCGAGCCAGTCGTAGCCGCGCTCCTCGAGCTCGAGGGCGAGCTCGGGGCCGCCGGTGCGTACGATCCGCCCGTCCATGAAGACGTGCACGACGTGGGGACGGACGTAGTTGAGCAGCCGCTGGTAGTGGGTCACCAGCACCATCCCGGTGTCGTTCGACGCGGTGGCGTTGATCCCCTTGGCGACCACCTTGAGGGCGTCGATGTCGAGGCCGGAATCGGTCTCGTCGAGCAGGGCGAACTTCGGTTTGAGCATCAGCAGTTGGAGGATCTCGACCCGCTTCTTCTCACCGCCGGAGAAACCGTCGTTGAGGTAGCGCCCTGCAAACGCGGGGTCCATCTCGAGGTCCGCCATGCGGGCGAGCAGCTCCTTGCGGAACTCCCGCACCGGCACGTCGGCGCCGCGCACCGCCGAGACGGCCGCGCGCAGGAACGAGGCGACGGTCACCCCGGGCACCGCAACTGGATACTGGAATGCGAGGAACATCCCGCGGCGAGCCTTCTCGTCGGGGGGGAGGGCGCTGACGTCCTCGCCGGCGAGCATCACGGTACCCTCGACGGCATAGGCCGGGTGTCCCATCAGGCCGTTCGCCAGCGTGGACTTTCCGGAGCCGTTGGGGCCCATGATCGCGTGGACCTCGCCCGGCAAGACCGAAAGGTCCACGCCCTTGACGATTTCCTTCTCGCCGATGTGGATGTGAATGCCGGCGCACTCGAAGACCGGCTTTGCTTGCTGGTTCATTGTGTTCCTCTTTCCCTCGGCCCGCCGGCGCCCGTGCCGCTCCCGCGTCCCTGGGGGACGATGAGTGGCCAGCGCTCCTGCAGGTGTTTGTCGGTAAGGCGCTCGCCGGCGGTCAGGTCGGCGAGGGTCGTGTGCTCGAACACTCGCTTGAGCAGTGCGTCGAGGTGCGCCCACACCGGGCGCAACGAGCAGTCGGTCAGGCGCGAGCAGTCGGAGGCGTCCGGGCTGCGGTGCTGGAGGCAGAACCCCGAGTCGAACAGCGGCTTGCCGAGGACCTCGAGGATCCGCGCCACCGTGATCTGCTCCGGCGGCGCCGCCAGGACGTAGCCGCCGTGGCGGCCGCGGGTGGCGGTCACCAGGCCGGCCTGGCGCAGGCGGATGAGCACCTTGGCCGCGAACGGCACCGCGATCCCCTCCGCCCCGGCCAACTCGGAGAGGGACACGGTGTGCCCCGGCCGCAGCGCGAGCTGCAGCATGCAGCGCATCCCGTACTCTTCGGTGGCGGTGATCTTCATGGTCCCCCTGGCCGCGTCGGGCCGCTCGCCGGCCCCCTCGAGCGCGCCAACGGGTAAATCATGACTTAAATTTCCGAATTATTCAAGAGGCCATCCCAGCTGCTCCTTCTGCAACTGCATCGCAAGTGCTGCGACACGTCCGCGCGGTGTGTTCGGTCGCCTGCACCGCCGCCGGACGCGCCCACCGGCGAGTCGGTGCAGATCATCTCGCGCAGCGACGCGACCCGGCAGTTCATCCGGCAATTCCCGTACCCCGTCAAGGTCGGCGGCGACGATGACGGCGAGGAGGACGCGGGGACGGTCCAGGCCGCCTCCGTCACGGGCGGGGCCGCGGCTGCTGCCTTCGTAGGGCGGCTGGTCTCCACCCGCCTCATCTTCCACTAGAACTACCCGTGGCTCTGGGAGCCCCCCGGCACCCC
Source organism: Acidobacteriota bacterium (assembly GCA_003133645.1). Classification (GTDB taxonomy): domain Bacteria; phylum Acidobacteriota; class Thermoanaerobaculia; order Thermoanaerobaculales; family Thermoanaerobaculaceae; genus RBG-13-68-16. The sequence goes on along the minus strand of PKYI01000070.1, from coordinate 13,642 downwards.
GGCCACGGATGACAGCCCGTCGTTTCCCGGGTTGGTCAACTTCGCCTTGATCGAAGGGCACGGCGCGCCCTGACTCATCACCACCGAGAAGAACTGCTGCGACGCGATCCCGGCGCCCCGAGACCCGTACCTGCCCGCTTCCCCCGCCGGGGTCGCTGACGATCTGGCGGCAGCACCCGTGAGCGGCCGGTGGATTCGACCGGGAATCGCCGAGCCTCGTCGCGGCGTTACGTAAGAGTAAGGGAGGTGTGTCCTATGAACAGGAAATGGTTCTTGCCCGCTGTCCTCGTTGCAACGCTTGTCCTCCCCGCCCTCGCGGTGGCGGAGACGTGGTCAAACGTGCCACTCATCGACAAGAACTGCGTCGAGAAGGTGAAGGCCGATCCGGATAAGCACGAGACGAGCTGCCTGATCAAGTGCGCCAAGAGCGGCTACGGCGTGCTGACCTCCGACGGGAGTTGGGTTAAGTTCGACAAGAAAGGGAACCAGGAGGCGCTCAAGGCGCTGAAGGAGACCAAGAAGACCGACGCGATCCGGGTCACGGTCACCGGCGAGAAAGAGGGCAACATGATCAAGGTGGCGACGCTCACGATCGACTAAAGTCCTCTGCGATTCGAGTTGAGCGGCCGCGGATGATCCGCGGCCGCTGTCGTTCGTGCCAGTCCCGGCAGCCGGCGGTACGCCGATCCCCTTCGGGGCTTTGCCCCGCCGCCGGCGTGGCGTACGCTGGGCCCAGACCGGGAGGGAAGCGATGCGCCAGTTGGCGGCGGCGGTGCGGCGGGATGCGGGGTTCGAAGCGAACCTGCGCCGGTGGAAGGAGGCGGCAGGCCGGCTGCAGGCGGAGGAGGCGACGCTGCGGGCGGGTGGCGGGGCGAAGGCCGCCGAGCGCCACTCGGCGCAGGGCAAGATGCTGGTCCGCGACCGGCTGGCCGCGCTGCTCGACCCCGGGGCGCCGTTCGTCGAGCTCGGCACCTGGGCGGGATGGGGGATGTACGAGGAGTGGGGCGGCGCCCCGTCGGCTGGGTGCGTCACCGGCGTCGGCACGGTCTCGGGCCGCACCTGCGTCGTCGTCGCCAACGACGCGACGGTCAAGGCCGGCGCCTGGTTCCCGATCACCTGCAAGAAGATCCTGCGCGCCCAGGAGATCGCCCTCGAGAACCGGCTGCCGCTCGTCTACCTGGTGGACTCCTCGGGCGTGTTCCTGCCGCTGCAGGACGAGATCTTTCCCGACAAGGAGCACTTCGGCCGGGTGTTCTACAACAACGCCCGCCTCTCGGCCGAGGGGATCTACCAGATCGCCGCGATCATGGGGCCGTGCGTCGCCGGCGGCGCCTACCTGCCGATCATGTCCGACGAGGCGCTCATCGTCGAGGGCACCGGCTCGATCTTCCTCGCCGGTCCACACCTCGTGAAGGCGGCGATCGGGGAGCAGATCGAGACCGAGGCGCTGGGCGGGGCGGAGGTCCAGTCCGACATCTCGATGGTCGTGGACGACCGCTTCCCCGACGACGCCGCCTGTCTGGCGGCGGTGCGCGCCCGCATCGGGCAGCTCGCCGCGCCTCGCCTCGCCCCGTTCGACCGCGTCGAGCCGGCCGAGCCGGCGGTGGACCCGGACGAGATCGCCGGCGCGATGCCGGCCGACCGGACGCGGCCGTACGAGACCTACGCGCTGCTGGCGCACCTTCTGGACCGCTCGGAGTTCGAGGAGTACAAGGCGACCTCGGGCCGCTCGCTGGTGTGTGGCACCGGCCGCATCGCCGGCTGGGCGGTAGGGATCGTCGCCAACCAGCGCGCCGTCGTCGCCCGCCGGCGCGGCCTGGGTCCGCACGACAAGGAGATGCAGATCGGGGGCGTGATCTACGCCGACGGCGCCGACAAGGGCGCCCGCTTCGTCGAGCTGTGCAACCAGAAGGGGATCCCGCTGCTGTTCCTGCAGGACGTCACGGGGTTCATGGTCGGCTCGCGCGCCGAGCGCGAGGGGATCATCAAGGACGGCGCCAAGATGGTCAACGTGGTCGCCAACAGCACCGTGCCGAAGATCACGGTCGTCGTCGGCAACTCGTACGGCGCGGGGAACTACGCGATGGCGGGGAAGGCGTACGGGCCGCGTTTCATCTTCGCCTGGCCGTCGGCCTCGATCGCGGTGATGGGCGGCGAGCAGGCGGCCCAGACGCTGCTCTCGATCCAGCTCAAGAACCGCGGCAACGACGTGAGCGAGGACGAGAAGCGGGCGCGGCTCGCGGCGACGAGGGCGCGCTACGAGGCCACGGCCGACCCGCGCTACGCCGCGGCCCGGCTCTGGGTGGACGGCATCCTCGACCCGGCCCGCACCCGCGAGACGGTCGCCGCCTGCATCGCCGCGTGCGCCCACCAGGGCGAGATCCCCCGCGCCCGCTGGGGCGTGCTGCAGACGTAGGAAGAAAACAGCTCCAGCGGCAACCTGAGAGCAAGACTGGGGTGGGGCGAGGAGTCACGGGCGCCATGCAAGGGCGATGCGCCGTACCCGCCGCTGTCACTCTTGTGATGCTCGCCAGCTGGCTGCCGCTATGCTTGGTCGACTTGGGGCCCCTTACAATGTCCGGCTCAATAAGTTGGGGCGTGAGCAGTCGACTCGCCTTGGAAGTTGACCCCGCCGACGCTCGCGCCACTGATCGTCACCGGCCTATGAGCAGGAACGAAGTTGTAGCCACTCTTGCTCGGTGTGACCGTATAGGTACCGTTCGGCACTCCGGTGATGGTGTACGCGCCTGACGAGTTGGAGTAGGTTCCGTGCGTGCCGGTGGTCACATACGCCACCATGCCAAGGCCAGTGTTCATATCCGTGATGGTACCGGAGATGGAGAACGTCGCGCCCAGAGAGCAGCTCGGGAACTTGAACGACCCGATGCGGGTGTACCAGTTCGAACCACCTCCGCCCGTGTACTCCTGGGTGTACCAGAAGGTGCAGTCGTCCGTGGGGTCGACCTGCATGGCGCTGTAGTCGCCCCACCGGTTGTAGCCGGTGTTGATGACGCCGTTGCCGGCCACCAGTTGCTGCTCGCCCTGAGGCAAGGTGCCGAGTGGGTCGCCGACCAGACGGCCGGAGTAATAAACCGACGGGTACCTGCTGGCGCTGGAGCCGCTGTACCCCAGGGCGACGTCGCCGCTGTGGTCCATGGCGATGCTGCCCATCCAGCGGTACAGCCCGTCGGCTGGCGCCAGCGTGCCCTGCTGGTAAAGGGTCCAGTCGGCGGGACTGGTCCGGTGCATCTCATACCAGCGCACGCCGGCGACACCGCCGCCACCGTCCACCGTGTGGTTCGCGACCAGGTTCTCGTGATTACCGGTATTGCGCCATTGCAGACGGTACATCGTGTTGCCGCTGAAGGCGTCGACCGACTCACCAGGCGAGGGCATCGGCACGCACGCCCGAGTGCCCGGGCAGACGTCGTTGTAGGCCGCCACCGGAACGATGCTGTTCGGCTGCCCGCTGCACGCCGCGCCGAAGCACGCCGCGCCCGGGTTGGTCCAGTCATAGGTCAGGTTCCAGATCAAGAACGAGGGCTGCATCTGGCCCGTGGCCGTGCCGGCCGGGGCCACCTCGCCGAAGATCGCGGTGCCCGTCGGCGGTGCGATGGTGCCGTCAAAGTCCGCCGGCAGAACCGACCACCAGTTAGCCCCGGTCTGGTCGATGTGGATCATCGCCGCCGTAGGGTCGCCGGCGACCATCTTGGCGCGCTCAAGGGCAAGGATGCCGACGCTGTTCTCAGTGTTGAACTGGAACTGGTTGTAGGTCCCGAGGTACGCATCCGACCAGATGCCGTACTTCGGGTAGTCGGGGAAGACGCTCCCCGTGGTGTACTCGTACTGGTAGTACGTCCCAAGCGGGTCCGGGGATGTCGACACCGCGAAGCATTGATGATACGGAACGGCGTGGACGTCAAACTGGGCGACAAACCAACGGTCCGCGAGTTTGTCGTAGAGGACGATTGGATCGCCACTGTTCGATGACTGACACGTGCCACCGAAGCCGGCCCAGAAGCTGTTGCCGGCATGTGGTGAGCCAATCATCGCTCCGGTGGTCTTGTCAAAGATCGCCCACGCCAGGTTGACCCACTGAAAATAGACGTTGCTGGCCGGCGAGTTGCCACCAACCGCACCCTCGGTGTCGGGCGGCGTGAGCTCGAACCCGAACAAGGTCTGGTCGACCGTGCTCGGAATGCCGTCGAAGCTCGTGATCGGCGCCGGCATGTTGCTGAGGCCGAACTGGCGCTGCACCACGGTGTCCGTGACCGCCGGCCTCGTTGGGAACAGATGGAGTTCGTTCGGGCGCTCGCGGTTCCCCAAGCCGGCCGGCGGGACCACCGGCTTAAGGCTGCTCATCGGCGGGGAGATCCCAAACTTGACGGGATACAGCACAGTGGGCCGAAGAGGCAGGCCCGACGCGGCATCTGTGGCCACCGTGGACAGAACTACGAGTGCGACGGCGGCCATGAGGCACAAAGCGTTGCGCCACTTCATATCGCCCCTCCTCATCGGGCTACCAGCTCAACCCCTGCTACTGCTGCATGGTGACCCCGGTTGGGTCGTTGGTGATGTTGTCGATGACCGACGCAAAAACAAACACCCCCGAGCCCGACTGCACCGTGACCTTGGCGTACCCGCGGTCCATCGCCGTCTGCCGCGCCTTGTACCGGAACGGCTGCACCTCCTGCCACCACTGGCCCGCAGCCAACGACCCGGTGTAGTCGGTGAGCTTCGTCCCATCGCCGTCGAACAGCTCGACCAGCACCGTCGCCGTGCCCGATCCTACGTTCACCAACCCGATGTTGCAGCGGTAGGATGCATTCTCAGTCAACCCCGCCAGGTACGCGCTCTGCTGGGCCGAGAGGCCGTCGCTCGCCGCCAGTACCGGGTAGTCCATCCCTTGCGTGCCGTTGGCGTAGCAGCCCGCGGTGGACGACACCTGGTTGTAGGTGCGGCTCGTGACCTTCAACGGCTGGTCGGAAAGGACCTCGATCGTCCATGAGCCGCTCGCACCCAGCTGCCCGACAACGTCGGTGAGGATCGACTGCGCCCCCGGCGGGACGTACGTCGTGAATTCTAGTACGGGGTGGTAGCCGCCGAGGGAAAACCCGAGCACGACGTTGGCGGTCACCGTGCCGGTGTTGAGCAGGCCGAGATCGCTTCGCCACTGGCTATTGTTGAGCCCGCCGGTATGACTCGCGACGGGGACCCAGTAGGTGTACCTCGCGCCGTTCTCACTCTCGATCTTTGGCTGAGCTTCGAGAGCACCTGCCGCCCGGGCGGAGCCAGCTCCGATGACGAGGACCAACATAGCAAGACCAGACGTGGCAAGCTTGGTAGCGGTCATTTTGGTCTCCTCTCGGTCCCTTCCTTGCCGCTTTGCTCTTTTACTTTAGCACACGGCAACGGCCTCTGGCCTGACTGACAGTGATTGACATCACCTTACGTGACGTTACCTTTGTCGCGCGAGGTGACCTCTTGGTGAGGGCACCCCCTGCGCGGTGAGGCAGGCTTCGGCCGGGCTGCCACTCCGACATCGCCAGGTGACTTGGCGCCAAATCCTGCTGTTTGGATCGGGTCGGGACGGCCCCGATCGGTACCACGTCCACCGTGACTGACGGTGTTGGCAAAGAGGGGAACGGCGGCAAGGCGACCCCCCGCATGTCGCCTTCCAGGCGTGCCTCGACCGTAGGCGGCGTGAAGTGCTGGCTGCGGCCGGTAGCCGCCGCGTACGGGCGTTGGCGTGGTCGCTCACCGCGCTGCTGAAAACCATGCTGTGGGAAGCTGGCAACAGGTCTTGATCCCCTGCGTCGTTTGGGCGGGAACGCGCCGGTGGCTGGTTGGGTGGCGCAGATCTGTCGTTCAGCGCAAGCGGATCGTCACGTCGCCGACGCCGGCGTCGACGTGGACCGTGCTGGTTCCCGGTCCGTGACCGGAAAGGGTGTGGCCGATGAATCCATTGCTACGCCGCGGCCCGCCTGTGGGTGGACGGCATCCTCGACCCGGCCGACACCCGCGAGGTGGTGGCCGCCTGCATCGCCGCGTGCGCCCACCAGGGCGAGATCCCCCGCGCCCGCTGGGGCGTGCTGCAGACCTGAGGCGGCGTCAGCCGCGCCGCGCGCGCTCGGCGTCGGCGAGCCAGCCGCGCCGCAGTCCGTCCACAGGGATGCTCGAGGTGCAGGGCTTGATGTCGAGGATCGGGGTCCCGTCGAGCATGTCCACTCCCGCGACGTGGAGCCTGGCGCCCTCGCGCCGGAGCAGGCGCACGATCGTGAGCGCGATCGGGTTGGGACGGCGCGGCGAGTGGGTGGCGAAGACCCCGTGCATGCGCGTGTCGGTCGGCGGGGTCACGCGCAGGTCGTAGCCGTCCGCGCGGTCGAACACCCACACCACGTAGAGGTGCGAGAAGCCGTCGATGTCGTCCAGCCCCGCCTCGAGCTCAGGAAGGATCTCAAGGACACCTTCGGCCGTGTGCGTCGCGCCGCGGCCGCGCGGGATCCCGCTCGTGTCGCGGAACGGGGTGTGGGCCGTGCCGATCGGCTGCATCGTGAACTGCGTCGTGGCCATCGTTCGCTCCTCGCCTCCCCGGCTCGGGCCCAAAACGATGCCGTCCGCACCGAACCCGGCGAATGGATAGGGCTTTCCTTTCTCGCTCGCCTGGGCCGATGGTACCCGGGCCGAAGGACGTGTCAAGGTGCAGGGAGGGCTTGCGGCGGGCTGCGGCCACCGGCGCCCGTGGTGGCAAGGTGGCGGAGGATCTTCATGGTGAGTCGCGGCTCGGTGATGAGCGCGATGCTCCGCATGGTCCCGCCACGGCTCGGGTCGGAGTCGTGGCGTGGACGGGCAGGCAAAGCGTCCCACCAGGGTAGGAAAGCCGTCAAGCTTGACGGGGCGGGCTCCGGCAATAGACTGGTACGGTGGACAGGAGCAGACTCTTCGTCATCTTCGAGGCGCTCGATGGTGCGTTGCAGTCCTCGTGCGAGCTGGAGATTCGGGGGGGGGCCGCGGTACTCGCCTTGGGTTTGGAGGGACGGACCACGCTCGATGTCGACGTCCTGCCGTCGTCCCGCTTCGTGGATATGGATCTGCGGCGATCCTGCGCCGCCGCGGGCGTCGACTTCAACCCGACCTCCGGCAAGGACCTGGCGGAACGCGACTTTCTCGAGGTGGTGCCCGAGGAAACGCTGGTTCTCCCGATCGCGTCGCCTGAGCGACCCTACAACACCGTGTTTCGGGGACGCAGGCTCACTGTCCGGACGCCGCCGGCTGCGGACCTGATCATCGGCAAGCTCAAGCGCTTGGAGCCCGAGGATGTCGCCGACATCGCCTTCTTGACGCAGCGCTTCGCCGTCACCGAGGCGGACCTGACCGAGGCGTTCGGGCGCCTTCCGGGGCGGTGGCGCGTCGATCCCGTGATCGTCGACAACCTGCGCTACGTTCTGGAAGATCTGTGAGCTGGTCCGACACCATCGACGCGATGCTCGACGAGCTTCGCAGCGGCGGGGCACGGGCGCAGTCGTACTGGGCGCAGCAGCTTGCTTTCGCGCCTGTCGTCGTGCACGCCCTCTCCTTGACCATGCGTGACCACCTCCCATCGGTCGCCGACCGCGAGGCGATCTCCGCCGCCGTCTCTCTCGCTCTCGCTGCGCTGGGTGCGTTGCCTGAGCGGCCGGGGGTGGAACCGTCGTTGCTCGCCGCCATGGCGCAACGGCAGGCGCGTGCGTTGGCATGGGGTCGGCGGAGGACGCTGCAAAGGCTCCTGCGGCGCCTCGGTACCGGCACGCCTCCCGATTCGGGCGCCGGCGCCGCGCGGTTCCTCCGCCCGTACCCGCTGCTCGGCTGGAGTCCGGACAGTCGCCTGCAGGGATAGGTGCCACGCCCACGCATGTCGACATTTTTATCGGTATCGGTATCGGTAGTATTATCGGTACCGTGTATCACGATCTCATCATCGCTGCCAGACAGCGCGTGCACCGTTCCCAAAGGCCGCTTCCAACCGCCGACACTCCGACGACCGCGATGATCTCTCGCTCGCACCGTCGCCGGCTCCTTGCCCGTCGCTCCGGGAAGATCATTTCTCCGCAAGCGATCCTCGCAAAGACGTGGTCCCAGCCCCCATCGGTCAACGAGCGCGGCGCTCTCGGCACCCTGAGACCTTCAACGGAAATCCGGCAACAACGGGACCCATATTATTCACGCTACCCATGCGGGAGCGTCGCTCATTGCGCGGGAGGTGGCCGATCAGAGCGCGACGAGCGCGACGCCCATGGCGGCGGCCGCTGCCCGCTGCCGCTGGTCGTAGCTCGCCAGCGTCACGACCTGACCCTGTTGCCGCAGGAAGTCGATCGAGGCGAGGTGCAGGGCGTCGAGGGTTCGTACCGGCGCGGGGAACGGCTCCATGGCCCGACTGAGCACCTCGGGGATCAGTCCGAGCAGGCCGAGCCGCGCCACGAGGTCGCGAGCCGCATCGCCGTGTGAAGCGCGCAGTCCGCGCGCGTGTAGGCGGACCCAAAGCTCGTACTCGAGTAGGCGGCTCGAAACCAGGGGCTGCCGCCACAGGGAGACCGGCGGCATGACGTCCTCGGCAAGCAGGTGCGCAAGGGCGACCGAGGTGTCGAGGTAGATCACCGCTCGCCCCGATCGTGGTCGATCTCTTGGAGCAAGTTCTTCAGGTCGGTCACGGGGTAGCGCGCTGGCGGTTCAGCCACGCGTATGAGCGGCGGAGAGATCCACCCCTGGCGGACCGCCTCGGCAAGGCGGGCATCACCAAGCAGCTCCGCGCGGCCCGGTTCGGGGGGCACGAGCTCGGCGACCACGCGATCGCGGTCCGTCACCAGAATCCGCTCACCGCCAGCCGCCAGCCGGATGTACTCCGAAAGCTTGTTCTTGAGCACCTTCACGCCAACGCTCCGCATGCGTCAAAGGTAGCGCTCGGTAGCTACGTTGTCAACTGATACGTGCCACGCCCACGCATGTCGACATTCTTGATCGCGCGCGAAGCGGGGAGCAGACCGCCTTCCGCGCACGACTCCTGAGTTCGACGTGGATGTGGTCACGCCGAAGGAACCCCTGGCACTGGCCCGCGCCGCAGGCGTAACCCTCACGAGGCGCACCCTGCGATGAGAAACCTAGGGGAGGTTCTCCGCCTTCCACCTCATCGCCATCAGAGACTCTTGAGAGCAGCGTTGGGCAGGCTCATCCCACTCTCCTTCCGCGCCCCTCGCGCACAGGCGACGCCAGGGATTTGACTTTCAATCCTACGCGCCGACCTGCACTGAGGTCGGGGTTGGGGTTCTGGATGTCAATGTGTCCCTCTTGAAAGGGAAACATGTATATACTTGTATCCCTGGAGGCAGGCCGTGATGAAGGAGTCCCTGAAGCGGGTCATCATGGAGAGCCAGGAGCGGATGCCGTTCCCGCTCTTCCCACGCCACGCCCCGACCCTGACGGCGACGCGGCAGATCCACGCCGTCATTGGGCTGCGGCGCGTGGGGAAGACGCACTTTCTTCACCAGATCATCGACGAGCTGCTCAGCCAGGGCGTGGCGAAGGAGCGCGTCCTCCTCGTCAACTTCGAGGACGAGCGGCTCGCTGGCCTCGCCGCCGGGGACCTCGGCCTCGTCCTTGACGCGTACTACGAGCTCTACCCGGCGCACGAGAAGGGCAAGGTCTACCTCTTCTTTGACGAGATCCAGGCCGTATTGGGCTGGGAACGCTTCGTGGCGCGCCTCTTCGAAGAAAAGCGCTACCGGATCGTGGTCACCGGTTCCTCGTCGAAGCTCCTCTCGAAGGAACTGGCGACGGCGCTGCGCGGCCGGAGCATTGCGACGAAGCTGTACCCCTTGAGTTTCCGCGAGTTCGTCGCGTACCGCGGCGTCGCCGTGGATGAACGGCTCGCGTACTCGCAGGCCCGGTTCCACGCGGTGAAGCTCCTCGAGGAGTATCTCGTGTGGGGCGGCTTCTTCGAGGTCGTGGACGCGCGTTCCGAAGAGGAGCGGCGCCGCATCGTCCAGACGTACCTCGACCTCGTCGTGTACAAGGACGTGGTGGAGCGCTATGGGGTGAAGAACCTCGCGGTGATGAAGCGGCTCATCCGGTACTTCGTCACCAACACGACGCGCAAGGCGAGCCTGCTGCGGTTGAGCCAGACCCTGGCGGAGCGCGTCTCCAAGAACACCGTCCACCAGTACACCGGCTTGCTCGAGGATTGCGGCTTCCTCTTCCCGGTGCGCAAGTTCAGCCACTCCTTGCGGCGCGGCAACACGCCGAGCAAGTACTACGTCGCCGACCCGTGCTTCAAGGCCGTAGCGGGGCTCAACTTCTCCGAAGACCGGGGCGCGCTCTACGAGAACGCCGTGCTGCTCGAACTCATCCGCCGGGGGGACGAGCCCTTCTTCTACGAGGAAAAGGGCGAGTGCGACTTCGTCGTGAAACTCGGCCCCCGCATCGTCGAGGCGCTCCAAGTCTGCCTCGACCCCAAGGGGAAGGAGCGCGAGCGGCGCGGGCTCGTGGCAGCGATGGCCGCTTTCAAACTAGACAGCGGCACCGTCATCACCGCCGAGCAGGAGGGCGAAGAGGCGATCGACGGCAAGACGATCCGGTTCGTGCCGCTTTGGCGTTGGCTGCTCGCCATCTGATGGATCACAGGTATCCCACGTACCTGGCTGCGTGGGGAACGCCCCTGTAGCCAACTGTGGTCGTCCCAGTTGCAGCAGACTGGATTCCCGCGTGCGCGGGAATGACGGCAACGGTTAACTGGGCGGGTGGGCGGTGGAGAACTGTCGGTTGAGTGGAGGGTGGGGGAGAGCCGTCTCTCACCGCAGTCGGATGGTCACGTCGCCGACGCCGGCATCGGCGCGGACCGTGGCCGTCCCCGGCCCATGGCCCGAGAGGGTGTGGCCGATGAACCCCGTGCCCTCGGTGCGCCCCTCGGGGGTGCGCAGGGTCACGTCCCCGACGCCGCTGGCGGCCCGGACCTCCCCGACGGCGCTGAACACGCCCTCGATCCGCACGTCCCCGACGCCGACCCGCACGACGATGTCGCCGGATGTGTCGAGGACGCTGACGTCCCCGACACCCAGCTTCACCGTCGCGGCCAGCGCCGCGGGCACGCGGACGGTCCACCTCTCGGAGAAGTGGGCGTCACCCCGGTGCTCCGGCTTGAGCTGCAGCGTCAACTCGCCGCCCGCGAGGCGCGGCTCGATCTCGATCGCCTCGGCCTCCCGCGGGGTCTGGCGGTCGCCGAAAAGGCCGCCCCCCTTGCGCGTCAGGTCAACGCTGACCACGACGTCACTGGCGGTGCCGCCGAGGACCTCGACGTCGCCGATCCCCGCCTTGACGGCGATCGCCGTGAGCCCCGCGCCGGGACAGCTGTAGCTGAGGGTCTTGAGCGTCTCGCCGGCCACGGCGGCGGCGGCGAGCAAAGCCACGAGCGCAAGGGCAAGGCGTCGCATCGGCATGTCCCTCCACTCTATTCAACGCCGGCGGGTGCTTCCGGGTTCTTCCCCGGGGCCGCCGGCTCGGACGGAGTTGCAAACGGGTTGTCGTTCTTCTCCGCTCCGATCGTCGTCTCGGGGCCGTGGCCGGGGATCACCCGGGTGGCGTCGGGGAGGCAGTAGAGCACCTCGCGGATCGATCGGAGGAGCTGGGGAAGCGAACCTCCCCACAGGTCGGTGCGTCCGATCGAGCCGGCGAAGAGCACGTCGCCGACCACCGCCAGCGGGGCGGAGGGATCGTCCCGCACGAGCACCACGTGGCCGGGCGAGTGGCCGGGGCAGTGGCGCACGAGCACTCGCTCACGGCCGAACGCCAGCGTCTCGCCGTCGTGCAGAAGGCCGTCGTGGGGGACGAGCCCGGGGGACGGCAGGCCGAACAGCCGCGACTGCCCGGCGAGGTTGCCGTACAGGGGGAGGTCGTCCTCGTGCAGCAGCACGCTGGCCTGGGGGAACGCGGCTTTGAGCGCGGCGATCCCCCAGGCGTGGTCGATGTGGGCGTGGGTGAGCACCAGCGCGGTCGGGTGTAACGAGTGCGTGCGCACGGCGGCGATCACGGCCTCGGGCTCGAAGCCCGGATCAACCACCAACGCCTCCCCGGTCGCCGCGCAGCTCAGGAGCACACAGCGCGCCGCGAATGGTCCCAGCTCGAGGCCGGCGACGTTCATGCGCGCGCCTGCTCCAGTTCGGTCACGACGCCCACGAGCAGACTCTGCAGGCGGCCGCGGGCCGCTTCCCCGACCTCGAGCACCTCCTGGTGGGTGAGAGGCTGGCCGCCGATGCCGGCCGCCATGTTGGTGGCGAGCGAGAGGACGAGGACGCGCAGGCCGAGGTGACGGGCCGCGATCACTTCCTGGACGGTGGACATCCCGACCACCGTGCCGCCCATGCGGCGGAACGCCTCGACCTCCGCAGGCGTCTCGTAGTTGGGCCCAAGGGTGCCGACGTAGACGCCCTCGGACACCGCAAACCCGGCGGCACGCGCACTGGCGGCTGCGGCGGCCCGCAGCCCGGGGTCATAGGCGTCGGTGAGGTCGGGGAACATCGGCGCGCGCCACCGTCCCCACTCGCCGGCGAGCGGGCTGGTCCCCTGGAAGTTGATGTGATCGCGCACCACCACGAGGCTGCCCGCCGGCACGGCGGGGTCGATCGAGCCGCTGGCGTTGGTTGCGACGTAGACCGGCGCCCCGAGCAGCGCGGCGAGCCGCGGGATCGCCGCGACCTGCGGCGCGCTGTAGCCCTGGTAGAGGTGGAAGCGCCCGTTGAACACGAGCAACCCGCGCCCCCCCTGGCGCCAGACGGTGACGGTCGGCGTGTGGCCCGGCAGCTCGGGGACGGGGAACGGGAATACCCCGGCGTACGGGACCTCGGCGGCTCTCTCCCAGCCGGGTGCCGCCAGGGCGATCCCGGAACCCGCCACGAAGGCGGCGACGAGCTTCCCCGTCGGGTGGCGGTCGGCGAACGTGCGGGCGGCTGCCTCCAGAGCACTGGGCGTGAAGGTGTCCATGATCACAGAGGATAGCGCACCGGCGGCGGGCCGGCGCCGCCCGGTCAGTGGCGGCCGCTATACATCTCGCCCGCCGCGACCCGCACGGGCAGCTCGTTGCCCGGCGGCGGCAGCGGGCAGGTGGCGAACGGCGTGAAGGCGCAGGGCGGGTTGGTCGCCTTGTTGAAATCCAGTACCACCGTGCGCCCGCCCGCCGGCGGCGCCTCCGCGTCGAGGAAGCGACCCGCCCCGTACGTCTGGTGGCCGCTGGTCGCGTCGCGGAAGACGAAGAAGAAGGTGCGGTCCGCGGGCGATGAGACGAACGGCTCGAGGGCGAGCGAACGCCCGCCGAGCGAGAACCGCACGAGCCCGGGGGCGAGCATCGTCTGGCTCGGGCCCTGGTGGGTCGCGACCTTCACCTCGCGCGGCGCGGGGTAGGGCTCGAACGTCCCGGTGACGCGGCACGCAGGATCCAGCGGGAAATACGCGATCCCCTTGAATTGGGCGCGGGCGAGGCTGGCGGTGTCCTTGACCCGGACCCCGAGCGTGCCGGCGCGGTCGATCACGTAGAAGCGGTAGGTCCCGAGCGCGACCACGTCCGGAGCGCCGGTGCGGTCGGAGCGCAGCGGCCGCTCGCCGGCCGCCGCGCCGCCCACCG
>PKYI01000205.1:3398-6887 GCA_003133645.1 Acidobacteriota bacterium | reverse complement strand
ACGTCGACGGGCGGCCGATGCCGTTCTCCTCCAGCGCCTTGACCAGCGTCGATTCGGTGAAGCGCGGCGGCGGCTGGGTGAACTTCTGCAGCGAGAGGAACTCCTCGAGCGCCAGCGTCTCGCCTTCGACCAGCGCCGGCAAACGCTTGGAGGTGGCCTCCTCGGCCTCCTGCTCGACGGCCGGCTTGTCCCCCGCCTGCTCCTCCTCGTCCTCGCGGTAGACGCGCAGGAACCCGGCCTCGACCTCGACCTCGCCCTTTGCCTTGAAGCCGTACCGTCCCGCCTCGACGAGGACGTCGGTGACGTCGAACTGGGCCGGGTTCATCTGCGACGCCACGAACCGCTGCCAGATCAGGGTGTAGAGCTTGAGCTCGTCGGCGGACAGGTACGCGGCCATCGCCTCGGGCGTGCGCGCCGGGTCCGTAGGCCGGATCGCCTCGTGGGCGTCCTGGGCCTCGGAGCGGTTCTTGAAGAAGTTCGGCTTGTCGGGGAGGACCCCCGGCCCGTACTGCGCGGCGATCAGGTCGCGGACCGCGGCCAGCGCCTCGGCCGCCACCCGCATCGAATCGGTGCGCATGTAGGTGATCAACCCCACCCGCTCGCCGCCGCCCAGGTCAACGCCCTCGTACAGCTTCTGCGCCAGCTGCATCGTCCGGCGCACCGGGTAGTGGTGGCGCTTGTACGCCGCCTGCTGCAGTTTGGCGGTCACGAACGGCGGCGCCGCCTTCTGCTGCCGGCGGCGTTTGACGACCTTGGCGACCAGAAAGTGCGCGCCCTCGACCTCGGCCTTCACCGCGGCGGCGGTGGCGCCGTCGTGGACCGCGAACTTTTTGCCGTCGCGCAACGCCAGGCGTGCGATGAACGCCGGCGGCTGCGCCCCGGCCAGACGGGCGTCGAGGTGCCAGTACTCCTCGGGCACGAACGCCTCGATCTCCCCCTCGCGGTCGCAGATCATCTTGAGCGCGACCGACTGCACCCGCCCGGCGGAGAGCCCGCGCTTGACCTTGTCCCAGAGCAGCGGCGAAAGCTTGTACCCCATCAGCCGGTCGAGGACGCGGCGCGCCTGCTGGGAATCGACGAGGTGCTGGTCGAGCGGGCGGGGGTGGGTGATCGCCTCCTGCACCGCGCGCTTGGTGATCTCGTGGAAGAGGACGCGCTCGACCGGCTTGTCGAGCCCGGCCAGCAGCTCGGCCAGGTGCCAGCCGATCGCCTCGCCCTCGCGGTCGGGGTCGGTGGCCAGCAGCACGCGGTCGGCGACGCGCGCGGCCGCCTGGATTTCCGCAATTACCTTGCGCTTTGCGGGCAGTGCCTCGTAGATCGGCTCGAAGCCGTGTTCGACGTCGATCCCGAGGTCGTTTTTGGGCAGGTCGCGGACATGACCCACCGAGGCCACGACCGTGTACCCCTTGCCCAGGTACCGGCCCAGCGTCCGCGCCTTGGCGGGTGACTCCACGATGACGAGCGACTCGGCCACGATTCCTCCGGGGGTGCACTCTAGCAGTGCTGTCAAGGGGGCGCGGCGTGACCGTCCCCCCCAGAGGACGGACTTCAGCGTTCTCTGCTCCGCCCGGAGCCGGCGCGGCGAGTGGCCGGGCCGGTGGCATACTGTTCAGCAGTGTTGGGCAACGCACGGCCGCCCCGGCGGCGGCAAGGAGGCACCATGAGACGGACGATGCTCGTTGCGGGGTTCCCCCTCGCGGCGGCTCTGCTGGCGGCGGTGACGGTCTCGTGCGGCACCGCGGCGCCCACCGCGACCCCAAGTGTCGAGCGGATCGGCGGCACGACCGTGCATTACAGAGGCCCCGCGATCGACGCCGTCGTGAGCTACCGCTTCGCGAGCCTGAACGAGGGCATGGACTGGCTCTTCCTCGATGTCGCCCTCTCGGGCAACACGCGGATCTCGGTCGAGGTCAAGCGGGACGAGATCTCCGTCCGCATCCCGAGCGGCGAGGTCGTCCCGCTCGCCACTCAGACGGAGTTCGGGCAGGCGTACGCCAAAAACGCGGCCGCGTTGGCGCGCGCCGACGTTGCCAGCGAACCGCTCGATTACTACCCGGGCCGCCGGCCGAAGGGGCTCGACTTCGTGGTGGCCCCCGGGTCGGGGATCTCGCTGTTGGCGGCGTGGGTCAACGATCTGGACGTGGCGTTCGGGCGGCTCGCATTCTTCCTCCCCGGCGGCGTTCAGAAAGGTCCCTACGAGCTCCGGATCGACCTCCCCGAGAGCAAGGTGCGCATCCCGTTCCGGCTCGGCGAAGCTAGCCGGTGACGCGGCTGCGGCGGTAGCGGCCGTCGGCCTCCCGCGCCACCCGTCCGGCCAGCTCGAGCGTCAGCAACCCTTCCAGCACCTGGGCGACCGGCAGCCCGCTCGCCGCCGCCAGGCGGTCGACGGTCACCGCCTCGCCGGCGGGGATGAGGGCGAGCAGCGCCGGTTCGGGGCCGCCGGCGGCGGCCGCGCGCGGCGGCAGTCCGATCGCGGCGAGCACGTCGTCCGCGGAGAGCACCGGCGCGGCGCCCGCGCGCAGCAGACCGTTCGGCCCGGCCGACAGGCGGGAGAACACGGAGCCCGGCACCGCCAGCACCTCGCGGCCCTCGTCGAGGGCGAGGCGGGCGGTGATCAGGGCGCCCGAGCGTTCGTCCGCCTCGACCACGATGACGGCCTCGGCGAGGCCGGCGATCAAGCGGTTGCGCTCGGGGAAGTGATGGGCGAGCGGCGGCGCCCCGGGCGGGTACTCGGTGAGCAGGCAGCCCGACGCCGCGATCTTCTCGGCGAGCGGGGCGTGCTCGGGCGGATAGACCCGGTCGGGTCCCGCTCCCCACACCGCAACCGTCGGCCCGCCGGCGGCGAGCGCCCCGCGGTGCGCCGCGGCGTCCACTCCCCTCGCCATGCCAGAGACGACCGCCACGCCGGCGGCGGCCAGCTCGCGCCCGAGGTACTCGGCGACCTCGCGCCCGTACGCCGTCGCCCGCCGGGCGCCCACCAGCGCCACGGCGCGGGCGCCGGAAACCTCGCCGCGCAGGAACACCCCGAGCGGCGGGTCCGCGGTGGTGGCGAGCCGCGCCGGAAAGCTGGCCTCGCCCTCCGCGACCCAGCGCCACCCCAACCGTGCGAGCGCCGTCTCGGCCGCCGGCACGCAGTTCTCGAGCGCGTCCCGGACCGCGGGGTCGCCCCCGGCGCCGCCGCCCGCGAGCAGGTCCCGCGCCGAATCGCGCGCCCGGCGGCCGCCGTCCGGACGTGCGACGACGCAGGCCAGCGCAAGCCGGGAATCGGTCATGCCATCCTCCGTTTGCGCCTATGTTAGCGGTGTTTCCTCGATGACTCCAGCACCAGAGCCAGGACACAGGAAAGACGTGGCCCGTGTTCAGTGGTCCGTGGTCCGAGCCGGCTGCGCCGGCCGCAAGGCCGCGCAGCCTCGATCCCCTCCCTCGAAGACGAATGCTCCACCGAAGGCAGGGCCTCGCAACTTGAGGCGTGTAGCCGCGCCGCCGAGA
>PKYI01000205.1:0-3393 GCA_003133645.1 Acidobacteriota bacterium | reverse complement strand
ATGGTCCGCTATCGGCGGCGCCTTACTTCGCGCGGCGGGCGTCGAGGACGATGCCCGCTCCCAGGAGCATGAACACCGCCAGCCCGAGCCAATTCCCCGCCCACCCGGTGTTGCCGAGCTGGGGGATGAGCGTGACGTGGAGACGCTCCTGCAGCGCGTCGACCGCGCCCTTGAACACCCCGGCGAGCGCGCCGCCGGCGATCAGGCCCGAGGCCACCAGCGTGCCGCGGTCGCCGCGCGCCTTCTCGAGCGCGGCATCGCCGCGGGCGGAGCGCTTGACGAGCCACGCCACGATCGCGCCGACCAGCAGCGGCGTGTTCAGGTCCATCGGCAGGTACATACCGAGCGCGAACGCGAGGCCCGAGACCCCGATGATCTCGACCACGACCGCGATCACCGCGCCGAGGCCGTAGAGGAACCACGGCGCCTCGGCCGAGCCCATCATCGAGCGCGCCACCGCCGCCATCGCGTTCGCCTGTGGCGCCGGCAGCGGCCGCGGGTGCGCGGCAGAGAGGACGTACCCGTCCGTGTGGGCGAAGAGCAGCATCACGGCCGTCACCGTGATCGAGGCGAGCGCCGCGCCGCCGATGAGCGACCACTGGATCCGGCGCGGCGTGCCGCCCACCCAGTAGCCGATTTTCATCAGCGTCACCATCGAGCCGGTCATCGACAGGGCGGTGCAGACCACGCCGCCGATCAGCAGGGTGGCCAGCATTCCCTGGCCGCCCGACAGGCCGAGACGCGCCAGGATCACGGCCGCCACGATCAGCGTCGTGAGCGTCATCCCGGAGACCGGCGTGATCGAGATCATCGCCACCGCCCACGCGGAGACCGCGGCGAACAGGAACGAGATCAGCAGCGTGAGCGCGAGGGCGATGAGCGCCTTGGAA
The DNA here is from genome assembly GCA_003133645.1 of Acidobacteriota bacterium. Classification (GTDB taxonomy): domain Bacteria; phylum Acidobacteriota; class Thermoanaerobaculia; order Thermoanaerobaculales; family Thermoanaerobaculaceae; genus RBG-13-68-16. Next base: position 2,503 of record PKYI01000205.1, on the reverse strand, counting down.
GTGGCGCCCGGCACCCCGGCGAGCACAACGAAGCGAAAGTAGAGCCCGATCGCCAGCGCGGTGATCGCGGTTAGCACCGCGACGGTCGTCATCGGCACGTCCTGGTCGGTGCGCGGCAGCGACGCGGCGACGCCGCCCGCCTTCAGGCGCGTCAGCTCCTTGAGCACCGTGCGCAGCGCCTGCACGATCACCGGGCTCATCTTGGCGATCGAGATCAGGCCGGCGGCGAAGATGCCGCCGATCCCGATCAGGCGCACGTAGTTGCCGAACACCGCCTCGGCGTCGAGCCCGGCGACCGGCGGCATGCCGGGAAACAGCCCCCCCGGCACCTGCGCGCCGATGCGGGCGACCAGCGGCACCAGCACCCAGTACGAAAGGAACGACCCGGCGCAGATGATCGCGGCGTAGCGGACGCCGATGATGTACCCCAGGCCCATCACCGCCGCCGAGGTGTTGAGCGCGAAGATCGCCTTGAGCTTGTTGGTCGCGGCGTCGAACGCCGGCACTAGCGCGGTCGAGAACGTGTCGCGCCACGCCGTAAAGCCAGCCGCCAGGTAGTCGAGCACGAAGCCGATGCCCATCGACCCCAGCAGCACCCCGGCGGCCTTGCCGCCCTTCTCCCCGGTGACCAGGATCTCCGTCGTCGCGGTCGCCTCGGGGAACGGCAGCTTGCCGTGCATCTCGGCCACGAAGTAGCGCCGGAACGGGATCAGGAACAGCACGCCGAGCACCGCGCCGAGGAACGGCACGAGGAAGATCTGCAGGAACCCCGAGCGTCCCTCCAGGCCGAGCACGAAGATCGCGGGCATCACGAACACCGAGCCCCCGACCACGATCCCGGCGGTGGCCCCGAGCGTCGCCACCTGGAGGTTCTCGAGGATCGTCGAGGTGCGCCGCCCGGCCGCGCCCAGCATGGCGGAGTAGCCGACCGCGAGGATCGCGATCGGGATCGCGGTCTCGATTCCCTGCCCGAGCTTGAGCGCGATGTACGCCGCCGCCGCGGAGAACAGCACGGTCATGGCGAGGCCAAGCGCGACCGAGCGCGCCGTCACCTCGGGGACGTTGCGCCCCGCCGCGATCAGCGGCTCGTATGTCTCGCCGGGCTTCAGAGGGCGGTACGCGTTTTCGGGGAGACCGGGGATGGCCTGCGGCGCCTCGGGGGTGTCCATGGCCGCCGATTGTAGCGCCGGCCGGCGCCGGAGTCCGGGCGCAGTCAGAATCCTCGCGGGGCGGTTGACCTGCTCGAAGCGTTGCTCCGAAGCAAGGCGCGCGCCGGCCGCCGCAACGCGCTCGGGACCGCCGGCTTCCCGTCCCACCCCTCCACCTGGTCGAAGGCGAGGAACACCGCGACCGCGTAGCGCCCGGAGGTGGGCAGCGGGGCGTCCGGGTCGCTCGGGATCGCCTTCTCGGGCATCTCGCCCAGGAGCAGGACCGCGTCGGCGCCCAGCTTGTCGGCCAGTGCCGCCAGGCGCGCGAGCTCGCCGGGCTCGGCTTTCTTGAGCGGCGTCGCGAGCGGCTGGACCGCGACGATCGAGTAGTCGTCGTCGGGCTCCACCAGGTAGAACTCGACGCCGTGCACGGTGGCGGCCGCGGCGCCGGTCTCGGCCGGCCAGACGCCGAGCGGGAGCGACGCGGCGATCGCGAGCAGGGTGGCTGCGAGCATGGTCCCCTCCTTCCTCAGCGTTCCGGGACGAGCCGCTCGAGCCCGCCGAGGTACGGCCGTAACGCCTGCGGCACCGTCACCGTGCCGTCGGGCTGCTGGTAGTTCTCCAGGACCGCGATCAGCGTGCGCCCGATGGCGAGGCCGGAGCCGTTGAGCGTGTGCAGGAAGCGCGTCTTGCCACCGCCGGCGGGCCGGAACTTGAGGTCGGCGCGGCGCGCCTGGAACTCCTCGCAGTTGGAGCACGACGAGATCTCGCGGTAGCTCTGCTGGCCGGGGAGCCAGACCTCGATGTCATGGGTCTTGGCGGCCGAGAACCCCATGTCGCCGGTGGATAGCGTCACCACCCGGTACGGAAGCTCGAGCCGCTGCAGCACCAGCTCCGCCGAACCCGTCAGCGCGTCCAGCTCGGCGTCGCTCGTCTCCGGCTTCGCGAGGTGCACGAGTTCCACCTTGTCGAACTGGTGCTGGCGGATGAGGCCGCGCACGTCGCGCCCGTACGAGCCGGCCTCGGCGCGGAAGCACGGGGTGTAGGCGCAGTAGCGGCGGGGGAGCGTCTCCTCCTCGAGGACCTCGCCGCGGTGCAGGTTGGTGACCGGGACCTCCGCGGTCGGCACCAGGAAGTAGTCGGTCCCCTCGATGTGGAAGAGGTCCGCCTCGAACTTCGGGAGCTGACCGGTGCCGACCAGCGCCTGCCGGTTCACCATGAACGGCACGTACACCTCGCGGTAGCCGCGGCCGCGGTGCAGGTCGAGCATGAACGTGACGAGGGCGCGCTCGAGCGCAGCCCCGGCCCCCCACAGCACCGCGAAGCGCGCGCCGGCGATCTTGGCCGCGCGCTCG
>PKYI01000006.1:340-27955 GCA_003133645.1 Acidobacteriota bacterium | reverse complement strand
GTGCGCCGGCCCGTCCCGCGGCCGGCCCGGCCGGCGGGCTCGAGTACCGCGACGGCGAGGCGATTTATCGCCTGCGGCCCGGCGAGGCGCTCTACTCCGCGGTCGTCGTGAGGTTCACGGGTCAACTCCACGCCTCCGACGTCAACGCCACGGCCCGCGAGATCGCGAAGCGTTCCGGGATCACGGACGTGACGGCGATCCCGGTCGGCTACGCGGTGCACATCCCGTTCGACGTGCTGCTGCCGGAGTACCTGCCGGCCGGCAACCCCCACCGCCTGGCGTGGGAGAAGGACAGGGAAGAACTCGCGGCGATCAAGCGGGTCATCCGCGCCGCCAACCTCGGCGGCATCCACATCATCCTCGACGCCGGTCACGGCGGCGCGGACACCGGCGCCGTGGTGGACGGCGTCTGGGAGAGCACCTATGTCTACGACGTGATGAGCCGGGTCAAGCGCGTCCTCGAGGAGCAGACCAAGGCGACCGTCTGGACGACCGTGGACAACCCGGCGTTCACCCGGAAGAACCTCGAGCGCGACGTCCTCGGCAATGAGAGGGACCAGCGACTGCTGGTGCAGCCCGCGTACGACCTCGGCGACGCCACCACCGGCGTGCACCTCCGGTGGATCCTGGCCAATTCGCTGCTGCAGCGCCTGAAGCGGCAGAAGGTCAACCCCGAGCGGGTGGCGTTCGTGTCGATCCACGCCGACTCGCTGCACCCCGCCGTGCGCGGCCTGATGGTCTACGTCCCGTCGCGCTCGCTGCGGGGCTCCCACGCGCCGTGGCAGCGCGCGGCCTACCAGTGCCGCGAGACCCGCTCGCTGTCGGCGCCGCGCTTTCCGGCCGCGTTCAGCTCGCGGGCGGAAGCACTCTCGAGCCAGCTCGGCGAGGCGATCGTGCGTTCCGCCGAGCGCTTCGGAATCCCGGTCCACCCCTACCAGCCGGTGCGCTCGTCGGTGCTGCGCGGCGGGTCGCGTTGGGTCCCAGCCGTGCTGCGGTACACGCTCGTCCCGTCCGCGGTGCTGGTCGAGATCTGCAACCTCAACAACGAGCAGGACCGGCAGCAGCTGCTCACCTGGAGGTTCCGCGAGAAGCTGGCGCACGCGATCGCCGCCGGCCTCGCGGAGGGCTTCTCGCGGTGAGCTGGCGGACCTTCGCCGGCCTCGCCGCGGCCGTCGTCGCGATCTCGTTCGGAGCGCCGCTGGCGCGCCTGACCGACGCGGCGCCGCTCGCCGTCGCGATGTGGCGCATGACCCTCTCGGCGGCTGTGCTCCTCCCGCTGGCGGCGGCTCGCGGGGCCGCACGGGTCCCGCTCCGCTACCGCCCGGCGGCACTCCTGGCGGGCCTGCTCCTGGGGATGCACTTCGGGCTCTGGATCCCGTCGCTGTGGCTGACGAGCGTTTCTTCTTCGGTGGTGCTGGTGTCGACGCAACCGCTGTGGCTGTTGCTGCTCTCGCCGAGGTTCCTGGGGGTGAGGATCCGCGGGCGGAACCTCGCGAGCGTGACGGTCGCGCTGGCCGGGGTGGTGATCATCGCGGGCGGCGACTTCAGGGTTGCGCGCGGGGCTCTGGTGGGCGACGCGATGGCGCTCGCCGCCGCCGCATGCATGGCGGGATACCTCGTGGTCGGCAAGAGGTTGCGCGCCGAGGCCCCGCTGCTCGGCTACCTGGCGGTGGTCTACGGGGGCGCCGCCGTGACGTTGATCGCGGCCGTCGTGGCGCTGGGCGTGCGCCCGTGGCCGTCCTCGAACGGGGCCTGGCTGCCGCTGTTGGCGATGGCCGCCCTCCCGACGCTCACGGGGCACACCCTGTTGAACTGGGCGCTCGCCCACACGGCGGCGTACCGTGTCAACCTCGCGGTGCTGTTCGAGCCGGTCCTGGCCTCACTGCTGACCTGGGCGTTCGTCGGCGAGGTCCCGCCGCTCCACGTCGTGCCGGGCGCCGTCCTCGTGCTCGGGGCGCTCGCCCTCGAGTTCCTCCCCCACGACGAGAGGGCTTGACCGTCACGGGGGCGGCCGCCGCGCTCACGGCCCGGCGGGCCTCCCGCCGGGTCACTGGATGGTGAAACTATAGCTTGCGAGAACCTTGCCGGCCGCGTCCCGGACCTCGAGGCGGCACGGCCCCACCAGGTCCTTCGAGACCGTGATGTCGGACCAGGTCCGCCAGTGCGCCGCCTTGACAGGCAGCTCGACGCGCCCGAGCTCCTTGTCGCCGTGGAACCAGACGTGAATGATCTTGTCCGGGACGTTGCTCACCTGGGAGAAGCCCCAGAGCTTGCCGATGCTGGCGGGAAACTTGGCGGCGGCCCCAGCACAGGAGTTGTCCTGAATCGACGTGCACACCACGACGGTGGCGGATGGCGGCTCCTCGGCCGCGACTGCGAACGCAGAGGCGACAGCGAGCAGGGCGAGACAAGAAAACACAATTCTCATCTTCTACCCCCTTCCGAACCTATGGTAGCGCAGATTCCGTCCGCCGGCGGACGGCTGGGGAGGGCGCCGGCCACGGCCGGCTTCACGTTGGAAGAGCGTGGTATGCCGCGGATTCATCGATGTTCCGCTCCCGGACCGCGATGCCTGCGTGTGGTAGCATCGAGTCCCGATGCGAGCCGGTTCCCGAGTCCCCAAGGAGGCGCCATGACCAGGGTGCAGGTCCTCGACGCGCGCGGCGTGGCGCGCGCACTGGAGCGGATGGCCGCGGAGCTGATCGAGCACGCGGGGGACGAGACGCTGCTTTACCTGGTCGGCGTGCAGACGAGGGGCGTCCCCCTGGCCCGCCGGCTCGCACGCCTGATTGGCGTCAAGACCGGGCACGAGCCGCCGGTCGGCGCGCTCGACATCGCGCTCTACCGTGACGACGTCGGGCCCTGGCGGCCCGCCCACCAGCAACCCGTGCTGCGCGATACCGAACTGCCGGTCGGCGTGGACGACAAGGTCGTGTGCCTCGTGGACGACGTGCTCTACACGGGGCGCACCGTCCGCGCGGCGCTCGACACCCTGATGGACTACGGCCGTCCGCGCGCGATCCGACTTGCGGTGCTCGTGGACCGCGGCCACCGGGAGCTGCCGATCGCGGCTGACTTCGTCGGGCGCGCGGTGCCAACCTCTCGCAGCGAGGACGTCCAGGTCCACGTGCAGGAGTGCGACGGCGAGGAAGGCGTGTGGATCGCGAAGGAGGTGGCGGGATGAGCGTGAAACCGGCGGCGCAGCTGCGCCGCAAGGACTTGGTGGGGATCGACCCGCTTTCGCCGGGGGAGATTCAGCTCATCCTCGACACCGCCGACCAGATGCGTGCCATCGCCGCCCGCCCGATCAAGAAGGTGCCGGCGCTGCGCGGTAAGACGGTCGTGAACTTCTTCATGGAGGCCTCGACGCGGACACGCTTTTCGTTCGAGGTCGCGGAGAAACGCCTCTCCGCCGATTCGCTGAGCTTCTCGGCGGCCGCCTCTTCGGTGAGCAAGGGCGAGACGCTCGTCGACACGGCGCTCAACCTCGAGGCGATGCAACCCGATTTCATCGTGATCCGGCACGTACACGCAGGCGCACCGCACCAGCTCGCCAGGATCCTGAAGTCCTCGGTGATCAACGCCGGCGACGGCGCGCACGAGCACCCGACACAGGCGCTGCTCGACGCCCTCACGATAAGGCTGCATCGCGGCACTCTCGAGGGCCAGGTGGTCGCGATCGTCGGGGATCTGCAGCACTCCCGCGTGGTGCGCTCGAACGTGCTCCTGCTCGCGCGCATGGGCGCGACCGTGCGCGTGGCGGCGCCGCCCAGCCTGATCCCGCTCGGGATGGAGAAGCTCGGCTGCGAGGTGCACCGCCGGATCGAGGACGCGATCGCCGGGGCCGACGTGGTGATGATGCTCCGGATCCAGCTCGAGCGGCAGGGGCGGATGAACTTCCCGACGGTGCGCGAGTACTACGACTTCTTCGCCCTCACCCCGGAGCGGCTGAAGCTCGCGAAGAAGGACTGCCTGGTGATGCACCCGGGCCCGATGAACCGCGGGGTGGAGATCGACTCCCGGGTCGCGGACGGGCCCCAGTCGGTGATCCTGGAGCAGGTGACCAATGGGGTGGCGGTGCGCATGGCGGTGCTGTACCTGCTGGCTGGAGGGCACGGTGAGCCGACTGCTGATTAAGCACGGGCGGGTTGTAGACCCAACCCAGCGGCTGGACGAGGGCCTCTGGGTCCTGGTCGTGGACGGGAAGGTGGCGCGGCTCGCGGAGCGGATCGACGACCGGGACGCGGAGGTGCTGGACGCCACCGGGCTCGTGGTCGCGCCCGGCTTTGTGGACGTCCACACCCATCTGCGCGAACCCGGGTTCGAGTACAAGGAAACGGTCGCGACCGGGAGCGCGGCGGCGGTGGCGGGCGGCTTCACCGCCGTGTGCTGCATGCCCAACACGCAGCCGGTCAACGACAACGCGGCCGTGACCGAGTTCATCCGCGGGCGAGCGGTCGCGGCCGGGCTCGCCCGCGTGTACCCGATCGGCGCCGTCTCCAAGGGGTTGCAGGGCGAGGAGCTGGCGGAGATGGGCGAGATGGCGCGGGCCGGCGCGGTCGCGTTCTCGGACGACGGCAAGCCGGTCCACAACGCCTACCTGATGCGCCGCGCCCTCGAGTACGCGCAGTTGTTCGGCGTCCCGGTCGTGGACCACTGCGAGGAGCCGAGCCTCGCGGCCAAGGGGGTCATGCACGAGGGGGCGGTGGCGACCCGACTCGGGCTGCGCGGGATCCCCGCCGCCTCCGAGGAGGTGATGGTCGCGCGCGACGTCGTGCTCGCGGAACTCACGGGCGGGCGCCTCCACGTCGCGCATGTCTCGACCAGCGGCGGGCTCGACCGCGTTCGCGAGGGGAAGGCGAAGGGCATCGCAGTGACGTGCGAAGTCACGCCGCACCACCTCGCGCTCACCGACCAGGCCGTGGCCGACAGCGAGTACGACACCGACACCAAGATGAACCCGCCGCTGCGCAGCCCGGACCACGTCGCGGCGCTCCTCCAGGGCGTGCAGGACGGCGCCGTGGACTGCCTCGCGACCGACCACGCCCCCCACCACGCCGACGAGAAAGTTCTCGAGTTCGACCTGGCGCCGTTCGGCATCGTCGGCCTGGAGACCGCGGTCCCCGTCACCTACGACCTGCTGGTGCGGCGCCACAAGCTGCCGCTGCGCATGTTCATCGCCCTGTGGTCGAGCAACCCGGCCCGGGTGTTCGGCCTGCCGGGCGGTTCGCTCAAGGTGGGCAGCCCGGCCGACATCACGCTGCTCGACCTCGAGGCGCGCTTGACCGTGAACCCCGATCGCTTCCGGTCACTCTCGCGCAACACCCCGTTTGCGGGCCAGCGGCTCAAGGGGTGGCCTGCCGCCACTCTCGTCGGCGGCAAGGCGGTGTGGAGGCGTGAGCGAAGGTAGCCCGCGCCGCGTCGTCGTCGTGGACGACTCGCCGCTCCAGTGCGCTTTCTGGAGGCAGTTGCTGGAGCGGCGCTACGGCGCGAGGGCCGCGGTCGAGACGTACTCCGACCCGCAAGCGGCGTTGGACGAGCTGCGCCCGGACATCCACCTCATGCTGCTCGACTGGGAGATGCCGGGCCTCGACGGCGCCGCCGTACTCGAGCAGGCGCGCCGGCGCGGCGTCAACCTCAAGCGCATCATCATCTCGTCCTCGCACACCGCCGAGGAGCTGCACCGCGCGTTCGACGCCTCGGGTTGCCTCGCGGTGATCGAGAAGACCGAGCCCGAGCAGCAGGCCGCGTTCATGATGATCCTCGACTCGATCATGAAACGATAGTTCACTTCCCTTCTGCGGGCGGCATGAACGCGGGGATGCCGGTAAGGTGCTCGCCGAGGATCAGCGTGTGCATGTCGTGGGTGCCCTCGTAGGTGTAGACCGATTCGATGTTCATCATGTGGCGCATCACCGGGAACTCGTTGACGATCCCGTTGGCCCCGTGAATCTCCCGCGCGAGGCGGGCGCACTCGCGCGCCACCCAGCACGAGTTGCGCTTGGCCTGCGAGACCTGGACGAACGTGGCCTTCCCCTCGTCCTTGAGCCGGCCCAGGCGCCAGACCATGAGCTGCCCCTTGGTAATCTCGTTGGCCATCCAGACGAGGCGCTCCTGGATGATCTGGTGGGCGGCAATCGGGCGCCCGCCGAACTGCACCCGCGTCTTCGCGTAGTCGAGCGCCGCGTGGAAGGTTGCGAGCGCCGAGCCGAGCGCGCCCCACGCGATCCCGTAACGCGCCTGGGTCAGGCAGCCGAGCGGGCATTTGAGGCCGGCGGTGCCGGGCAGGCGGTTGGCTTCCGGCACGCGGCAGTCGGAGAGGACGAGCTGCGAGGTCACCGACGCGCGCAGCGAGTACTTGCCCTTGTGGTCAACGGCGGCGAAGCCCGGCGCGCCGCGCTCGACGAGGAACCCGCGGACGACGCCGTCGTCGTCCTTGGCCCACACCACCGCGACATCGGCGATCGAGCCGTTCGTGATCCACGCCTTCTCGCCGGCGAGAAGCCACGAGTCGCCGTCACGCCGGGCGCGGGTCCGCATCGCGCCGGGGTTGGAGCCGAAATCGGGCTCGGTGAGGCCGAAACAGCCGATCGCCTCGCCGCGCGCAAGAGGGGGGATCCAGCGGTCCTTCTGCTCCTGCGAGCCCCAGGCCATGATCGGGTGCATCACGAGCGCGGACTGCACCGAGACGAACGAGCGCAGCCCCGAGTCGCCGCGCTCGAGTTCCTGCATCACCAGGCCGTAGGCGACGTTCGACAGCCCCGGCAGCCCGTACTCCCTGAGGGTGGCGCCGAAGAGGTTGAGCCGGGCCATCTCGGGGACCAGCTCGCCGGGGAAGCGGCCCTCCCACGCCCACGCCTCGATGTGCGGCATCACTCGCTCGCGCACCCAGTCGCGCACGGTGTCGCGCACCATCCGCTCCTCGTCGGTCAAAAGCTCGTCGATCGCGAACAGGTCCAGGCTCTCAGGCGCCATCGTTCGTCCTTTCCTCCCACTGCAAACGCAACGTAGCACTCCAGGCCCTCGCCCGTCACCAGCCGGTGGGAGCGCAAACCGCGGTGGTACGATGGCTTTGCAGGACGGCGGGAAACTCGGCGGCGGGAGGGCGGCATGAGTCCATACATGGGCGGGTCGGCACCGGCGATGGCCTCTCAAGTCGGCGACGGCTACACGCTGGTCAGCGCGGTTCAGCTTAAGCGCCTCACCGACCCAGAGCTCGACCTGCTTCACGCGGAGCTGGAGAAGATGCTCCGCGACATCCGCTCCGTCGTGGTCGACCTCGATGACATCCCGGCGATCCAGGCGCGCCAGCGCAGGATGACGCGCATCAACGGCGCGCTGCAGCAGATCCAGATGACGAAGTCGAAGCGGAGGCGGAGCGCGTGAGCGAAGCGGCGTGGTGGCGCCACCTCCGGGGCGACCCCACCGGCTTCCTGCTCGGCGATGACGAGCCGGGCGTGGTGTGGCGGGCCCTGACGACGCTGCTGGGGCGCCCCCCGGACAGCCCGGCTGTGGTGCGGGCTCGGCTGGCGGCGCGTGAGACGGGAACCGCCGCCGGCCTGCTCGCGGAGCAGAACCCCTTCGGGTACTGGGGCTCGCCGGTCGCCTACGGCGCTCGCTGGGGCGGGACCGCCTGGCACGTGATCGCCCTGGCCGCGCTCGGCGCCGACCCCGAGGACCCGCGCGCCGAGCGTGCGGCCGAGAAGCTGCTCGAGTCGCTGCAGCCGCGCGCCGGCGGCTTCTCGGCCTCGCGCGGCCGTCCGCCCTCGGCGTGCTTCACCGCGGAGGCGTGCGCGGCGCTCGCTCGGTTCGGCTTCGCCCACCACCCGCGGGTGCGGGAGGCGGTCGCGTGGCTCGCCGAGCGCAACGGTGGGACGGGGGGGTGGTCGTGCCCGGAGCTGCGTCACCTCGTGGCCGGCGCCTGCCCGGTTGCCTGCGTCGCAGCGCTGCGCTTCCTCGCCGAGTTGACGCCGGAGGAGCGCGCGCCGCTCGCCGGCATGGCGAAACGCGCCGCGGGGGCGTTGATGGAGCCCGGCCTCTGGCTCGAGGGGAACGCGCCGCGGGGGTGGTGGGCGTTCGCGCATCCGAACCTGGGGCGGACGGACCTGCTCGACGCGCTCTTCGTCCTCGCCCGCAACGGCTGGCCTGCCGAACCGCCAGTGCTGCGGGCCTTGCTCGGCGTGCTCGCCCGGCAGGACGGCAGCGGCCGGTGGTCGCAGCAGCAGGCCGTGCCGTTCGGCGAGCCCGCGGGGGAGCCTTCGCGCTGGGTCACGTTGAAGGCGCTGGTGAGCGTGGCGGCGTACGGCGAGGCCCTCGCGGTGCATCGTGGGGGGGATGCATGCGGCGCGTGATCGTGACGGGGGCTTCGAGCGGGATCGGGATGGCCTGTGCGCGGGCGTTCCTTGCGGCCGGAGACGCGGTGGTGGCGCACGGCCGCAGCAACCGCGCTGCGGTCGAGGAGCTGCGGCGCGAGTTCGGGGCCGAGCGCGTCGTGCCGGTCGCGGCCGACCTCGCGACCGAGGAGGGGTGCGTGCTGCTGGTGCGCGCGGCCGGGGCGTTCGACGTCCTCGTGCACTCGGCGGGAATCTGGAACGACGGCGCGATCCGCACTCTGACCGCCGAGAACCTCGAACGGATGTTCCGCACCAACACGTTTTCGGCGTACTTCCTCGCCCGCGAAGGCGCGAAGACGATCAAACACGGCAGCATGGTGTTCATCGGCTCCACCGCGGGGGAGCGGGGCGAGCCGGAGCACAGTCACTACGCCGGCTCGAAGGCCGCGCTCTGGGGGCTGGTGCAGTCGTTGGCGCAGGAGCTCGCCCCCGACGTCCGCGTCAACCTGGTCTCCCCGGGGTGGGTGAACACCCCGATGGCGAGGGACGCGCTCGCGGCCCCCGGCAAGCTGGACGCGATCGTCGGCGCGGTGCCACTGCGCCGGATCGCCGAGCCGGAGGACGTCGCGTCGGCGGTGCTGTTCCTCGCCGACGAGCGCCAGCGTCACCTCACGGGCCTCGACATTCCGGTCTCGGGCGGCGCGTTGCTGCCGATGCCGCGCGGCTGAGCGCGGCGCCGCCGCCGGCGGGTCCTGGCGGTGGCGGGGCGCCATCGGCCGGCCGGCACAGTGGCGCGGGGCGGAAATCTGCGTTAACGTTCCGGAAGAGAGTGGGGGAGTTGCCATGAGCGGCAAGGACGATTTCGGAGTGAACGAAAACACCCGTCCCGAGGAAGCGGTGCGCATCGCGATGGATCGGGAGCAAAAGGCGCGGGAGTTCTACCTCACCTGCGCCCGAATCGTCGGAGACCCCGGCGTCAAGAAAATGTTCGAGTTCCTAGCGCGCGAGGAAGGGAAGCACTTCGAACTGCTCGAGCGCGAGCACGACCGCTTCATCTCCGGGGAGAACTGACGGTGGCCGGGCGGGTCGTCGTCTGCGGGGATCTGCCCGACCGGTACGAGGCGGAGCGGCTCCTTACCGAGCGCCACCCCGGCTTGCACGTGGACAGCGTCGCGCAGGCGTGGGAGCTGGCGGAGCGCGCGCTCGGGGGCAGCTACGACGTCGCCCTGTTGCTCAAGGGGCCGATCGCGTCCCACGAGCGAAGGTTGGAAGCAATTGCCGGCCTGCGGCGCAACGGCTTCGCCGGTAAGGTCCTCGCGGCCGGCGCGTTCCTCACCGAGAAGCAGGACGCGGTGCGGGCCGGGGCCGACTACGCCTTCGACCCGGAGAAACAAGCCACCGAGGAGGTCGTGGGCGCCGCCCTGATGCGGCCGGCGGTCGCCGCCGACCACCGCTACCTGAGGAGCCTCTTCGTCGGCGAGTGGGCCAACCCTGCGCCCTACGGCGACACTCTTCCCCCGGCGGCGCCCGACCTGCTGCTGGCCGCGACCTCGTGCCACCCGGACGCGGCGTTCTGGGGCGCCCTCGCGGGGCTGGTGCGGGCCAATGCAGGGATGCGCTGCGTCCTCGTCGAAGACGACGGCAGTGAAGAGGCGCGCACCGAAGCCCTGGCGACCGGCATCCAGCCCTACGTCGAGCTGGCCGGCGAGGGGATCGGGGGGGTGCTCGCTCTCGTCCGGCGCCTGCTGCGCGAGATCTGGCTCGGCCGCGTCACGAGGGCCTAGCGTTCGGCCGGCGGCGGAACCCCGCCGGAGCCGCGAGCTTGTTCCGTTTCGTCACATTCTCCTGCTAGAATCAGGCTACGGGAGGGTCCTCGCGCTGCACTCCCGTGTCGGGACGGGAGGGGAGAATGTTCGACATCGAGGGGTCGCTCGACCGCCAGATCCTCGCGGTGGCGCGCACGCGGCCGACGGTCGTGTTCGTCGAGCCGCTCGACCCGAGAGTACTGGAGGGGGCGTGCTACCTGGCGCGGTTCATCCGGCCGGTCTTCCTCGCCCCCGAAGCCGAAGTGCGCGAGGTCGCGGCGCGAGACCTCCGGCACGTTGATCCCACCCGGATCGAGTTCACCTTCTCCGAGAGCGTCTTCATCGAACCCGTGAAGGAGGAGAAGCTGCTCGCCAGGTTTGCGAGCCACTACCTCGAGGAGCGCCGCGAGGGCGGCCAGATTCGGTCGGCGGCCGAGGCCCGGCGGGTGGCCTCGGACCCGGCGCAGTTCGGGATCCTCGCCGTGAGGTTGGGGCACGCCGACATGGTGGTCGGCGGGGCGACGCACGAGCCCAAGGATTTCTTCCGGCCGATGGTGCGGGCGTTGACGATCCGCTACATGCCGAGCGAGGCCGGCGTCTTCGTTCTCTCGGACGCGCACCCCGAAGCGATCTTTCCCCACAACATCGTGGTGTTCGGCGACGTGGGAGTGAACGCCACCATGACCCCCGAGGCATTGGCGCATGTCGCCGTCGGAACCTGCGCGATCGCCCGCGACATCATCCCGGAGGACGTGCTGCCCGAGATCCACGGGGCGATTGTCTCCTACTCCCATCGCGGGTCCGACGAGGGACCGTCCGCCGATCTGGTGCGCCGCGCCGCCGAGCTGATTCCCGGGGTGCTGGCCGAGCGCGTGCGGCACGGCTCCCGCTACGCCTCGATCAAGATCGCGGCCGAGGTGAAGATGAGCGTGGCGCTGTCGCAGCGTTCCGCAACGTACTACGGCGGCCACGGGGGCGACGACTGGGCCGGCGGCACCAATGTGATCGTCTGCCCCAACCTCGACATGGGGAACCTCCTCTACCACCTCTACGCAACCCGCTACCCCGACGCGAAGAAATTCACCGTCATGATCGGGCTCAAGTCCCGTGGCGTCGACCTGGCGATGGACTGCACCCCCGAGGACGTGCGCCTGAGTGTGAAGGCCTCGGTGCTGCGCATGCACCGTTTCGGGGACTGGACGCAGACGCCGAAGGACACGTTCTTCCGGCGGCCCCGGGTGCTGGCGATCAACCCCGGCTCCACCTCGACGAAGATCAGCGTGTACGAGGGGGAGCAGGAGAGCTTCTCCGCCGAGCTTCAGCACACGTCCGCGGAGCTTGCGCCGTTCGAGGGGAGGCGCATCACCGAGCAGTTTGCGTTCCGCAAGGAAGTCGTCGCGACGGCGCTCGCCAAGCGCGGCCTCACGATGGCCGATGTGGACGCGATCGCGGCTCGCGGCGGCCTGTTGCGTCCGATCGCGCACGGCACCTACCGGATCGGGCAGGCGATGATCGCCGACCTCAAGTCGGGCGCGTTCGGCGAGCACGCCTCCAACCTCGGCGCTCTGATCGCCAACGAGCTCGCGGCGGAGAGCGGGAAACCGGCGTTCATCGTGGACCCCGTGGTCGTGGACGAGGCCCCGGGCCGCGTCAAAATCACCGGCGTCAAGGCGATCCGGCGCAAGGTCATCAGCCACGCCCTCAACCAGATTGCCAGCGCGCGCCGGTACGCCGAGGAGAACGAGACGTTCTACGAGAAGGTTAACGTGATCGTCGCCCACATGGGCGGCGGCATCACGATCGGCGCCCACAAGCGTGGCCGCTACATCGACGTCAACAACGGTCTCGACGGCGAGGGACCGTTCACGCCGCAGCGGTCCGGATCGCTCCCGGTCGGCCAGCTCATCGAGCTCTGCTTCTCCGGGACGCTCACCGAGGCGGAGTTGAAGGCTCTCAACAAGGGAAGCGGCGGGTTGATGGATTTGCTCGGCACCGACGATCTGCGCGAGGTCGAGCGCCGGATCGCGGGCGGCGACGGCGATGCCGCGGCGGTGTTCGAGGCGATGGCGTACCAGATCGCCAAGAACATCGCGGCGCTCGTCCCAGCGTTCGACGGCGAGCCGGTGGACCGCATCCTGCTCACCGGCGGGATGGCTCGCTCGCAGGCGTTGGTCGATGCGATCACCGGGTTCGTCGCCGCGGTTGGTTGCGGAGTCACCGTGTATCCCGGTGAGAACGAGATGTTCGCCCTGGCGAAGGGGGCGCTGCGCGTGCTCAACCGCAAGGAGGCGGCGCGCGAGTATCAGGCCGAGGGATAGAGACAGGGCACAGGGCGTAGGAAGAGGGAAAAGGGAAGACGGCAAAGGGAAAACGACAGACGAGGCGCTGGCTTCCGTTTTCCTTTTCCCTTTTACCGTTTACCGTCAACTCTTCACTCCGCAAGGTGGTTGGGGGAGAAACGATGGCACCGATCCGGACGCTCGAGCAGCTTGTTGAGAACGTGAAGGGCACCCCTCCGCGCCGACTCGTGGTGGCCGCCGGGCACGACGAGAACACGATCCAGGCGGCCGCGCGCGCCGCCAGGGAAATGATTGCCAAGGTCACCCTGGTCGGGGACGCCGCCCGCATCGCGGCGCTGTGCGCCAGGTTCAAGCTCGATCCTGATTTGCTTACCGTCATCGACGAGCGCGACGAGTACCTGGCCGGCGTCAGGGCGCGGGACATGGTCCGGGACGGCGAGGCCGACGTCCTGATGAAGGGACTTATCGGCACCGAGAAGTACATGCACCTGATCCTCGACAAGGAGAGTGGGTTGCTGCCGAAGGGCGCCGTGCTCACCCATATCACGGTCCTCGACGTGCCGGCCTACCAGGCGACGCACGGCAAGCTGCTGCTCGTCTCCGACGTGGCGGTCATCCCGGCGCCCGACCTGGCCACGAAGGTCAAGATCGTGACCTGCGCCGTGGACGCCGCGCACTCGTTCGGGATCGAAATCCCCAGGGTGGCCCTGCTCGCCGCCAGCGAGAAGGTCTCCGAGAGAATGCCCGCGACCATGGACGCCGCGATCATCGCCAAGATGGCGGAGCGCGGGCAGATCAAGGGCGCGATCGTGGACGGGCCACTTGCGCTCGATGTGGCCCTCTCGCCCGAGGCGTGCGAGATCAAGGGGCTGCGCTCCGCCGTCGAAGGCAACGCGGACGTGCTCATCTTCCCCAACATCGAGACCGGCAACGTGTTCTACAAGTCGGCCACGATCCTGGGCGGGGCGCGCCTGGCGGCGGTCGTCGTCGGGAGTTCGGCGCCGTGCGTGTTGACGAGCCGGGCGGATTCGGAGGAGTCGAAGTTCTTCTCGATCGCCCTCGGCTGCCGCCTGGCCCGCTAAGGGCGCCGCCGATAGCGGACCACAATCCTGGCGGGGGGTCCCGCGGGCGCTCCACCACCCGCCCGGCCGCTCTTGACCCCCTGCGCCCCCCGGCGAGCCGCGGCAGAGCCGCGTCTCGCCGGGCGTTCGGCTCGCCTCGCTCGCGTCCTCATGTAGCCTCCGGCTACACTCCGGCGCGGCGGGGTTCGCGCGCTTTGCCAGGGGCCGGGCATCACACTTTGTTCGCGATTCGGCAGCGCTGGCCCGCCGGCCGAGCGATATGGGTACCTCCTCGTCAGGCCGCCGGCAGCAAAGTGTGATCACCGGCCCCTACCACTCTCGGCGACGCGGCTACACGCCCCAAGGCGCGAGGCCCTGCCTGCGGTGGAGCGTTCGTCTTCGAGGGAGGGGCTTGAGCCTGCGCGGCCTGCGGCCGGCGCAGCCAGCACGGACTACGGGCCTCCGCCCACGGACCACTGACCAGGCCTTTCTGTGCTCTGCGTCCTGCCTTTACGCCACAGTTGGGAGAAGGCGCGAGAGCGCGTGCACGAGGGCGTCGACGTCGGAGACGTCGTTGTACGCCTGGATCGAGACCCGGAGGTAGGAACCGCCGTTCCAGGAGAACGTCGGGATCTCGATCGTGAACTCGTCGAAGAGGCGGCGCTGCAGCGCCTCGTGGTCGCAGGGCGGCAGCGCGACGGTGGCCATCTGGCCGAACCACCCGTCGCCGGCCGGGGTCAGCGGCGCCAGCCTGGTGACCGCGTTGATCCGGTCGCGTCCAGCGCGGGCGAGGTCGTGGCAGTCGCGTTGCACGGCCGGCCAGGCGTGCTCGTGCATGAAATCGATCGCCGCGGGCACCGTGAGGTACGCCGCGATATCGCGCGTGCCCTGCCACTCGTACTCGTCCACGAAGCGCGACGGCCCGGGCCGGTCGCTGCGCCACCCCCAGCTCACGACGAGCGGCTCCAGGAGCGGCTGCATGGCGCGGCGCGCGTGGAGGAACGCCGAGCCCTTCGGCGCGTTCATCCACTTGTGACAGTTGCCGGCGTAGAAGTCGGCGCCGAGCGCCGCGAGGTCGAGAAGGATCTGGCCGGGCGCGTGGGCGCCGTCGATCACCGTGATGATGCCGCGCTCGCGGGCGCGCCGGATGAGCTCCGCCACCGGCAGGACGACGGCCGTCGTCGAGGTGACGTGGCTCAGGAAAAGGACTCTCGTGCGGTCGTTGACGCCCGACCACACGGCGTCGACGATCCCCTCCGCCGAAGCAATCGGGAGCGGCAGCGGCCGGCGCACGTAACGCGCGCCGCGCTTCTCGCAGATGAACGTCCAGGTCCGGTCGAGGGCGCCGTACTCGTGGTCGGTCGCGAGCACCTCGTCGCCCGGCTCGAGGCGGAGGGAACGGGCGACGGCGTTGAGGCCGGTGGTGGCGTTGGGCACGAACACGAGATCGTCGGGGTCGGCGCCGACGAACGCGGCCAGTGCACCGCGGGCGCCGCGCATCAGCTCCGCGAAGCGCCGGCCGAGGAACTCGACGGGTTCGGCCTCCAGCTCGCGCTGCCACGCCTGGTAGCGATCGAACACCGGGCGCGGGCACGCCCCGAACGACCCGTGGTTCAGGTACACGACACCCGGCCGCAGAAGGAACAGGTCCCGCATCGAGGTGTTCATTCGCCTCAGTAGCCCATCGCGCAGCCGTCCTTGCGGGACTCGCTCGCGCCGAAGTAGACGCCGGTCGCAGGATCGCGCCAGACCGCCTGGTAGCCGCCGAAGACGCTGGCGCTCGCCTCGACGAGCTTGTGGCCGCGCCGCAGCAGTGCCTGGCGCACCTCCTCGGGGACGCCGAGCTCCAGGCTCAGGTTCCCGCCGTTGGTCATCACCGTGCCGGTGGGCTCCGAGTCCTCGGTGTGGTAGAAGCGCGGCGCGTCCCCGGCTTCCTGCAGGTTCATGCCGAAGTCCACGACGTTGACCACGATCTGGGCGTGGCCCTGCGGCTGCATGTCGCCGCCCATGACACCGAACGCCATCTGCGGCTTCCCGTCCCTCCCGAGGAACGCCGGGATGATCGTGTGAAACGGCCGCTTGCCGGGGGCGAGGACGTTGGGGTGGCCGGCCTCGAGCGAGAACAGGGCGCCCCGGTCCTGCAGCCCGAAGCCGAGCTCGGGGACCACGTAGCCGGAGCCGAAGCCGGTGTAGTTGGACTGGATCAGCGCCACCATCATGCCGCGGTCGTCGGCGGTGACGAGGAACGTGGTGTCGCCGTGCCGGAGCGCCGGGTTGCCGGGCTCGACCGAGCGGGCCGCCCGCCGCTTGTCGATGCGCGCCGCCTGCTTCGCCGCGTATCCCTTGTCCAGAAGCGCCGCGAGCGGGGCGGGGAAGAACGCGGGGTCGGCATAGCAGCGCGCCCGGTCGGCGAACGCAAGCTTCTTGGCCTCGACCATGATCTGCCAGAAGTCGGGGTTGTCGCGGCCGAGCGCCTTGAGGTCGAAGCGCTCGAGGATGTTGAGCATCTCCAGCGCCGCCAGCCCCTGGCCGTTGGGCGGCAGCTCCCAGACGGTGACGCCGCGGTACGTCGTGGAGATCGGCTCCTGCCACTCGCTTGTGTGACGGGCGAAGTCCTCCATGGCGAAGAAGCCGCCGACTCTCTTCGAGTACGCCACGATCTTCTCGGCGATTCTGCCGCGGTAGTAGGCATCGCGGCCTTCCGCCGCGAGGATCTCGAGGGTGCGGGCGAGGGCGGGGTTGGCAAACGGCTCGCCCTCGGCCGGCGCCTTGCCGCCCGCGAGGAAGACCTCGGCGAACCCGGGCGTGTCCTTGAACTGGGCGACGCTGCGCGCCCACGAGCCCGCGATCACCTGCGGCACTGGGACGCCCTCCTTCGCGTACGCGATTGTCGGGGCCAGGAGGTCCTTCATCGGCAGCCGGCCGAACCGTGTGTGCAGATCGAACCAGGCGTCGGCGCAGCCCGGGACGGTCCACGAGTACGGCGAGTACGGCGGGATCGTCCCATCGGTCTGCGCCGGGACCTTGGCGGGCGTGAGCGCCAGCGGGGCGCGCCCCGAGCCGTTGAGGCCGACCAGCTTGCCTTTGGTCGGGTCCCACACCATGGCAAAGAGGTCGCCGCCGAGACCGGCGGACACCGGCTCCATGAGGCCAAGCGCGGCGTTGACCGCGATCGCGGCGTCCACGGCGCCCCCACCGCGCTTGAGCACGTCGATCCCGACCTGGACCGCGAGCGGATGCGCCGCAGCGACCATCCCGTGGCGAGCCACCGTGACCGAACGGGTCGCGAACCAGCGCCCCTCCGGCCGGTCGGCGGCGGCCGTGAAGACGACGGCAACGACTCCAATGAGGAGCAAAGAAAGCACCACCACGCGCATGCCCTCCCCTCGGGCGTGCTACCGGCAACGGCCGGGTCAGGCAACTGGCGTGATGCGCCCGCGCACCGGCCCCCCGCGTCCGCGGGCTAGAATAGCTCAGGCCGATGTCGAGCAAGAGCGCACGCCGCGCCGTGTGGGCCGTTGCTGTCGCCGGGACTGCCCTCGCGGTCGGAGCCGGATCGTTCGCCGGCGGCCGCTGGGTCGGGACCGCCGTCGAGGTTACGCAGCCCGGCCAAAAACGGGGACCCGCCGTGGCGACGCAGCGGAGGCCCGGCGAGGAGTCGCGGCCCCTGGGTCTGGGAACCGTCGCACTGCTGGCTGTGCTGGCGGCGGGGGCGGTGGTGGCGTTTGCCGCCTGGAAACGCGCCAACGCGGAACGGCAGGCCGCGGTGCGCGAGGCCCAGCGCTGGCAAGCGCTGGCCCAGCGCCGGATGCGCGAGACGCGGTGGCGCGGTCTGGCCGACCACGCCGGGTCTCCGGTGGTGTGCCTCGCGGGCCACCGGGTCGTGGGAGCAAACCTGCATGCCGCGCAAGAACTCGGCCGCGGCGACAGCGACAGCCTGGGCGGGTGCGACTTCCTGACGTTCGTGGTGGCTGCCGACCACGACCGGGTCGCCGCATACCTCGACGATCGCAGGGCCCAGGGCGGGGGGAGCGCGACGGTCGTCGCACACCTGGCAACGAGCGATGGGCGCACGTTCGCGGCGGAGGTGACCGCGACTTCGGTGCATGAGTTCGATGAGGCGGTCGTGTACGTGTCGTGGCAGGGTCTGCAGCTGCGCCACCGGGCGGAGGCGGTCGTCGAGGCGATCGCGGCCGCCGCGCCCCTCGTCCTCGTGGTCACCGACACCTCCGGGAACCTGGCCTGGGCGAACGCGGCGCTCGCGGAGCGGACCGGGTACGACCCACGCGGGTTTCAGGGGCGCCCGCTCTTGTCGATCGTCGAGGCATCACACCGGCGAGTCGTCGTGTCGGCGCTGTCGAAGGCCCGCCGTGGAACCCCCAGCGGCGGACAGGCGCGGATCCGGCGCGAGGACGGCGACGTGCTCACCGTAGAGTTCAGGGCGTTTCCCGTCCGCGCCGGCGCGGACCCGACGGGGGTCCTGTTCGTCGCCTCGGAGGTGGGAGGGCAGCGCAACGATGGGCGCGACTTCCCGGCGGCCGCGCGCGATCGCGCGCTCTCGCAGCTCGGGACCTCCCTGGCGCACAAGATCAGCAACAACTTCCAGGCACTGCTGGGGACTTTGGACGAGCTCGAGGCCGGCGCCCCGGCGCCAGGGACGCTCGAGGTAGCGCAGCGGCTGGTTGCCGGCGCGGTCGAGGACCTGCGCAGGTTCGTGGCGGTGTCTCGCAGCGGGAGCGGGGCGTTGCGGCCCGTGCGGCTGGGGCCGGTCATCGAGCGCTGGCTCGAGAAGGCCGCTCCGGCGCTGCCTCCCAGGGTGCGCCTGACATCCCGCCGCGAGGTGGAGGACGACCGGGTGTTGGCGGACGCCGCCCAGATCGTTCTCTGGCTCGAGGTCAGTCTCGCGGCGGCGCTCGGCGGCATGGAGCTGGGCGGCGCAGTGGAGGTGAGTCTGCGGGAGGGGAGCGCCCCGGGATCCGTTCGCGTGGTGTTCTCCGATACCGGGGCGACGGCCGCCGGGTCCGGCCCCGAGGGGGAGGATGACCGCGAGCACTTCGCCTCCCGTCGGACCGCGCGTGCGCTGGCAGAACTGATCGCGATGCGCCACGGCGGGCGTACCGGAGGGGGGCCGGCCGTTGGGATGGGTGGGCGGAGCTGGCTCGAGCTGCCGGTCCGGTCCACGGTGTCAGCCGCCGAGGAGGAGGCGCCGGCGCTGCGCCGCGCGGGGGCCGTCCTGGTGGCCGACGACGAGGAGATGGTGCGCACGCCCCTCGCGACCACCCTCCGCGCCGCCGGTTACGAGGTGGTGGAGGCCGCAAACGGTCTCGAGGCGGTCGAGAAGGTCCTGGCGGCCCCGGAACGGTTCGCCCTCGTCGTGCTCGACCTCGTGATGCCGGTGATGGACGGGCGCGAGGCGCTGCGCCGCCTGCGCGCGGGCGCGCCGGGGGTCCCGGTGGTCATCTGCACCGGCTACGACCCTGCTGGAGACGACGTCCTGGCGGCGGCGGGTCTTCTCATCAAGCCGTTCTCGCTCGACGAGTTCCTGGCGAAGGTGTCCGAGATGACGGGGACGGGTGGCGGGGGCGCCACGGTGGTACCATAAACCAGTGAAGGTTTACACGCGGACCGGCGATGACGGGTCGACTGGCTTGGGAGACGGTTCGAGGGTTTCGAAGGGCAGCCGGCGGGTCGGAGCGTATGGGGCCGTCGACGAGTTGAACGCCGTTGTGGGGGTCTTGCTGGCCGAGGCCCTGCCCTCGCCCGCCGTGGCCGACCTGACACGCGTCCAGGCGCTCCTTTTCGAGGTGGGAGCGTTCCTGTCGGACCCCCGGGGGCGTTTCGGCCTCTCCGAGGATGTGCTTCGTCCCGGCTGGCTTGAGCGCTGGATCGACGAGATGGAGGGCGATCTCCCCCCGCTGCGCAACTTCGTGCTCCCGTCCGGGGTACGCGCCGCAGCGCTTGCGCACCTGGCGCGCACGGTGTGCCGGCGGGCCGAGCGGGAGGTGGTCCTGCTGCGCGACGGGGGCGAGGAGATCGGCGCGGTGATCCCGCTGTTGAACCGCTTCTCCGACGCGCTCTTCGTGCTGGCGCGCTGGTTGAACCTCCGGGCCGGGGTGGCTGACGCGCTGTGGCAGGGCCGCGCCTGATCAAAGCCATGGCCGACACGGGAGCGTTTCGCAAGATGCGTGGAGACTCGAGAGCGGCATGACGACGATCACGCTACCCGAGCGGGACCTCGAGATCCTCTCCGGCACGCTCGAGGAGAACTTCAAGTACCTGGCCGAGCGCCTGCGGGTGCGGGTGGCCGCCCGGGGCGACACGGTGTCGCTGGAAGGCGAGCCCGAGGCGGTCGCCGCGGCGGGCAAGCTCGTCGAGGAACTCGGCAAGCTCGTCGCAAGCGGCTACTCGGTGGGCAAGGAGGAGTTCCGGACGGCGCTGCGGGTGATCGAGGAGGACCCCGAGACGGACCTGGTCCAGTTCTTCACCGACGCCTCGATCCCGGACTCCGTCAAGCGCCTTGTCGTGCCGCGCAACCTCAAGCAGCGACTGTTCATCCAGGCGCTCATCAAGTTCGACATCGTGTTCGCGGTGGGGCCCGCCGGTACCGGCAAGACCTACCTGGCGGTGGCGATGGCGGCGGCGGCGCTCGCCGAACACCTGGTCAAGCGCATCGTCCTCACGAGGCCGGCCGTTGAGGCCGGCGAACGTCTCGGGTTCCTGCCTGGGGACCTCGTCGAGAAGGTGAACCCGTACCTGCGGCCGGTCTACGACGCGCTTTACGACATCCTCGGGTACGACCGCGTGGCGCGCCACATCGAGCGTGGAGTGATCGAAATCGCGCCACTGGCGTTCATGCGGGGGCGAACGCTCAACGACTCGTTCATGCTCCTCGACGAGGCCCAGAACACGACCCCCGAGCAGATGAAGATGTTCCTGACCAGGCTCGGGTTCCACTCCAGGGCGGCGATCACCGGGGACGTCACGCAAATCGACCTGCCCAACGAACGGGGCTCCGGCCTGGTGCAGGCACGCCAGATCCTCGGCAACCTCCCGGGGATCTGCTTCTTCGACTTCGCGAAGGAAGACGTCGTGCGCCACCGGCTCGTGGAGAAGGTGGTCGCGGCGTACGAGGCCTGGGACGAGGCCAAACGCGGGAACGGCTCATGAACGGCAAGGACGCCAAAGAGGCCCGCACCACAGCGGCGCGGATCGCCGTGCGGCGGGGCGAGTTCGTGCAGCTTCGCCGGCGGCTGTTCGGCAAGACATGGGCGTGGTACGGGCTCTTCCTCGTCCTCGGGTCGCTGCTCGTGGTCCCCGGCCGCTCGACCAGGGTTCCGCTGCTCAAGCCGGGGGAGATCGCGCCGTCCGACGTGGTCGTGGACCGCGACGTCGTGCTCCCGGATGCCGAGTCCACCGAGGAGAAGCGGCGGCGCGCCAGCTTCGAGGTGCTGCCCGTCTACGTCTACGACCCAGCGATGGCTGGCGCGCTCGCGGATAAGCTCGACCGAGTGTTCCAGGAGGGCCGCAGGCAACCCGGCGGCGACGACGTGGACCTCGCGCAGCGCCTCGGTGAGGTGGGCTCGCTGGTGATCCAGCCGCACGAGGCGGCGGTGCTGCGCGCCTCCCACTTCTCACAGGAGCTCTTGGGCGTGTTGCGCGAGGTGGTGCAAGGGTTGTACCGGCAAGGGGTGGTGAGCGACCGGACGGAACTGCTGCACTTGGCTGACCGTGGGATCACGGTGCGCATCGCCGGCAAGAACGAGGAACGGGTCGAGCTCGACGTCTACCGGTTCGTGGACGGCGGCGCCGGCCTCGCCGAGGTCGTCGAGCAGCGCCTCTCGGTCGAACCCTCGGTCCCGCGCGTTTGGCGGGCGCCTCTCGCCGCGATGCTGGCGCGCGCGATGGCCCCCAACGTCGTGCTCGACAGGGGGCAGACCCTGGCCAGGAGGCTGAAGGCCGCGAGCTCCGTCGAGGAGGTGTCGGTCCGTCTCCCCAGGGGCAAGATCCTGGTCCGCCGCGGCGACGAGGTGAACAGCCAGACCGCGCGCCTGCTGGCTGCGCTCGCGGAGCGCAACACGCCGACGCAGACGGTCCTGCCGCTCGGCGGCGCCGCGCTCCTGCTGGCCCTGGTCGGCGCCGCGTGGCTCTTCTACCTGCGCCGGCAGAGCCCCTCGGTCGAGGAGGCACGGGTCAGATTCGGCGCCCTGATCGCCCTCACGCTGGCGACGCTCGTGCTGGAGCGGTTCTTCGCTTTTCTCGCGCGTGGCGTCGCCGCGAGCCTCGTGCGCGACACCTTTGGGCACATCGAGATCTATCTGCCCGCGCTGCCGCACGGCGCCGGCCCGATCATCGCGAGCCTGATGTTCGGTCTCCCGGTGGGCGTGCTGTTCGCCGTGGGCCAGAGCGTGCTCGTGGCGCTCATGCTGGGGGGCGACGCCGGGCTCGCCGTCTACGCCCTGATCGCCGGGATCGCCGCCAGCTTCGCATCCCAGCGCCTCAAGGAGCGCTACGTGTTGGCGCGGGTCGGCGCCGTGGTCGCCGGCGTGAACGCCGTCGCCGTGCTCGGGCTCGCGCTGTGGCACGGCAAGGTGGCGGACGGCTCGGTGCTCGCGGCGCAGGTGGCGTCCGCCGCGCTCGGAGGCGTGGTCGCGGCGGCGCTGGCGAGCTTCCTGCTGCCGGTCCTCGAATCCGCCACCGGGACGATCACCGACATCCGCCTTCTCGAGCTCTCGAACCCGAACCTGCCGCTCCTCAAGAGGATGTCGCTCGAGGCCCCGGGGACGTTTCAGCACTCGCTCGCGATGGCGAACTTCGCCGAGGCGGCAGCCGAGGCGATCGGGGCCAACCCGCTGCTCGCCAGGGTGTGTTGCTACTATCACGACATCGGCAAGCTCGCCAAGCCCGAGTACTTCGTTGAGAACCAGCGCGGCGAGAACCCGCACGACAACCTGACCCCGTGGATGTCGGCGCTGGTGGTGTCGAACCACGTCAAGGCGGGCCTCGAGCTGGCGCGCCAGTACAAACTGCCCGAACCGATCCGGGACGCGATCACCACCCACCACGGTACCAAGCTGATCCGGTACTTCTACTCGCAGGCCAAGGCGAAGGAGGACCCCGACCACGGCGAGGTGCAGGAGACCGAGTTCCGCTACCCAGGCCCGCGCCCCCGCAGCAAGGAGATGGGCATCCTGATGCTCGCCGACGCGGTCGAGGCGGCAAGCCGCACGCTCTCCGAGGCCACCCCGGGCCGGATCCAGTCGATGATCGACCAGATGGTCAAGAACATCCTCGAAGACGGCCAGCTCGACGAGTGCGACCTGACGCTGAAGGACATTGAGAAGATCGGGGCCGCCTTCTTCTGGGTGCTCACCAACGCGTTCCACCACCGCATCGACTACCCGGGCTTCGACTTCAACCGGAAGCGCCGTGGCTAAGCCGCGGGTCACGTTCCGGTGGCAGCTGCGGCCCAGAGGACGCCAGACCCCGGCGCTGCGGCGGCTTGCGGTCGCCGCGCTCGAGCGCCTCGGCGCGGGGCCGGTCGAGGTCGGCGTCCTGGTGTGCGACGACGCGACGATCCGGACCCTCAACCGGCACTTTCGCGCCAAGGACGCGCCGACCGACGTGCTCTCGTTCCCGGCGGGGTTCGCGCAGCCCGACGGCCCGACCTACCTCGGCGACATCGCGATCTCGCTCGAGACCGCCCGGCGCCAGGCCGACCAGGCGGGAGTCGACGTCGAACGCGAGCTCAAGACCTTGCTGGTGCACGCGCTCGTCCACCTGTGCGGCTTCGATCACGAGACCGACGGCGGCGAGATGGCCGCGCTCGAGGCGCGGCTGCGCCGGGAGTTGATCGGGTGAGCGCGTTGGCCCTGTGGTGGGCGAACCCGGTGACCGCGGTGCTGACCGCGCTCGCGCTGCTCGGCCTGTTGGTCCTCGCAGCCACCGGGATGCTGGCCGTTGTGCGCCTGGGCGCGATCCAACTCGGGGGCCTGCTGGTGCAACGGGGGAGGCTGCTGCCGGGCCTGCCGCGCCGGTCCGACGCCCAGGCGAGCGTGATCGTCTTCCTGCAAGCGGGTACGGGCCTCGTGCTGGTGTTGTTCTCGCTCGTCGCGGTGCGGGCGGGGCGCCTGGTCGGCGCATCGCAGATTGTGCTGGTTGCAGTCCTCGCCGCGGGCTGGCTCGCGGCGGTCGGCATCGGCCTGCTGTTCGCCCGGGGGGCGCGCGTGGAGCGCGTGGCTGTGGCGACGCTCGTCGCCATCCGGCCCTGGACCGCATTCCTGCGCGTGCTGGCGAGGTTCGAGGAGAGCCAGGACCAGGCCGGGGCGGGCGAGGAGGAGGAGGTCGACGAGCACGACGTGCAGGCGTTCATCGGTGCCGGCGAGGAAGCGGGGATCCTGGAAGAAGAGGACGCCGAGCTCGTCGCCTCGATCGTCGAGCTGTCCGACACGGTCGCGCGCGAGATCATGACCCCCCGCACCGACATGGTGGCGCTCCCGGCGGCTGCGGGCTTCGCGGAGGTCGAGCGCCTCTTCGCCGACTCGATGTTCACCCGGATCCCCGTGTACCGGGAGACCCTGGACCGGATCGAAGGAGTGGTGCACGTCAAGGACGTCCTTCGGGCGGTGGCGAACGGACAGGCGGGCGCCGCCGCCGACCTGCTGCGCCCGGTGCTTATCGTGCCTGAGACGAAGCCGCTGCGCGAGCTGCTGCGCGAATTCCAGGCGGCGCGCCAGCAGATCGCGGTGGTCGTCGACGAGTACGGCGGCACCGCTGGCATCGTGACGCTCGAAGACATCCTCGAGGAGATCGTCGGGGAGATCCAGGACGAGCACCAGCGGGAAACGCCCGATGTGGCGGAGGAGGCAAGCGGCGTCTATCTCGTGGACGGCGCCGCCCACGTCGACGTGCTCGAGGACCTCTTCGGCGTGGAGGTGGGCGAGCTGGGGTTCGACTCGGTGGCGGGGCTGGTGTTGGAGCAGCTCGGCCACTTGCCCCGTGCCGGGGAGAAGACGCTCTGGCGAGGCCTCGACATCGAGGTGGTCGACGTCGACAGGCGCCGGCTGCGCCGCGTGCGCGTCCGGCGCCAGGGGGAGGGCGCGGCATGAGGCGCTCGGGCACGGTCGCGCTGCTCGGCCGCCCCAACGCCGGCAAGAGCACGCTCGTCAATGCGCTGCTCGGTGAGAAGGTGGCGATCGTCTCGGCCAAGCCGCAGACGACGCGACATCGTATCACCGGCGTCCTCACCGAGGAGCGCGGGCAGGCCGTTCTCTTCGACCTGCCCGGAGTGCACCGGCCGCTGCACCGGCTCAACGTTCAGATGATGCACGCGCTGCGCGACACTCTGGCGGAGGTCGACCTGATCCTCGAGCTGTTCGACGCCAACGCGGACCCCGGCGGCGGCGAGGAGTTCGTCGTCGGACTGCTGGACGGGGCCGAGGCCCCAGCCGTCCTGCTGCCCAACAAGGTGGACCTGCCGGGCGTTTCGAGCCGCCTGGCGGAGCGCACCGCGTTCTATTCGGCCCGGCACGCCTATGCGGCCGTGGTGCCGATCTCGGCGCTCAACGGCGACGGGCTGGCGGAACTCCGGGACGCCGTGTTCGGGCTGCTTCCGGAGGGCGAGCCGTTGCTCGACCCCTCGCTCACGACTACCCAGAGCGAGCGCTTCTTCGTGACCGAACTCATCCGCGAGGCGATGCTCGAGCGGGTGGAAAAGGAACTCCCATTCACCTCGACCGTGCACCTGCGCCAGTTCGAGGAAAAGGGGACCGGGCCGCATACGCTCCTCCGCATCTTCGCCGACATCGTGGTGGACCGCGACAGCCAGAAGGGGATCGTCGTCGGCAGGGCGGGCGCGATGATCAAGGAGATCGGCACCGCGGCCCGTGCCCGCATCGAGTCGTTGCTCGGGGTCAGGGTCTACCTCGACCTGCGGGTGAAGGCCCGGCCGGGGTGGCGCGAGGACCCCAGGTTCCTCTCCGAGTTGGAGCAGATGGAAGCTCCCTGGGCCCCGCCCGCCGACGGGGGCGACGAGGATTGAGCGTCACCGTCTACGTTGCCGAGGGCTGCACCGACTGTGCGGACCTGCTGGCCGACCTCGCGAGAAGGCGGGTTGCCTTCGAGGTCGTCAACCTCACTCGGGACCCGGCCCGGCTCGTGGAGCTGGCCGCGCTCACCTGGGAGCGGCGGCTGCCGGTCACGGTCGACCACGAGCGTTGCTCGATCGGGTTCGCGGGCCGATCGAGTTCGTGGAGCGAGCTTGGACTCTCGCTCCCGCGCTCCGGCTGAGACGCTCGGCTATACTTAGCCCGCGACGGGAGGGCGTTGGTGGCGACAAGCGGGAGTCCATTGCATGCAAAGGTCAAGCAGCTGATCATCGACAGGCTGCAGCTCGACGGGGTGGCGCCCGGCGACATCGACGACGCGGCGCCGCTGTTCGGCGACGGCCTGGGTCTTGACTCGATCGATGCGCTCGAACTCGTGATCGGGATCGAGAAGGTCTTCGGCGTCCGCATCCAGGACGAGGAAGTCGGCGCCAAGGCCCTGGCTTCGGTGAACGCGCTCGTCGATTTCATGCGGAGCAAAGGTGTCGTCGAGGGCGCCTGAACCCCTTCCCCACCGCTTTCCGTTCCGGCTGGTCGAGCAGGCGGACGAAGGCGGGCCGGAGAGGGTCGCGATCGTGCTCGGAACCGCGAACGGCGCCGCCACCGGGGTCGAGGCCTGGCCGTCGACGCTGGTCGCCGAGGCGCTGGCGCAGGCGATTCTGGTCGTGGCACGCCCGGCGGGCCGCGGCCCGCTGCGCCTCGTGGGACTCGACGGGGTCGCCGTCTTCCAGCCGTTGACGCCGGGCGACCGGCTCGAGGTCGAGGTCCGCGAACTGGGGGCGTTCGGCGCCCTGCGGCGGTACCGGTGCCGGGGACTGCGCGGGGGAGGCCTCGCCGCGGTCGCGGACGTGACGGTATCGGGGTGACGGAGATGGACCAAGCGGGGGAGCCAGCCATGCGCGTCAACAGGTCGGAGGAGGGCGGGGCGACGGTCGTCGAGGTGGAGGGGACGATCAAGCTCGGCGAGTCGGCGCAGCTGTTCGCCAAGGAGCTGCAGCAGGTGTTCGACAAGACGGCGGGCGGCGTCGTCATCGACTTCGCGCGCATCGACTACGTCGATTCCACCGGCATCGGCGAGCTGGTCGGCTACCTGCAACGCTTCACGCGCGCCAACCGCAGGGTTGCGCTGTTCCGCCCACACCACCGCCTGGAAGCGCTGCTGAAGTTGACGCGCCTGGAGACGATCTTCCCGATCTTCTGGGAGCGCGAGGACGCACTGCGCTTCGTTCGCGGCGCCGGCGATTGACCGGGCACGGGGCGCCGGAGGCTGGCCTCTCGGCCTGCCTCGGCAGCTGCGGTGTTCGGGAAGGAACAGAAGGAACAGTCAGGTTGGATGGTGCGAAAGGGGGGATTTGAACCCCCATGAGCTTGCGCTCACAAGGTCCTGAGCCTTGCGCGTCTGCCAGTTCCGCCACTTTCGCACGCGCCGCCGGGAGTGTACCGATGGTCATGGAAAGTGTCAATGCGCGCTGCAGCCCGGGCGAGAAAGGGGAGGAACGCGATGCACCGTAGGCAGATCATCGCCGAGGTGAGGTCGGCGCGGGGCGACGGCATCACGGTGGCGCAGCTCGAGCGCCGCCTCGCGGCCGCGCTGGAGCAGGACGTCGTTCACGCCGAGCTGGCGGCGTTGCTGGCCGAGGCCGAGGAGCGCGGCGAGGTCGTGCGCGCGAAGGGCCGCGTGATCGCGGTCGAGTACTCCGACTACTACGTCGGCGAGTTGCGGCTGACCTCGCGCGGGTTCGGGATCGTCCGGCAGGGCGAGCGCGACTTGCCCGATATCGTCGTCCCGGCCGACAAACTCTCCACGGCGATGGACGGCGACCAGGTCCTCGTCCACCGCGGCGCCCGCCGGAAGCGCGGGGCCCTCGTGCAGGATGCCCACGGCGAGGTCGTCCGCGTCCTGCGCCGTCGCCGCCCCACCCTGGTCGGCCGGTTCGTCCCCGATCCGCTCCATCCGTGGGTTGACCCCTACGCGCGTCGCGTGGGGGTGCACGTCGTGCTCGACCCCGTCCCGG
>PKYI01000006.1:0-315 GCA_003133645.1 Acidobacteriota bacterium | reverse complement strand
CGACGACGTTGCGGGCGAGGGCCCAGTCCGGGGCCGGCTGCTGCGCACGCTCGGCGTCGCGGGGGAGAGCGGCGTGGACGAGGACGTGGTGCTGGCGGAGCTCGCCATCCCCGTGGAGTTCCCGCCAGACGCCGAACGCGCCGCCGCGGCCCTGCCCGACGGCGTGCGCCCCGAGGACCTCGAGGGCAGGGCCGATCACCGCGACCATTCGGCGGTCACGATCGACGGGGAGACCGCACGGGACTTCGACGACGCGGTCACCGCGTTCCCGGCGCGCGACGATGCCATCGAGGTCTTCGTCCACATCGCCGACGT
>PKYI01000033.1 GCA_003133645.1 Acidobacteriota bacterium | reverse complement strand
TCACCGATCCGGATCGGGCCGAGGCGGGCATCAAACTGGTGCTGAGCGAAAGGAAGGTCAACAACTACGAACTCACTGCGCGCGGCAGGGACGGAAAGGAGACCGTGGTGTCCCTGAACGCGACCACCCTCTACGATCGCGACAGGAGGCTGCAGGGCATGTTCGCCGCGGCGCGCGACGTCACGGAGCGCATACGACTGGATCAGGTTCTGCAGGAAAAGAACGTCGAGCTGGAGGCGGCAAACAAGGAGCTGGAGGCGTTCTCATACTCGGTGTCGCACGACCTGCGGGCGCCGTTGCGCGCCATCGACGGCTTTTCCCGCATCGTAATGGACGATTATGGCGACCGGCTCGACGACGAGGGAAAGCGTCAGCTCGGGTTGATCTGCGCCAACACGAAAAGGATGGGTCAGTTGATCGACGACTTGCTCGCGTTCTCTCGGATCGGGCGCACCGAGCTGCGCCGCGCGCGGGTCGCGATGGGTCCTCTGGTTCAAGCCGTGTTCTTGGAGGCCGTGCCCAACCCCGAGGAGCGCGAACGCGTCGGCCTGTCGGTCGGCGACCTCCCTGATGCCTGGGCCGACCCCGCGCTGATCCGGCAGGTCTGGGTCAACCTGATTTCGAATGCGGTGAAGTTCTCCCGTCCCCGGCCTCGCGCCGAGATCAGGGTCAGCGCGTCGCGGCAGGACAACAGAACCATCTACCACGTAGGCGACAACGGCGTCGGCTTCGACATGCAGTATGCGGGCAAGCTGTTCGGCGTCTTCCAGCGGCTCCACTCGACCCGCGAGTTCGAGGGGACGGGCGTGGGGCTCGCACTCGTGCAACGGATCGTTCGCCGTCACGGCGGCGAGGTGTGGGGTGAAGGCGCGGTGGACGGCGGCGCGACGTTCTCCTTCGCGCTGCCGGAGGAGGAAAACCATGAGCAACGGTGATTTGGTCGACATCCTGCTCGTCGAGGACAACCCGGAGGACGGCGAGCTGACCCTGCGCGCTCTTCGCAAGGCCAATCTCGCCAACCCCATTCACGTGGTGGAGGACGGCACCGAGGCGCTCGACTATCTGTTCGGGGCTGGTCAGGAGCCAGGAAAGGGTGAGCCCCACCATCCCAAAGTGGTGATTCTCGACCTCAAGCTGCCCAAGGTCTCCGGGCTCGACGTCCTGCGCCGGATCAAGTCGGACCCGGCGACCAGGACCATCCCGGTCGTGGTGCTCAGCTCGTCGCGAGAGGAGCCGGACATCAAGACGGCCTACGCCCTCGGGGTCAACAGCTACATCGTCAAGCCGGTGGACTTCGAGAAGTTCGTCGAAGCCGTGGGAACGCTCGGCATGTACTGGCTCTTGCTTAACCAGGGCCTGCACTGAGGGAGGCGCCATGGTCGAGCTCCTTCGCATCCTGATCGTCGAGGACGTGCCTTCCGACGCAGCGCTGGTGGAGCGCGAGCTACACCACGGCGGACTGGAATCCATCACCCGTTGCGTCGAGACCGAGCCGGATTTCATCGCGGCGCTCGCCGATTTCAAGCCCGATATCGTCCTCAGCGATTACTCGCTTCCCTCTTTCAATGGCATGAACGCACTCGGGCTTGTCCAGCAACGGTCGCCCACGACCCCGGTCATCATCGTTACCGGCACGCTCGACGAGGAGACCGCCGCCGAGTGTATCAAGGCCGGAGCCGCGGACTATGTGCTCAAGGAACACCTGGCGCGGCTGCTGCCGGCGGTTCGCGGCGCTCTCGGACGGTCCCGCCTGGAGCAGGACAAGCGACGCGCGGAGGAGGCGTTGAAGACGAGTGAGGAAAAGTATCGAGGCATTCTCGAGAACATGGAGGAGAGCTATTTCGAGGTTGATCTCGCGGGTACTTTGACATTCTTCAATGATTCCCTGTGCCGACTGTTGGGATATCCCAGAGACGAATTGCTGGGCATGAATAATCGGCACTTCACTGACAAGGAGCATACGAAGAAGGTGTTTCAGGCTTTCAATAAGGTCTACACGACGGGTGAACCTACCCGAGAAGTCGATTGGGAAATCATCAGAAAAGATGGAACCAAGCGACATATTGAGACTTCAGCATCCTTGAGAAGAGATTCTTCGGGTCAGCCCATAGGATTCTCCGGCCTTTTTCGCGACGTTACCGAGCGCAAGCGGGCGGAAGAAGCCTTGCGCGAAAGCCAGAGGCGCTATCGCCTGATCGCGGAGAACACGGCCGACGTCATCTGGACGCTCGATCTCGCGACCCGCCGTTTCACCTACATGAGCCCTTCCGTCGAGAGGCTGCGCGGCTTCAGCGCCGAAGAAATGCTGGCGCAGCCGTTCGAGGCCAGCATGACGCCGGAGTCGGCGCGGCGCGTCAACGCGAAGCTCGCCGCAAACCTTGCAGCGATCGCCGCCGGGGACCAGTCGGCCGGGACCGGTACGATCGAAGCCGACATGCCGACCAAGGAAGGCGGCGTTGTGCAGACTGAGATCGTGGCCACTGCACTGACCGATGCGAGCGGCCGGGTGACCAGCGTGCTCGGTGTCACACGCGATATCACCGAACGAAAGCGTGCCGAAGAGGCCTTGCGGGAGAGTGAGACACGCTACCGGAGCCTGTTCGAACAGTCACCGATCGGCATCTATCAGACAACGCCCGACGGCACGATCCTGGCGGCGAACGCGGCCCTCCTGTGGGCGCTCGGCTACTCCTCGCTGGAGGAGCTGACCGCCCGCAACCTCGAGCGCGACGGGTACGAACCAACCTATCCTCGACGGGAGTTCAAGGAGCGGATTGAGCGTGACGGCGAGGTGATTGGCTTCGAGTCGGCGTGGCTGAAGAAAGATGGGCAGGTGCTCGCGGTTCGCGAGAGCGCGCGGGTGGTGCGCGACCAGGACGGCAAAGCGCTCTACTACGAGGGCACCATCGAGGATGTCACGGCGCAGCGGCGTGGCGAGGAGGAGCGGCGGCGCCTGGTTGCGGCCATCGAGCAAGCCTCTGAGACGATCGTGATCATGGACACCGAAGGTCGGATCGAGTACGTCAACCCGGCATTCGAGCGGACTACCGGCTACACGCGCGAGGAGGCGATCGGCAAGAAGCTCACCATGCTCGAGAGCGGCGAGCACGACGACGCGTATTACGCGACGTTGTGGCAGACGATCATCCAGAGTGAGATGTGGCAGGGGCACTTCGTCAACCGGCGCAAGGATGGCAGCCTCTACGAGGAGGAGGCCACGGTCTCACCCATCCGGGACGATAGCGGCAGGATCGTAAGCTTCGTCGAGGTCAAGCGCGATGTCACTCAGGAGATGGCGCTCCAGGCGCAGCTCCGCCAGGCGCAGAAAATGGAAGCGGTCGGCATGCTTGCGGGCGGCGTGGCGCACGACTTCAACAACCTGCTGCAGGGGATGCTCAACCATGTCGAGGTCGTTCGCGGCCGGCACGCCGATGCCGACCGAATGGCAGCGACGATGACCGAGCTGGAGGCCGAGATCCGGCGTGGATCGTCCCTCACTCGGCAACTCCTTCTCTTCGCCCGGCGCGAGACCGCGAAGCCTGAGCAGCTCGATCTCAACGAGGTCATCGGCAGCGCGGCAACGTTCCTCCGCCGCCTCGTCCGTGCCAACGTGACCTTCAGTGTCGAGCTTGCCGACGAGCCGCTGCCCGTGACCGCGGACCGCAGCCAGATCGACCAGGTGCTCATGAACCTGGTGGTCAACGCCGCGGATGCGATGCCGGGTGGGGGTCGTCTCACCATCCGCTCGGGCAGCCAGGGACGCGAGCGGGTGTGGTTTGCCGCGGACGACACCGGGAGCGGCATCCCGGTCGAAATCCGCGAGCGGATCTTCGAGCCTTTCTTCACCACCAAGACCACGGGCAAGGGAACGGGACTCGGACTTTCGGTCGTGCACGGCATCGTGACGCAGCACCGCGGCGTCGTGGCGTTTGAGGATCGGCCCGGTGGGGGCACCTCGTTCCGCGTCGCCCTCCCGCGGGCCGGCTCGGGCGAACACCCCATCGTGCCCACCCCGACGGCAGACCCGTCCGCGGCACCGAGCGGGCATGGCGAGCGGGTGCTGGTGGTCGAGGACGAGGACGGGGCGAGGCAGGGCTTGGTCGAGATCCTCCAGATGCTCGAGTACGACGTCGTGGCGGTCGGGAGCGGCGAAGAGGCGGGGCTTCTTCCGCACGATCCTGGATTCGACGTGCTGCTCACCGATCTGATGCTGCCCGGGGTCGCGGGAGGCGACCTCGCGCGCGGGCTGTTGGACCGCTGGCCCAACCTGAAGGTGATCCTCATGTCCGGCTATGCGGAGGACGAAGCGATGCGGCGCGGAGCCCTAGCCGGGCGCATCCGCTTCCTGCAGAAGCCGTTCGGCATGGGGTCGCTCGCTCGCGAGATCCACGCCGCCCTGGACGCTCCCGGCACCTGAACGTCAGGAGCTTCCTGCGCTCTCTTTGGAGCGTTGGCGTAGGTCTTCCAGTGTTTGCATGTGCTTTGTGTTGTCGTTTCCAAGACGCTCGATGAGGGCTTTGACGTTCGGGTTGGACTCGACAATCGTCGTCCGGTGGACCCGCTCCGCGAGTTGGCTCTCGAACATGGTGGCCGCGTTTACCGCCTCGGCGAACGTCGGGTGCGGGCGGCCCTGCCAGAACCCTACGACAGTAGTGGAAAGAAATTCCGTAACACCTCGCCGTAGCCCGTCCTAATCCGAGGGGGCTGGTCGGGTGCAACCCCGTGCGTCCTAGCCTCGGGCTCAGCGCCGACCTCGGACTGATCCTCCGGAGAGCAGGTCGAGAGTCACCCTCGAAGACGAGGCGATGCGGGAGGAAACATGCGGCGGCGGGCGTTGCCAGAGTGGTTGGCGGGGGCTGCGGCATCCTTCGGCCTTGACATGGGTCGCCGAGCGGCGGTACGGTTGTCACACGGTTCCAAGAGCAACTCTGGCGTACGTCGTCGAATGAATGGGTGGCTTCGGTTTCCAGTTAAACCTGGCAACCGACTGCACGGGGGGGCCCATGACCACAGGTATGAGAGTCAGATCGGTTCGCATTCTCTTGACAGTCCTCCTCTTTGCCGCGCTCGGCCTCGCGCCTCAGGCTGCGGCGGCCACGAGGACCTGGACTGGCGCCGGGGGCGACGCCAACTGGAGCACGGCGGCCAACTGGGGCGGCACCGCGCCGGTCGCCGGCGACGACCTGGTGTTTCCCGGCGGGGCCGCCCGGTTGACTAACAACAACGATCTCGGCGCCAGCACGAGCTTCAACACGATCAGCTTCACCGGGGCGAGCGGCGGATACGTCCTCGGCGGGAACGCCATCCAGCTCGTCGCGGGGATCACGGCCTCGAACACCACGGGCAACAACAGCGTGGCGCTGCCCATCACTCTTACGGCGTCCCAGACGTTCTCCTGCTCCACTCCGGTCGGGTCCGGCCGACTCCTCATCGCCGGCACGATTGCGCTGCAAGCCTTCACGCTGACGTTCAGCCCATCCTCCGGGAGCTTCATCGAGGTGCAAAACGCGGGCGTGATCTCGGGGACGGGCGGGATGACGGCGGTGGGGGCAGGGGTCGTGGCTTTCGATTCGAATTGCACCTATTCGGGGCCAACGACCGTGACCGGCTATCTCTCCCTTAACGGGGACACTCTCAACCCGGCGAGCGTGGTGACCGTAAACGGCGAGCTGCAGCTTTCGAATGGAGCTTCCATAGGGTCCATGACCGTCGCCGCCTCGGGTGTCGTGGGACTCTTCGGTGGGGGGATTAGCAGCGCGGGCTTCGTCACGAGTGCTTCCATGGCGTCCGGTTCCAGCATGGTATTGGGGATGAACAGCCTCACGAACTACGGACAGCTCAACTCGTCCGGCGCGGTGGACATCACGGGTGTGACGCTCTCGTTAAGCTGGTTCTTCACGTCGAGCAGCGGCAACACGTTCACCATTATCAACAAGACCGGCGCGGGCGCCGTCACCGGGACGTTTACCGGTCTGGCTGAGGGTGCGACCTTTACTGGCAACGG
Source organism: Acidobacteriota bacterium (assembly GCA_003133645.1). Classification (GTDB taxonomy): domain Bacteria; phylum Acidobacteriota; class Thermoanaerobaculia; order Thermoanaerobaculales; family Thermoanaerobaculaceae; genus RBG-13-68-16. Next base: position 79,380 of record PKYI01000033.1, on the reverse strand, counting down.
TCGCACGTACAAGATCACCTACGTGGGTGGCGACGGTAACGACGTGGTCCTCACCGACGTGACGCCCGGCCCGACACCAACACCAACTCCAACGCCGACTCCGACGCCCACTCCGACGCCAACCCCCACAGTGACACCCACGCCGACCGCCAGCCCCATACCAGCGACCGGTGGCGGTGGCACGTTCATCTTCATCGTCCTGCTCGCCGTCACCGCCGTGTTGCTGCTGAGCCGAAAGGTGGTGTGACCTGCTGCGAACCGAACGTAGGTCCTCGCGCCAGCTTGATCGGAGTCTCTTGGGTGAGTGACTCCGAATCTGGGCCCAGGCGGATCAGGTGACGTGTTCGGGGAGCGTAGTGGTGCCGGGCGAGGCGATCGCGCGGCGGGTGGCCTGGAGCACGTAGGCGTGGGGATCAACGCCTGCGAGCTTCGCGCTCTCGAACAGCGTGTAGAGAATCGCCGCCACCTCGCCGCCGCGCCTGGAGTGCGACCCGTAGTGGTTCTTCCGCCCGACTGCCGTGGATCTGTGCGCCGGAGGCAGGGCAGACGTTCGAGTCGCCTCGGCGTGCCTGAGATTGGGTTCGGACCTGCGTCCGTTGTCATGGTCGGGTTGGTGGGCGGGGTTGCTGGTCATTGCGCTCTCCCTTTCTCCTAGGGCCCCATTGCCACTCGCTCGGAGTAAGGGATGCGACGCGCCGGCCTTTAACGCCGAAAGCCCCGCTCCCTTGCATCAAGAGAGCGGGGCCTCCGCCGGACCTTCGCTTGCCACGGTCGAGGCTGAGCCCCTCGTGGCCGCATCCCCGCGTTCGAGCGGGTATGGCACCTTGGGTGTCCGCCCCAGGTTGCCGGGTCCTGACGTGCAGGACCACTCTCGATGCAGACTGGATTGTGGGGCCTCGAGCGCCGGAGGTCAATAGGTGGCGGCCCTGGCGTTGCCGAATACCCACCCCGCGACGTGGGCGCTGTGGACGAATTAGGCGGCCCCCGACGCGGCCTATCCTGGATGGCGCCATGGGCCTATTAAGGGCGCATAATGAGTTCCAGCAGGAGGTTCCAAGACCAAATGACCGCTGACGGGAAACGTAAACCAAGCCTTCGACGCTCGGTTTGCCTATTTCCCTTAGGCCTATCCATAAATAGGCACTGCTTTCCTCCAACAGATAATGGCGGCGGCGAGATGGACGAGAGCCAGGTAGCTTTCGTGGAGCTTCTCGAAGCGAACGAGGAGCTTGCGGAAACGGTTAAACCAGCTGTGCGCCGCCTCGACGACCCAGCGCCGGTGCTTGGGAGGCCGGCCGCGTCGGGCCTTGCCCTGCTGGCGGATACGAGCGTGGTAGCCCCGCTCGGTGACGGCATCGAGCGCCGGCTGGCCGGAGTACCCACGGTCGGCGAGCAGGTGCATGCGGCGATGGCGCCGTGGCTGGTAGACCAGGGTATCGAGGAGGGTCTCGAGCTGCGTGACATCATTCCGGTTGGCCCCGGTGACGCAGATCGACAGCGGGACCCCACGCCCGTCGACCAGCACGTGCCGCTTGCTTCCATTTTTCCCCCCGGTCCGTCGGGTTGGGTCCAACGGACTCTTGGGCGAGCGGTGCCTTCAGCATGGTTCCATCCACGCTTTGCCACCTCCAGGCGATGCCCTCCATGTCGTCGTACTCCGCAAGTCCAGCGCGCCATAGCGCCAGGAAGAACCCTTCGTTCAGCCACGTCCGGAAATAGCGGTGCACCGAACTGGCGCTGCCAAACCGCTCCTTGGGCAACGCCTTCCACTGGCACCCCGTGCGCAGGACGAACACGATGGCCTCGAACACCTGCCGCGGGTCCATCGCCTTGCGTCCGGCCCCAGGCTTGCGTTGGTACTGGCGCCCACGCTCGCGCACAGCTCGTGGTGGGATCAGTGGTGCCACCCGTTCCCAGAACACGTCCGAAACCTCCCAGGATCTTGCTCGTGGCATGCGCGTCCTCCTGGGACAAATCTAGGTCACGGACACCTCCATGTCAATCTATTTACGGATACGTCCTTAGTCCGTCTAACTTGCGTTAGGCCGCGCCGCTGTCGAGGAGCTTCAAGCCACCGCCAGGTACACCACTCATGAGCGGCCTGACCGTGGTTGTGATGGTTATCGCTCTCGGTGCCATGGCAAGCAGCGCCTTGGTGGTGGCGAGGTACGTGCCCAGCAACCCGATTTCGCGGAAGCTGACGGCTGGCATCTACGTGGTCCTTGCGGTTGTTGGGCTTGCTAAGGCGATCTCCGAGGTCCGGACCGATCTCGGTACTGCTGCGTTCTTCATAGCAATGTCCGCGTTCTTCTGCGTCCTGGCATGGGTGGCGTTCAAGGGTCCCCGTGCCGAAGGTGCGGCAAAGTGAATGCGCGATGCAACACCAGGCCATTGCAGTGCCGCCGCAGCCGCTCGGGCGTATGGCTCGAAGGCCACCGAGCGAAGTCGATCGTCGCATAGAGGGCATTGCGCCTGGAGCGCGGGTCCATCCCTTGGATCGCGTTTCTGGACCTCGGGTACGCCAAGATCACGGTGCAGTCGGGATCGGGGTGTTCGCCTTCGCCTCGGTGATCGACAACATCACCAACGACCCGACCCTCGTGACCATGCAGAGGTAGGTGAGCCGTTGGGCCTTGAGGTCACGACTTGCGTTTGCGCTGCAATTGCTCACGCAGGCTGTCCTCGATCGGGCGCTCACGATGCTGAAGCCTGACGCCGCCACGCGGTGCGATCTCCGACTACCGACGTGACCTGGACTGTGACATCGACGCGGTAGCCTCCGACAGGGGTACGATGGTGAAGATGAGCAAGACCGCCCTAGCGCAACGAAGGTGTCAGCGGCGATCCGCGGAGGCAGAGCGATGAGTTGGTCATGGTGCGAGACGGGGCGGACAATGACACAGTATGCGGGTGCGGTCCTCGGGATGCTGTTCCTTGCGCATGTGGCGGCGGCGGAGTTCACCCAGCAAGGGGCGAAGCTGGTTGGTACTGGTGGCATCGGTCCCGTAGAAGGCACCGGTTCCTCAGCGGCGATCTCGGCGGATGGGAACACCGCAATCATCGGTGGGCTGTATGACAACAGCTTTATCGGCGCCGTTTGGGTCTTCACACGAAGCGGCGGGGTGTGGACGCAGCAAGGTGACAAGCTGGTCGGCACCGGCGCCATCGAGGCCCCTAATTATTACGGGGTCTATCAGGGCTCATCGGTGGCGATCTCCGCAGATGGGAACACCGCCATCCTTGGCGGGCCCGGGGACAACTCCCAGAATGGCGCAGCGTGGGTGTTCGTCGCCACCTGTACAGCGCCCTCGATCATCGGACAGCCTCAGAGCCAGGCCATTCAGAGTGGGCAGACTGCCACACTCTCCGTGACCGCGACGGGCACAGCGCCGCTTTCCTACCAGTGGTATCAAGGCGACACCTCACACCCAGTCGGGACCAACGCGAGCAGCTTCACAACCCTGGCACTGACCGTCACCACTACCTACTGGGCGTGGGTCTCCAACGCGTGTGGCCATGACTACAGCGCCACGGCGACCGTGTCGATCAGCTGCCCCTACCCGGCGGTGCCGACGGCGGGCTTTACCTGGGCACCGGTCGGGACGCTGCCCGGGTTCCCGGAGCAGCAGCAACCGTACCTGGGTCAGAAGATCACGTTCATCGACGTCTCGACCAATAGCCCGACATCGTGGCACTGGTACGACTTCAACGAACTGGCGGTGAACCAGACGGTCACGACGCCAACGTTCACCGTCACCTCGCCCGCGAACCTTCCCGCCGGCCCCAAGAACGTGCGCATGACCGCAACCAACTGCTTCGGGACCTCGGCTGAGATCGCCAAGGTGGTGACGATCTATTCCGACATCCGCCCCGTCGTCGCCGACTTCACCTGGAGCGACGGCACCCTCACGGTCGGCGCGCCGGTCACGCTCAAGGCGGACACGGGCCCGTCCTACGGCGACCCCGACACGTTCACCTGGACGTTCGGCGACGGCACCACGCCGCAGAACGGTTCTTCGACCACCCACACCTTCACCTGCGCCGGCCAGCACAAGGTGACGCTCACCGCGTCGCGCAGCAACGACGCCGCCATTGCGGCCGCGACGCACACGCTCACCGTCACGGGCCTGGCGCTGTGCGCGCCGCTGGCGGTGATGACGGTGGACGCCGCCAGGGTCAACGGCCTCAACGGCACCGTGTGGCGCACCAACGTACAGATCTTCAACCCCTCCGCGCAGTCATCGAAGGTGACGGTGGAGTTCCTGCCCATCAACCAGGGCTCCGCCTCGGGCCCGGGCACCTCCACGACCCTCGCACCGAATGCCATCTGGGTGCTTGACGACATCCTGGGGATGGCACTCACTCAAGGGTTCGTCGGCGCCGGCGTCACCAAGGCCGCGCTGCGCTTCACTTTCGACAACATCGAAAACAAGGCGCCGGTCGTCGTCAGCGACACCTACACCTCGCCGCCGTCGGGCGGCGGCACCTACGGCGAGCTCACGCCGGGGATCGAGGTGGTGCCGAACACCACGCCGCCCGTGCTGTGGATTCCTGGTATCCGCAACAACGGCACCACGACGGGCTTCAGGACCAACTACAGCCTCGTCAACCTGCGCAAGGACGCCGGCGTGCAGAACCTGAAGTTCACCCTCTTCGACGCGACCGGCACCACGATCGCCACCCAGACGACCAGCATGAACACCCTCGAGTACCGGCAGGACTCGCTCGCCAACCTGTTCGGCGGTGCCGCCGCGGCGGTCAGCCCGGACCCCCTCGCCGTCAAGGTTGAGGTGCCGACCGGTTCCGACGTGCAGGCGTACGTCTCGGTGATGGACAACCTCACCGGCGACCCGGTGCTGATCCCCGCCGTGCCGCCGCCAACGTCGCCGATCTTCCTCCCGGCGGTGGGGTACACCCCTGGTCTGAACGGGACGGTGTGGCGCGCCGACCTGCAGATCACAAACCCCGACGGCGCCGCGCCCCACACCTGGGAGATCAAGTACCTGCCGAGGTCGGGGGACAGCCTCCCGATTGCCCTTCGCCAGATCACGCTCGCGTCGCAGGCCACGACGCGCATAGACGACCTGCTGTCGTGGGTATTCGCTGGCCTCCTTCCTGCGGACGCGAGCACCTCGGGTATGGTACGCATCGCGCCCGTTGCCGGCGATTCGGTCTACCCGATCGTGCAGGCGCGCTCGTTCAACCAGACGCCCAACGGCACGTTCGGGCAGAACATCACGCCGATCACGGCGGACATGGGGGTCGCGGCGGGGCAGGGCGAGCGCCTGCTGCTGACCGGGATGTCGAGCCAGGATATCGCCCGCACCAACCTGGGTTTCGTTGACCTCTCCGACGCCTCCAGCGTGGTCTTCTCGGTGCTGTTCTACGACGAGGGCGGCAACGTGCTCAACCCCCTGGACTCGCAGAGCAACCCAATCCCGTACACGATCTCGCTCGGCGTCGGGGGGTGGGACCAGGATCTGCTGGAAAACCGGTTCAAGAACACTACGGGCTTCCCGGCGATGGGCGTCAACCTGAAAGCCATCTCGGCGGTGATCCAGGTGACGGGCGGCGGTCCGGGGACGGCATACGCGACCGTCATCGACTCGCAGACCGGCGACCCCAACTTCATCCTGGCGCAGCCCGCGCCGTAGGCGCCGCTTCGCTTACAGTGGGCCGGGGGAAGGACTCCGAGGACCAAACGTGAGCTCTGCGCCATTACCTACAGCGTGGAATTTGCGCCCAATTTGCGCCCTCGGACCAAGAAAGACCCCCGTGAACCGCAGTAGACCGGACTCGACCACAAGGCCCGAGAGCTGACCATAAATCATGTCCTATGAGTCTGTTCAGTGGTTCCAGTGTGAACCGGAATGAACCAGGCTGGACAGGGAAAGACCGGTAAAATGAGACTCCGGATCTGAAGGCCGGGCGTTCGAATCGCCCCGGGCGCACCACTCAAAATAGAAGAAACTTACAGGCCCTTCTACGAAGGTCTTGTTTGTCCTAGAATCGCATTTGCGCCCAATCTGAGCCCTTTGCGTCCGAGCAGTCTCTGTTCCGCCTCGGGCGCCTTCGTCAGAAACAGTGTAGTGGCGCAAGAGAAGAGGGCAGCTCGATCATCCCGCGCCGGGAGGAGAGATGGCCACCGACATGGCTCTGGTCCTCGAGAACCTGCTGCGTTTCTATGTGTTTGACGCCAAGGTCATGATCTGCGTTGGGGCCGGCGGCGGCCAACTGGCCGGGTACGGCTGGGTTGCCCGGAAGGTAATCGCTGTCGACCCCGACGGGGCAGCGCTTGCCACGCTCGCCGAGCGGATTAGGGCGGTTGGGATCGAGGACAAGTTCGTCGTTGTCCAAAAGGACTTCATGGTGGTGACCGAGCGTGCCGACGTCGTGCTGTTCGAGTTCGCCCTGCATGAGATGCTGCTTCCCGACGCGGCGCTGGCCCACGCCGGAACACTCGCGCCGGACGTCGTGATCATCGACCACGCACCCGGCTCGCCGTGGGCGCACGTGGCCGACGAGGCTGAAAAGGTCGTGGCGTCGTGGGAGGCGGTGTCGGCGCGGGGGGTGCGACGCCAGGAGGACTACGACGCCGTCCAGCGGTTTGCGTCGTACGAGGAACTCGTTCAGAAGATCAAGGGCCAGGGCGCGGAGGCGATCCGGCGGATCGAGCCCTGGCGCGGGCGCACCAACATCACGATCCCGATGGCGTACAGAATCGCGCAACTCTGAGACGGCACGACAGTCTCGCTGCACAACTTCGTCGGCTTGGGCTTGACCCCCGATTCCGAATCTGATGTTTGCGACGATGTCACCGAGCGACCGGTTCTTATGTTCGTCCTTCCATGGAGCTCTACCGGCAGTTCCTAACGCACCCGTCGGCGGGTCGCGATGTTGGGAGCAACGCGTCGGGTGCCGGCCTCGCCGTGGAGAGGGTCTACAGCAAGCCCGAGGCGTGACCGCGCAATCGCTGAAGCGCCAGGACTGGCCCGAGAACCCACAGGTGGCAACTGCACCGCGACAGGCAGCGGCACGTGTGGGCGGACGGCCTGTCAAGTTGCGCTACTTGGTCTCCCGCAGGTGGAACAGGCGCCCGGGCGGGACCGGCGCGAGCGGCGCGCCCGGGGCGTCCATCGCCAGCTCGAGGCCCTTGACGAAGAAGGTGCCGTGGACGTAGCGCACCTCGATGGGATGGAGACCCGCCTTGAGCGCCGCCGTGCCGAACCGGCTGATGAAGTCGGGGCTCTCGTTCTCGACCACCGGCAGGCCGTCGAGACGCAGCTCGCTGGCGTCCGCGGAGCGCAGCTTGAAGTGGTAGAGGCCGTCGGCAGGCACCGCGAGGAAGCCCTGGCACGCCATGCCGAAGCGGTCGGTGGGGCGGTCCGTCGGAAGTTCAACGGTGGCGAGCGTGATCTCGCCGGCCGGCTTGAGCGCAGAGAAGTCGGGCGGCTTCGGCCAGTCGCCCTCGTACGTCCGGCACGACAGGCCGGGCGCGAGCGAGCCGGGGACGACGGTCGCGCTCGGCCTCGCCTCGACCCTTGTGAACGTCGCCGTGGCGACGAACCGGTCGTCGAGGCCAGGGGCGAACACCCGCGCCTTGACCGTGGTCGTGCGCTCGAGGAGCAGCGGCTCGGTGTAGACGGGTGAGGCCGCGGTGGGCTCGCTGCCGTCGAGCGTGGCGCGGATCGTCGCGCCCGGGTTCGGCGAGGTGAGCGTGACCGTGGTCCGGTCGAGGAAGATCTTCTCCGGCGCCTCGACGTGGACGACCGTGCCGCTCGCCGGGTCGACAAACGGCTGCGCCGCCACGACGTCGTCATCATCGTTGCGGGCGACAGTGACGGCGAGGATGTGGACGCGCTCGTCGTCGGGGAGCGTCACCACCCTCGCTCCGGCCGGGAGGTCGAGGCGCAGGCGGAACAGGTGGGTGAACACGTACGCCTCGTTCTCGCCGCGGGCACCGTGCCTGTGGTTGCCGACCCACGCGACGGGGACGGTCTTGGCGTACGACGGCGCGATGCGCGCGGGATCCTGCACGATCTCCCCGGCGACGACGCGACTGTCCCACTGCCCGACCGGCTCGGCCCAGTCGGGCACGAGCAGTCGCACGGGTGCGCCGTCCACCGCAAACGTCGCCAAGCGGTCGCCGCCGACGGCGGCGGCGAGCAGGTAGACGCGGTTGAAATCGCCTGCGGGCAGGCTCAACGTCTGGCCGCGGCACACGAGAACGTTCGGCTTGCCCGGCGCGCGCGGCCCGGTGCGGAACGGGACGCCCGCGGAAACGACGGTCGCGGGGAGCAACTCGCCGGCGATCGTGTGACCCTTGCCGTCGAAGTCGCCGTCGGTGCGGGCGTCGTCGCGCGAGATACCGTCGAGGTTGAAAAGCAGCTCGAGCGGGACGGCGCGTGGCGCCGCGAGCGTCGCCGGCGGCGACGCGAGGCGGAGCGCGATCGTGCGCGGGCGATACGGGAGGAAGTCCAGCACCACCTCACCGTTCTCGAGTGCCAGGCGGGGAGGGGCCACCGGCGGGATCGCGCCGCCGGTGCCGTGCTCTGCGATCGGCTCCTCCGCGCCGTTCAACTCGCGGACGGCGACGACCGGCCGCGCGAACGCGAGGCGCACGCCCTCGACCGGCGCGCCCGAGAGCTCCTGCAGGCGGACCACGACCTCGTCGCTCTCCTCGGCGAGCTTGAGCGCCCGCACGGCGACCGGCGGCTCGGCACCGCTGCGGCTGGCGAGGCGCAGGAGCTGGAGCGCGCGGCCGAGCAGGCCGCCGTGCGCGGGTGCCTGCCAGGCGAGCAGCGGCTGGTTGAGGCGGTCGCCGGAGGTCGGGACGCGCCCCGATCGCCAGTCCCCGGCGTGACCGGCGAGGGCGACGAGCACGCGGTGGCGGCCGAGGTCGTTGGACCCCTGCTCGGCTGGCCAGCTCGTGCCCGGCGGGACGCGCGGCGTGTGAACGAGTGTCAGGCGGAGGGTGTGCCCGTCGGGCTTGTCCCAGCCGTAGCGGCTGTCGTCGAGGACGGCGGTGCCGAACGCGCCGGCCGTGTCGGTGACATCGGCCCACTCCTGCGCCGGCACCTCGTAGCGGTTGGGCCAGTCGGTGGGCCTCGGCACGGTGCCGAGTCCGAGGTCGTAGGTCGCCATCTCGTTCGTCGCGGCGAGCGGGAACGCCGCCTTGAGCAGCGTTTCCTTGGTCCGCCAGTCGATGTCTTGCAGGATCTCGAGGCGGTCGCCCGCGCCCCCGGCTGCGAGGCGGATGCGCTGGATAAACGTGGAGCCCGCGGCGCGGCGCACGACTTCGAGGGTGACGCGGGCCGGGCCGTCCTCGACGACCCGCACGTCCGCGGGGCCGCCGACCGTCGCGCGCGGCGGCGCGGCGAGCGCGTCGTACTCGATCTCCCACGCGGGCCACCGGTGCGGCCGGTCGTCGATGAGCTGGAGCGCGAGCGGCGCCGCGAGCAGCTCGCGGCCGAGCTGCTTGTCGAACACCGAGGCGACGTCGCCGGAGGCGTCGAGCCGCACGAGGTAGCGGGCGTTCTCGAGGCCGTCGCGGCCGGCCTTCAGCTCGCCGGCCGGCGGGGGCGAAGTCGCGGGGCGCACGTCGAACGCCGAGAAGGAGAGCGGCGCGACGCGGGCAACGAAGACGACGTGGGCGACTTCACCGGCGGTGGAGTCCACCTGCGCCGGGACCTCGCGGCCGTCCGGCCCGATCACGCGCACGGCGCGCGGCGCTCCGCCGGGGAAGCGCACGTCGGCCTCGACCACGTCGTCGCGCGCACCGGCGAGCGGGTTGAACACGACGAGGGAGGCGCCCTCGCCCCGGGTGTCGAGGGCGGTCGCCACCGCGCCGACGCCCTGGGAGAGCACGTCCGCGAAGACGTTGCCGGCGATCGCCTCGTCGTTCCACGAGAAGACGTACGCCGCGGGGATCGAGGTGCCGGTGAGGTCGTCATGGAACTGGTGCCAGAGCACCCGCGTCCACGCCTCCCGCAACCGCTCCCGCGGGTACGCGGCGCCGCCCAGCCACGAGGCCGCCACCGCCGCCTTCTCGGCGTCGTCCGCCAGGCGCTCGTTCTTGCGGTTGTAGCGCTTCATCGCGGCCTGCGAGGTGTAGCAGCCGGTGCCGTGCCTGGTGAGGAGGAACTCGCCGCGGTAGCGCTGCAGGCCCTCGGGCGCCCGGCCGCCGTGGCTCGCCATCAGGTCGATCGCCATCTGATCGGGCGCCGCGCTCTTCACCCGGGCCGGCCCCGGCCCGGCCAGGCTCTTCTCCAGCCACGCCACGGAGGAGTCCATCGGCGGCACGCCGACGTCGCCGGTCCCGAAGTACCTGAACGCCAGCGGCAGCCCGGTGAGCGCGACCTGCCGGTCCGCGGTGGCGTAGAGGTCGGCGTCGAGGGTGAGGTTGCCCTTGATCTCCGAGGCGTAGTCGCCCGGGTTGAGGGCGGCGATGAGGGTCGAGCCGTCCACCCCCTCCCAGAGCCCGACGTCGAACGGGATCTTGATCGAGCTGCCCCAGGTGAGCTTCTGCGTCGAGAACGCCACCAGCCCGCAGTGCGCGGCGATCGCCGGCAGGGCGAAGCCGAACCCGAAGCAGTCGGGGAGGAAGACGTCGCGCGAGGTGACGCCGAACTCGCGGCGGAAGAACCCGTTGCCGTACAGCGTCTGGCGGATGAGCGACTCGGGGGACGGGATGTTGGTGTCGACGGCGTCCACCCAGCTCCCGGCCACCTTCCAGCGACCGGCCTTGACGTAGCCCTTCAGGCGCTGGAAATCCGCCGGGTAGTACTCCTTCATCAGCATGTAGTGGAAGGCGCCTTCGAAGCTGAAGTTGTAGCCCGGGTACTTCTCGATGAGCGCGAAGTTCCCGCGCATGGTGTCGGGCAGGAAGTCGTCGATCGTGTCCTGCACCGTCCACCTCCACTGGGTGTCGAGGTGGGAGGTGGCGACGACGTAGACGTCGGGCGGCGTGGCGGGGAGTGGTGGCGCGTCCCCGGCGGTTGCGGCGCACGCAGCCAGCAGAGAGCCTCCGACGATGAGGGTTGCAACCCGCATGACCAGCCTCCTTGCCTCTGTCGAGATCGGTTTGCTCACGACACTTCCACCGCGCTCCGCAGCAGCGCCACCACCTCGGCCGCGCTCGCCGCCGCCAGCAGCGATGCACGGAACTCGTCGTCCATCAGCTTGCGCGAGAGCGCGGCGATCGTCTTGAGGTGCGTCTCGCCGGGATCGTTCGCGTTGACGGCGATGAGGATCGCCATCGTCACCGGCGATCCGTCGAGCGATTGCCACTCCACGCCGGCCGGGTAGGAGGCGACCGCGATCGAGGTCGCCAGCACGCCTTCCGACGTGCAGTGGGGAATGGCGACGCCGAAGCCGACCGCGGTGGAGTACGTCTCCTCCCGTTGCCAGATCGCGTCCTCGACGCGGTCCGGGTCGCCGACCCGCCCCGCCGTTCGCAGTAGGCCGACGAGCTCCCGGATCGCCTCGTCCCTCGTACGGCTGCGCGATTGCAGGCGGACGAGGTCTTCGGCGAGAAGCGAGCGGTCCGCTCTCTTCGCGGCGAACGCGCGGAGCAGCGCCTCGACGTCGGCCGCGGTCTCCTGACGCATCGCCGATTCCAGCAGCTGCCGGCACTCGGGCATCGCGCAGCCGGCGATCGCCGACTTCACCGCCGACACGCGCGCACAGCCCACGCTGATCTCGTCGAGGCCGAGCCCGACCAGCAGCGGAACAGCCAGCGGGTCGCCGCCCAGCTCGCCGCAGAGGCCGACCCACCTCCCGCAGGCGTGCGCCCCGTCGCAGACCGCCGCGAGGGCGCGCAGGAACGCCGGTTCGAACGGCGTGTAAAGGTGAGCGACCAGTTGGTTGTCCCGGTCGACGGCGAGGAGGTACTGGAGCAGGTCGTTGGAGCCGATGCTGCAGAAGTCCACCTCGCGGGCGACCTGGTCCATGACGAACGCGAGCGACGGGACCTCGACCATGACGCCCACCCCGATGTCGCGGTCGAACGGGACGCCTGCGGCGGCCAGCCTCTCCATCTCCGCCGCCACGAGGCCGCGCAGCATACGGACGTCATCGAGCGAGCTCACCATCGGGAACATGATCTTGACGTTGCCGCACGCCGACGCGCGCAGGCAGGCTCGGATCTGCGCTGCGACGATCCCGGGGTGCGCCGCGTAGGTGCGGATCGCGCGGAAGCCGAGGAAGGGGTTGCGTTCCTCGGGGAGGTGCAGGTATGGGATCGGCTTGTCGCCGCCGACATCGAGGGTGCGGATGATCACCGAGCGCGCGCCGGCCAGGCGTGCCGCCGCGGCGAAGACCTCGGCCTGCTCGTCCTCGGAGGGTGCTTCCGCGCGGTCCATGAACAGCAGCTCGGTGCGGAAGAGGCCGACGCCTTCGGCGCCCGCAACGAGCGCCTCCTGCACCTCGGCGAGCGACGAGACGTTCGCGGCGACCTCGATGCGCCGGCCGTCGGACGTCGCGGCGTCGCGGGCGGCCGTGCGCTCGACCCGCTCCCGGATCGTCCGCAACGCGGCGTTCTCCGCGTCGTAGAACTCCGACACCGCGGGCGAGGGATCGGCGACCAGCAGGCCCCGCTCGCCGTCGACGACGATCTCCTGCCCGTCCCTCAAGGTGCGGACAGCCTCGGCGACGCCGGTGACGCAGGGGACGCCGAGAGCACGGGCGAGGATCACGGTGTGCGAGGTGGCGCCGCCGCGCGCGAGGACGAGCCCCTTGAGACGGGCCTTGTCGAGGGCGAGGAAGTGCGCGGGGCTCAGGGTCTGGGCGACGACGACGGCGTCGCGCTCGAGGGCGATGCGGTCGTCGCGGGCCGTGCCGGGATCGAGGGCGCGAACGAGGAGCTCCCCGACGTCGCGCAGGTCGAGCACGCGCTCGGCGAGCACGGCGCTGCCCGAATCGCGCAGGACCGCGGCAAAGTGTTCCACGGCCGCGGCCACGGCCTGTCCGGCGCCGGCGCCGCTGCGGCCGATCTCATCGGCGATCTTCGCCTTCAATTCGACATCCTCGAGGATGGCGAGATGCGCGTTGAGAACCCCGCGCTCGGTGTTGTTTGCGGCCGCGGCGCGCCGCGCCCGCAGCGCGGCGCCGACCTCCACGAACGCCCGTTCGAGCTTCGCGAACTCCGCCTCGGGCGAGCCCTTTTCACGATTGGCGAGGTCCGGGCCGCCGTTCCACCGTGCCGCGAGGAGGGCCGGCGCCCGGCCGATGCCGCCGCTCGCGGAACGCCCGCGATGGACACGCACGCCCTCGCCGCGCAGGGCGCGCGGCAGGGGCGACGACCCCTGAGCCGCCGGGACAGCGGGCGGCGCTTCGTCGCACAGCGACAACTCCACGGAGATGAAGCGTCGCAGAGCCTCTGCGGCGGCCGGCTCGTCGCCGCCGGCGATCAGGAGCGTGCACTCGTCCCCTTGCCTGGTCAGGGTGGCGACCAGCGCCAGCGCGCTCTTGGCGTTCGCCTTGAGGTCGTTGCGGCGGTTGATCAGAGTGATCGCGGATTGGAAGGAGCCTGCCGCGTCGCGCAGGAGGCTGGCGGGCCGGGCGTGGAGGCCGTGCGGAAGGGGAAAGCGGAAAGAAAGCTCTTTGGCCACTAGGTGCCGAGGCCGGCGACGATCCGCTCGGGGTCCTTGATGGCGTCCTGCACGGGGACCTCGACGATCCGCATCCCCGCGAAGCGATCACGGTTGCGCACCGCGATGCCGGCCGCCAGGATCACGACGTCGGCGCGGGCGATGTCGTCCGCCGAGAGTTCGTTCTCGATCCCCATCGCGCCCTGCGTCTCCACCTTGATGGTGTGCCCGAGCCGCCTGGCTGCCTTCTCGAGACGCTCGGCCGCCATGTAGGTATGGGCGATACCGGTCGGGCACGCGGTGATGGCCACGATGTTCATCGCGCTCTCCTAAGCCTTCCCGCTAGCCGCGAGCTTCCTCAGCCCGTTGATGACAAGAGCGACGAACAGCGAGCCCGCCGCGATCGCCGCCACGTACGCCAGCCGATGGTCAATGACGGGGAGGACGATCGGCCCGCCGTGGGGGGCGTGATCGCCCACGCCTCCGAGCATCGCGATGACCGAGCCGATCGCCGAGCCGGCCATGATCGTCGGGATGACGCGCACCGGGTCGGCCGCGGCGAACGGGATGGCGCCCTCGGTGATGCCGATCATCCCCATGGCCAGCCCCGCGTAGCCGGCGTCGCGCTCTTCGCTGCTCCAGAGCTTGCGGCCGAGCACCGTCGCCAGACCCAGACCGATGGGCGGAATGCAGATCGCTGCGGCGCACGCTCCCATGACGGCGAAGTTCCCCTCCTTGATCATGGCGGCGCCGAAGAAGAACGCAACCTTGTTGACGGGGCCGCCCATGTCGAAGGCGATCATCGCTCCCAGGACGACGCCAAGGATGACGCTGTTGCCGGTGCCGATGGTCGCGAGCCAGCGGGACAGGTAGCTCATCGCGTCCTTGATCGGGAATCCAACGACCTTGTACATGACGAACCCGACGGCGAACGACGCGAGGACCGGAATGACGAGGATGGGCATGACGGGCCGGACGTAGAGCGGGACCTTGACCTTCTTGATCCAGTAGACGACGAGGCCGGCGAGCAGTCCGGCGACCAGCCCGCCGAGAAACCCAGCACCGATCTGATTGGCCACCGTGCCGCCGACGAACCCCGGTACCAGCCCGGGTCGGTCGGCGATGCCGAAGGCGATGTACCCCGCCAACACCGGGACGAGGAGCGAGAACGCCGCCGTGCCGATGTCGAGGATCATCTTGAGAAACGGCGAATGGGAGAAGTCGGGACCGGCCGGGGTCATAGGAACGAGGGCGATGGCGGCGGCGATCATGATGCCGCCACAGGCGACGAACGGGATCGCGTAGGAAACCCCCGAGAGCAGGTACTTCTTCAGGTCGGAGAACTGCCCGCTCATCGCCGCCCCCTCGCACACGGCTGGTCAAGGCCTACCACACGACGGCCGAGTCTAGCATCGGCCAGAGTTCGGTCAAGGCGGCTCAGCCCGGCGCGCACGATTTCCCAATCGACCTCTTCAACCAGCAGGATGACCGTACTCGCGACGGCTGGGGCTCGCCGCCGGGAGGTCAGGGCGCCTGCAGCCGGGCGCGCAGGGCGTCGAGGTCGGACGGGCCGAGGCGGGGCGCGGTCGAGCGGATCAGCCCCAGGAAGGCATCGATCTCGGCCGGCGTGGCCGGGAAGCCGATGCGGCCGGAGTCGCCGAGTTTGTCGCCGCCGGGCGAGAGCACGACCATGAAGGGCAACCCACTGCCGTCGCCGCGATGCGCGACGAGACTCGCATTTCAAGATCCGTCAATTCCATCCTCTGCATAGGTTTGCGTGGGAAAATTGCGGTTGCCGGCGCTCACTTCGCGGGCGGGTGGAGGAACTCGTCCACCGCCTTGAGGAACATGCCCGGCTGGTCCACGAACGTCATGTGACCGCTCGCCGGGAGGACCACGAGCTTCGACCCCGGGATGAGGGCGTGCATCTCCCGCGCGATCGAGGGGTCGCTCTCGTCGTGGTCGCCGACTGTGATCAGCGTCGGCACCTTGATCCCCGGCAGCCGGCCGGCGTACTCGGCCGACGCGAGGTTGCCGTCCACGACGAACTCCCCGTGCGAGCCCCACATCTCGCGGTAGAGGTCCCACGCCGTGTTGCCATTGGCGACCGGGTCGTAGTTCGGGTCGGGCCGCCTCTGGTAGAGGTAGGGGAAGTACCCCTCGCCCCAGGCGGCGATCATGTACTCGTTGGTGTACCGGTTCTTCTCGTAGTCCTTGCCGTGCCCGTACAACCCGGCGGCTTCCATCCGGTCGATGCGGCTCCGCAGCTCCTCCGGCATCGCCGCCTTCATGCGGACGAACACCTCGTTGAGCGCCTTGGTGCTGTGGAACGTGCTGCAGAGGACGAGGTGCGAGAGGCTCGCCTGGTGGGCGAAGGCGTACGCCTGCGCCAGCACGCCGCCGAACGAGTGCCCCAGGAGGTTGATCTTGCCGAGTCCGAGCGCGACCCGCACCGCCTCGACGTCCTCCACCATCGCCTCGACGGTGTAGCGCGAGGCGTCCTCGAGCTTCTCCGAACGGCCCGAGCCGCGCTCGTCGATGAACACGAGGCGGTTGTGGCGAGCGAGCGGCAGCAGGTAGGGGAGGAAGTAGTCGTGCGAGGCGCCGGGCCCGCCGTGGAGCACCACGAGGGGAGCGCCGCGCCCGATCGAAAGCGTGTAGATGAGGACGCCGTTGGCGTCCACGAACTGCTCCTGGATCGGGTACACCGCGGGGGTCGCCGGGCGGTCGGCCGCCCACGCGCCCCCGGCAGCCGCCGTCAGGCACACCACGACCAAGATCGAGACGAACCACAACCGTGCCTTCATCGGGTCACCTCCCAGGTGCGTATTCTCTCTTTGGACTGGAACTCCCGTTCCCACGATCTCGATGATACCCGTGCGCAGGGCGTGGGCAGCACATCTGGAGGGCATGGAAGGGGCCGCCAGGCGAGGAGGCGCCGCCCAGGGGACGGTGAGAGGCCTCGTCACCGGTTCGCCACTGAAGCACGCTGGTTACATGCCGCGCAAGGTGTCGCGCAGCGCGCCGACCGCCCGGTCGATGTGGCTGGACTCGATCGCGTACGGCGGCAGGAAGCGCACGACGTGGCTGCCGGCGGGGACGGCGAGCACCTTGTGCTTCTGCAAGCCGCGCAGGATGTCGTCGCGGCGGTCGCTCACCACCAGGCCGAGCATCAGCCCGCGGCCGCGGGCCCCGGGCACCAGGTCGTGGGTCACCGACCGCAGCGCGGCCAGGAACGCCTCGCCGGTGAGGGAGACGTGCTCCAGCATGGCGGCGTCGAGCGTCGCGAGGATGAAGCGGGCGCCCGCAAGCGCCAGGGGGTTGCCGCCGAACGTGGAGGAGTGGGCGCCGCGCTCGAGGCGCTCGCCGACGGCCCGTGTCACGACCGTCGCGCCGACCGGGATGCCGCCCGCGAGGCCCTTGCCCAGGCAAACGATGTCGGCCGCGACGCCCTCGTGCTCCGCGGCGAGGAAGCGGCCGGTGCGGCCGACGCCGCTCTGCACCTCGTCCGTGATCAGCAAGGCCCCGCGGTCGGTGCAGAGCTGCCGCGCCGAAGGCAGGTAGCCCTCCGGCGGCACGACGATGCCGCTCTCGCCCTGGATCGGCTCGACGATGAACGCGGCGGCGCCCTCGTCGAGAGCGGCTTCGAGCGCCGCCGAGTCCCCGTAATCGACGTGGGTGAACTCCCAGAGCAACGGCTCGAACGGCTCGCGGTACTTCGCCCCCCAGGTGGCGGAGAGCGCGCCGAGGGTCTTGCCGTGATAGGCGCCGCGACAGGCGACGAAGCGCCGCTTCCCGGTCGCCATCGCGGCGAACTTGAGCGCGGCCTCGACCGCCTCGGCGCCGGAGTTGGACCAGTACACGAGGCCGGGATCGGCCGGGTTCACCCGCCGCGCGAGCTCCGCCGACGCCGATGCCCGCACGTCGTTGACGAAGCTGCAGTGGAGGGTCGGAAGGGCGCGCAGTTGCGCGATGAGCGCTGCTTCCAGCCCGGGATGCCCGTAGCCGAGGATGTTGACGCCATAGTTGCTCATGAGGTCGAGGTAGCGTTCGCCGGTGTCGCTGACCAGCTCGACACCCTCCCCATGCGTGAGCGTCAGCCCCCGCCTCACGTAGAGGTTCGCCATGAACTCCCGCTGCGTGGCCGCGGCGTCGAACCCGAGTCGGCTAGCCACGCTCACCCCCAGCCCGCGCGAACGCGGATGCCAGGACCTCGGTCCCGATCCCGGCGAGCGCGTCGGCAAGCGGATGCTCGGCGCGACCGTCCGCGATCACGATGCGCGGCGCACAGGTTTCAAGAAGGCGGTGCAGCGCCATGAGCTTGCGCTTGAACCTCCCGCCGGCGGACGCCTCCCAACGCGCCAGCTCCTCGAGCTCGAGCGAGGCGATCGCCGACGCGGGATCCCCAGGGTCGCGCAGCATCCCCGGCGCCTCGATGAGTTGGACCACGGTGTCGGCTTCGAGGTCGCGCGCCAGCACGCCGACGATGTCGTCGTTCTCGGCGTTGATCGCCGCGCCGTTCTCGTCGGCGATCGGCACCGTGAGCACGGGCGTGTGGCCGAGCGCCAGGAGCGCGCGCAACAGCGCGACGTTGACGGATTGCGGCTTGCCCGAGAGGTCGTGGAGGATGCTGGTCCTGCCGCCGGCTTCGACGCGGATGCCGCGGTTGCGCTGGCCCTGCACGACCCGCCCGTCGAGCCCGCAGAGGCCGACCGCGTTGACCCCGGCCTGTTGCATCGCCTCGACGATCCGCTTGTTGCGCGCGCCGGCGTAGGCCATCAACAGGAGGTCGATTGCCGTTTGGTCGGAGAACACGCTCGTGACGCCGGAGGCCGAGGTCACCACCCGCGGGGCCCGGCCGAGAGCGCCCGCCAGTTCGTCGCGGACCGCGTTGGCGCCGTGCACGACGACGGCCTTCACGCCGATGCCGGCCAGGTCCCGGGCGATGCCCGGGACGTTGATCGTCTTGCCGCCACCGATCTTGACGATGATCACGCGAACACCTCCGTGGCGCCGTTGTCCATGGGACGCCAGCCGTCCTCGCCGGGCAACGGCTCGGAGCACACGGCGACCCGCCCGTCGCGGGCCGCCACGTGCACGGTGAAGTACTCGGGTCGCTCCGCGAAGGACGAGTGGGCGAGGATCCGCTCGCCGTCGCTCAGCACGACGTTCATCGCCCTGACGTAGCGGCTGCGGGCGCAAATCACCGCCGCCGCCCGCTCCAGGCCGGCGCGGAGATCGCCGTTGGTCAGTCGGCGGATCGTGTTGAACACCTTCTCGGCGCCGATGCGGCCGTCCTCGCGGATCCGCACGCCGTGCAGCTCGCCGTTGAACGCGAACACGAGCCCGCCGGCGGCAAACGGCATGTTGTTCTCGAGCGCGATCCCCTCGTTGCGGAACGCCGAGCGGGCGTGGGCGACGAGCAGGCCGGTCTCGCCGAAGGACCTGACGTCGTCGTCCCAGACCGGCGTGAGACTGTGGTAGGCATTCCAGCCGATCCCGTCGCGCCAGGCACAACCCCACCCGTCACCCTGGTACTCGCGGCTGGTGCGCGCCATCGCGGCGAACGCTCGCAGCAGCGGCGCGATCGCGAACGGCGTACGGTCCTTGACGGCGAGCAGGCGGCACATGGCTTACACCGGGTGAAGGCCGACAAACCCGAGGCCCGCCGTCTCGTCGAGGCCGTGCATGAGGTTGAACGCCTGCACGGCCTGGCCCGCGGCGCCCTTGCCCAGGTTGTCGAGTGCGCTCATCACCACCAAGCGGTTGCCATCCCGGTCCAGCTCGAATCCGATGTCGCAGAAGTTCGTGCCGGCGAGCAGCTTCGGTTCCGGGTAGCGAAACGCCCCGTCGCGTTCCTTGACGATGCGGACGAACGGCTCGTCGCCGTACTCCTGGCGGTAGAGCTTCCAGATCTGCTTCTCGTCGACGCCGTCGTTGAGGAACACATGGCAGGTGGCGAGGATCCCGCGCACGAGGTCGATCGCGGTCGCCGAGAAATGGATGCGGGAGTCGCCGGAAAGCCCCAACTCCTGCAGCATCTCCGCGGTGTGGCGGTGGCCGGTGGGCTTGTACGAGCGCACGCAGTTGGCGCGCACCGGGTGGTGCGAGGCGGGCGAGACGCCGGCGCCGCCCTCGCTCGACCCGACCTTGGCCTCGACCACGGTGCAGCGGGTGTCGGCCACCCCGTGCTTGAACAGCGGGGCAAGCGCCAGGATCACCGCGGTCGCGTTGCAGCCGGCGCTGGAGACCAGGCGCGCGCCTCGCATTGCGTCCCGGTGCAGCTCGGGGATGCCGTAGACGAACGCGCCGAGCAGGTCGGGCCGCGGGTGGACAAAGCCGTACCAGCGCAGGTAGTCCTCGGCGCGGCGCAGGCGGAAGTCGGCGGAGAGGTCGATGGTCCGCTCAGACCTTGCCAGCACCCCGTCGATGACCTCGACCGTGCGGCCGTGCGGCAGGCAGAGGAACGCCGTGTCGCAGGGCTGCAGGTCTCCCATCCGGGAGAACTTGAGCAACGTGCGCTTGCGCAAGTTGGGGTGCACGACGACGACAGGCTCGCCGGCGCGGCTCTCCGAGGTGACCTGTTGCACCTCGACGCCGGGGTGGGCGAGGAGCAGGCGGAGCAGCTCGCCGCCCGCGTACCCCGAGGCGCCGACGATCGCGACCGGGACCGGGCTCACGCCGGCACCCGGGCGCGCGCCAGCGCAAAGTCGACGATCCTGGCCGGGATGTCGACGCCCGTCGGCGCGATCGAGTTCTTGAACTCCATCGTGTAGTTCACCTCGTTGACGAGAAGGCCGCCGTCGGCCTCGAAGATGTCGAGTGCGACCACACCGCCCCCGACCGCCTTGGCGCCGGCAAGCGAGATCGCCGCCAGTTCCGACGTGATCGGACACCGTGTCGCGGATCCGCCCCGGGCGGTGTTGGTGATCCAGTGCTCGGAGTTGCGGTAGATCGCCGCGATGCACTCGTCGCCGACCACGAAGGCGCGGATGTCGCGGCCGGGCTTGGCGACGTACTTCTGGATGTAGAACACCGAGTGGTGGTAAGAGCCGAGCGTGGTCTTGTGCTCGAGCAGCGCCTCGGCGGCGTCGCGGTCGTTGACCTTGGCGAGCAGCCTCCCCCACGAGCCAACCGCGGGCTTGAGCACGACCGGGTAGCCCATCGCCTCGATCGCCCCGATCGCCGATTCCGGCGTGAACGCGATGCGCACCTCGGGCTGCGGCACGCCGTGCTCGTCGAGCGCGATCGAGGTGAGCAGCTTGTCGCCGCATGTCGCCGCCACCGCCGAGGTGTTCACGCACGCGACGCCCTGGCTCTCGAACAGGCGCAGCGCATGGAGGGCGCGCGAGTGGTTGATGCAGCGCTCCAGCACCACGTCGAGATCGTGCCGGGCCTGGCCGAGCGTGAAGGTGATCTCGCGATCGTCGATCATCACCACCTCGACGTCCGACCGGGTCGCGAGCTCGTCGAGGAGCAACTTTTCCTCCTTGCGGATCAGCGAGTGGAGGAACCCGACTCTCATGACGCGAGCCTCTCGACACGCTCCAGAAGGGTCTCTTGCTCCAGCACGGCGTGCACGATCAGCCGCAGCTCGTCGAGGTCCACCGTGCGGCCGCTCTCACCGACCTCCTTGACGCGCGTGAGGAGCGGGCGGGCAAGCTCGTCCGGGAGGTCGCCGTAGCCGATCCGCTCGAGCGAGAACCGGAGCGACGCCATCCCCGCCATGTGGTCGAGCGCGATCTCCGGCTTGCGGCCCACGATCGCCGGGTCGAGGCTCTGGTAGTGCAGCGGGTTACGGACCGCCGCCTGGGTGTGGACGCCGGCGCAATGGGTGAACGCGTTCCTGCCCGTCACCGGCAGGTTGATGGGGACGCTCACCCGGGCGTACCGGCTGACGAGCTCGTACAGCTCCGGCAGCAGCGTCAGGTCCCAGCGACCGGCCAGGCCGAAGTCGGACGCGAGCACGGCGAGCAGCGTGCCGAGGTCCACGATCCCGGCTCGTTCGCCGAGGCCGAGGACCGATGCGTCGATGATGCTTGCACCGGCTCGCATGGCGTCGAGAGCGTTGGCGAGGGCGAGGCCGCGGTCGTTGTGGCAGTGGACCGCGATCTGCGGCTCGAACCCGCGCAGCGCCAGCTCGGCCCTGAGGCGCGTGACGTAGTCGAACATGCTGCGGTCGGTGCCGGGGATCATGTAGCCGGTGGTGTCGGCGATGCTGATCACATCGGCGCCGGCCGCGCAGGCGGCCGCGGCCGCGGTCACGACGTTTCCGAACGGCGAGCGGACCGCGTCCTCGGGCGTGTAGCGGACGATGAGGTCCGGTTTTCGCGTCTTGGCGAGGCGGATCACCGCGGCGATCCGGGCGACCGCGTCGTCGAGGTCGGTCGCGCGATCGGCCAAGCGCGTCTCCGAGACGCAGTAGAAGATGCCGAGGAAGCCCACGCCGCACCCGAGCGCCATCTCGACGTCGCTTTCCAGGGAACGGGCGTGCGCACCGACGAGCGGCCGCAGCCCCCGCCCGGCGATCGCCCGCACCGCCCGGTGGACCCCCTCGGTTACCGCCGGGTGGCCGGCTTCGATGACGTCCACGCCGATGTCGGCGAGCAACTCGGCGATCGCCAGCTTGACGTGGAGGTCGAAGCAGACGCCGGGCGTCTGCTCGCCCTCGCGCAGGGTGCTGTCGAGGATGCGCAGCATCACTGCCCCCAGTCCTCTTCCTCGGCCGGGGCCTCGACCAGCACCGGCGGGTCGAGCGCTTGCACCTCGAGGTCGGCGCCGCAGTCGCCGCAGCGCACCACCTCCGATGCGCTCACGTCCGGCGGCAACTCGACATTTGCATCGCAGATCGGGCAGGTGCTGTGAAGTGGACTCATTCGTCCTCCATTGCGAACGTGCCATCGTCAGTCGGGCCGTCATGGGTTGTCAAATTTCTTTGAAGGATTGACGAAAATCATTCTTGTTGTTAATTTTTGTGGGATGCGAACGACGGCCGCAGTGGTGGAGGAACTAGTTCGAGAGTTGCCCTTGCTCGAAGAGGGGCTTGCCGAGGGCATCCTCAACCTCTCCGCGCTGGCGCGCCGCTTGCGGCCGAAGGTGGAGGACGCTTTGAGCAAGGGCGTGTCGGATGCGGCCGTGATGATGGCCCTGAAGCGCCTCGCCCCGCGGATCGCCGCGCAGGACCGCTCGATCGTGAAGCTGCTGCGCCAGATGCGCGACCTTACCGTGCGCTCGAGCCTGGTCGAATTCACTTTCCGTAGCTCGCCGACACTGCTCGAGCGCCATCGCAACCTGCTGCTGAGCATCGCGAAGGAGCGGGACGCGTTCCTGACCTATACGCAGGGGGTGTTCGAAGTGACGTTGATCGCGAGCGCGCGTCTGGCGGGCCGCATCGAGGCGGCGTTCGGCTCCGAGCAGCTGGTGAGCCGCCTCGATGACCTCTCGGCGATCGTCATCCCGCTGCCGCCGAAGAGCGTGCAAACGCCGGGGGTTCACTACACCCTGCTCAAGCAACTGGCGCTGGCCGGCCTCAACGTGGTGGAGGTGGTCTCAACGTACGGCGAGCTGACCATCGTGCTCGCGAAGGACGACGTGGACCGCGCGTTCTCGATCCTCAAGCGTTTCCTCTGGCCGTGAGCCGGAGATCTGTTCGAGCCGGGCGACGGCCCCTGTGTCTGGGTGTCCCAGGCGGTCGACGACACACAGGGTTTGCTGGCGCCGGAACGACGCGGGCACGTCCAACTCCGCCGCAGTCGGCAAACGCGCGGCGGTCGGCTTCCGTCCGGACGATCCCTAGGGCTGCGACCTCTTGCGTGTCCAGCTCGTACAACCGCATACGGGACATGTGTCGATCGCCTGCACGGCTCCCGGTGCTGCCTCCGGTTTCTCCGCCGCGGAGACCGGCTCTCGACCCATCCGCTCGTACCCGCACTCCTCGCAGAACAGCACAACCTCTCGCGTCTCGGGCTCGCTCGTCACCGAACGCTTCGAATCGACGCCCCTCACCGGCGGCTTGCGCGAGTGAACCCTGATCGAGACGACCGCCGACAGGCTCACCCAAACGTCGTCGAGCCCGTCCCGAAGCTCGAGAGAGCTCGCACCGACCGACTCGAGGATGCCTGTGATCGGGCCCTGCTGGCCGGTCAGGACGACCTCGACCTCCTTGCCCTTCGCCGCTTCGAACCACCCTGATGGAACGTCCATCGATCCCTCCCCCGTTGCTTCTCCCGGCTTCGGCCGGGGCCCGTTTGAACCCGAGAGCCTTCCACTCCCCGGCCGTGTTCCGCTTCCCATCCCGGAGACGGCGTGATCCCCTGTCCCAACATCATGGTAGTGGCAATTCGCATGCGGGTCAGCGCAACCGACGGCTGGTGGCAACGGGAGCCCGGTCCGGCTCCACGCGGTCACCCCGGGCGGTCCGGCCGCCTGAAGGCCAACAACGCAACAACGCAACAACGCAAGCCTGACCCCAGTACAGTATGAGCCCAGTAGGCCTCAACGTGGTGGTGGTCTCGACGTACGGCGAGCTGACCATCGTGCTCGCGAAGGACGACGTAGACCGAGCCTTCTCGATCCTCAAGCGTTTCCTCTGGCCGTGAGCCTGATACGAATTCACCGTCCTTTGTAGAGGAAATGGTGTCATCGCGAGGAGTCCCGCCGCAGGCGGGATGACGAAGCGATCCCGTCCCCAACCCGGTGTCCACCAACCTCACTGGGCCACGAGATTGCTTCGTCGGTCCGCTCCTCGCAGTGACAAGCATTGCTCTACGACAGATGGCAAATTGGTATGAGGTCTGATGGGGCCCGCCTCGGCGGGGATCAGCGCGGCTTCGAGCCCTGCTCGATTAGCTTCTTGAACCGCGGGTCGCTGCGGAGGCCGCGCAACGCCGGCCCCTCCTCGAGCGTGGCCGTGGAGAACCCGGCCTTGAGCGCCTTTTCGATCCACTCGACGGCCCTGTCGCGTTCTCCGAGGTCCTCGAAAGACTCGCCGATCGCCGCCATCGAGTCGGCGTCGGTGGGTGGCGTCTTGAGGACGAGCTCAAGCACCGCAAGCCCTTTTGCGCGTTCGCCCAGCATGCCGTAATAGCCACCGAGGTCGATCAGCAAGCTGCTGTCGCGCGGGTTCACCGCGCGCTGCTGCTCGGCCACCTCGACGGCCCGCGTGTACGCCTCCTTGGCCTTGGCTTTCTGGTCCGAGAAGTAGTACGCGGTCCCCAGGTTGCCCCAGAGCCGGAAGTCGGTGCCCCTGATCACGAGCGCCTTCTCGTACATCGTCGCAGCGTCCCGCAGTTTGCCTTCCTTGAAGTACAGCGTCCCCAGGTTGGAAACGGCCCCGTAGACGGGTCTGATGGCCACAGATCGCTCGAGCATCTCGCGCGCCTGGGCATCCTGCCCACGGACCAGGGACACGGTCCCGAGGTTGTTGTACGCCCAGGCGTTCTGGGGGACGAGGGCCGTGACCTTCTCAAACTGTTTCTCGGCGTCTTCGTATCGACCCCGCCGGTAGTAGAACCAGCCCAGTTCGGTGTAGCCCACCCAGTACTCGGGCCTGAGGTCGATGGCCTGCTTGTAGGTCGCCTCGGCCTGGGTGGGATTGTTGAGAAGGTCGTACGCCTGCGCCAGGCCGGCGAACGCGCTGGCGTTCCTGGGCTGGATCTCGATCGCCCGTTTGAACTCGTGCACCGCATCCTCGTACTTCCCGGTCGTCGCGAAGAGGCTGCCCAGCGTGGCGTGCACCTCGCCGAGGCGATCGTCCAGCTCGAGGGCGCGTTTCGCGCTCGTCGCCGCCTCGTCCACGTGGTGTGCGTCCTTCTTCACCCGGTAGGACTCCAGATCAGTCTGGGCGAGACCCGCCCAGGCGAGGGCGAAATCGGGGTCGAGGGCAATCGCCTGTTTGAACAGCGCCGCGGCCTTCTGCGGGTCGCTTTCGCCCCGGTAGTTCTCGAGCGTGCCGCGCGCCTGGACGTAGAGGTCGTAGGCCTTCGGCACCCTGGTGCCTCCGGTCGTGATCTCCTTTCTCTCGACCGGCTCGAGTTTCATCTTGACCATCTGGAGGGTGGCCGACGTGACGCGGTCCTGCAGCTCGGGCAGATCCGCCTCGGGCGCCTCGATGACATCGGAGTCGATC
Organism: Acidobacteriota bacterium; assembly: GCA_003133645.1. Lineage (GTDB taxonomy): Bacteria > Acidobacteriota > Thermoanaerobaculia > Thermoanaerobaculales > Thermoanaerobaculaceae > RBG-13-68-16. The sequence continues at coordinate 53,664 of PKYI01000033.1, read as the reverse complement.
TGACGAAGGGTCTCGGCGTCCACGAGGTTCACCGTGAGTTGGACCTTGTCACCCTCGCGGAGGACGCTGCCTGTGACCGCGAGGTTCACACCGAAGACGCCGCGTGCCTCGCCGGCGCTCTTGACCTCTCTGGCGCGCACCTCGCTCGCCGGCACGACCCACAGCCTTTCGCGGAAGCTTTCGAGCTTGGTGAGCGTGCTGGACAGGATCTCGGTCACGCCGTCGCAGAACGCCCGGTTGTCAGGATCCCCACCCACATTCGTGAATTCCAGCACCGCGATGTGAAGCTGGTCCGGGACCAACTGGATGTGGAGCAGGTTCCTCATCGCCTTCTGCCCCATGGGTGTAACCGCCAGCAGGGCGGCGACGATCAGAGCCGCGGCCGCCGGCACCGCGACCGCGGGCCGAAGCGCGCGGCGCAGCCACGCCGGAAGCCGAAACCGCCGTGCGCCGGACCGGTCGGTCGGCAGGTTCCAGAGGGTCGGCGCGGTTGCCAGTCCGAGCCCGCGCTGGACGTTCTCCAGGTCCGCGACGAGCTCCGCCGCGGTCTGGTAGCGCATCGCTGGGTCCTTCGCGAGGCATCGCGCGACGGCGGCCAGCAGCTGCGGCGGAAGGTCCGGCCTCAGCTCGGCAAGAGGGCGAACGTTGTCGTAGACGACGGCGTGAAGCGTCGCAACATCGCTGTCCCCGCCGAATGGCAGCCGGCCGGACAGCATCTCGTAGATCACGACGCCGAGCGACCAGAAGTCGGACCGGCAGTCGGTCCCGGCGCCGCGGGCCTGCTCCGGCGATATGTACGACGCCGTGCCGACGACCTGTCCGGTCATGGTCAAGCGTGCGTGCCCGGCGAGCGAGGCGAGCCCGAAGTCCACGATCTTGACGATGCCGTCACGGGTCAGCATCAGGTTGCCCGGCTTGATGTCGCGGTGGACGACGCCGTGCCGGTGCGCCTGGCCAAGCCCGGCGGCCGCCTGGATGGCGATGGCGAGGGCCTCCTCGACCGTCAGCGGTCCGCGCGCGAGTCTCGCGCGCAGAGCCTCGCCGTCCACGTACGCCATGCAGATGAAGACCTGGCCGTCGGTCGTCTCGTCGATCTCATAGATGGTGCAAATATTGGCGTGATCGAGCGAGCCCGCGGCCTGGGCCTCGTGCATGAAACGCTCGCGCGAGACCGGGTGGGTGGTGAGCTCGGGCGGCAGGAACTTGAGGGCGACGAAACGCTTCAGGCGCGTGTCCTCGGCCTTGTAGACGACGCCCATCCCGCCTCTGCCGAGGCGTTCAAGGACCCGGTAGTGAGAGACCGTCGTGCCGATCACGCGGCACACCGCGGCCGTTCGACCCGCCTGGCTGCACCGCTTTGGAAGAGATCCTCGGCCATTTCCATGCCTTGGTGACCCTCTGTCTCCATATCCTACGCGCGGCCGCTCGAGTCACGAAACGGCGCGCCGGCCCGGCGGTGCCGGGCTGCGGGGTACCGGCAGGACGGGTTGAAGCGCCGTGTTAGTGGTCAATGATGATGACGGGGTTGGAGTTTGCGATGGCGAACTCCCCCGTGGTATGGCAATACACGGCGTAGGCGTAGTGGTTGTCCTTCTTCCCCTTTTGGCCGCCCTGGACCGTGTAGGCGATCGATGACGCCTTTGCCGGAACTTCAATGACGTTGTACTGCTCCGCGAACCCTAGGAACAAGTCGTTCTCCGGGAAGAATATTGCAATAGGGTCGTCGGTGTCATTGTGGAAGACGACCGTATTGCCCCCCTTCGTGTGAAGCTTGCGCATATCCACCTCGAAGACTCCGCCGACCTCCTTGATGGTGACTTTGTGGCTGGCCATCCGCTTCTCCTTTCCCGCTCGAGCCTGGTTCGACCGGCTTCAGTGTTCTTGTCAGTTCCCTTCAGGGAGTTTCTCCGGACTCTCGTCGTTGCTCAAGTCGCACAAGCCGGCCTTGTTCAGCAACTGCTCACCCGATTTGCGCATTTCCGCGAGTATTGAGCCCTCCCTCTGCTCTGTCAAGGCAGGTGAGGCACAGGCTGCCCGCCGAAACGAGACCGGCGTGGAACGGCAGCGCTCAGGGGAAAGGGAAGCAGCGCCGGGCCTCGTGACCCGGCGCTGCGCGTATCCCTACTCTTGAGGCGCGGCCTATTCTTTGAACACGGCCTCGGCGAACCCGGCATTGACCTTGACCGCCGTGAGCTTGACGTCGGACTTCACCTCGCCCTTCACCTTCTGGACGCTCGCGAACGGGATGCGCAACCCGGACACGATCTGGTAGTTGGAATAGGCGGTGACCACGTCGACGGCGCCCTCCTCGGTCTGCGCCGAGCGCCTGGTCCCGAGGACCTCGCCGGTGTCCGGCGCGAGGTAGACATGGAACACGCCGTCACCCACGCCGATCAGGACGTCGTCCGCCTTCCTGCCCTCGAACTCGGCGTCCCCGCCGGCCCACGCTTTGGGCGTTCCGGAGGGTCCCTCCTTGAGCAGTCGCAAGCAGCCGAAGTCGGTGTACAGGGCGCGCTTCATCTCGGCCACGGCGCGCTCCGGCAGGGGCTGGCTCTTCGGCCCCATCTTCACGAATCCGCGGTCACCGTCGAGCACTTGCACCATCGCGCCCATTGGCGTGGTCATCTCGTTGGCCGATCGGTCGGGCAGAACGAATGTCACCTTGGCCTTCAGGTCCATCTGGCCCATCGGCGTGCTCACGGTGGCGGTGCCCTCGGAGGTGATGTCCTTGACGCCGGCGAGCGCGGCGGCGCCGACGTGGCCGGCCGCCTTGGCGAGCAACGCCCGGCCTTTGGCGATGGCCTCGGGCGTGGCCTCGGCGACGGCCTCCTTGGGCTTCGGCTCGGGGATCGTGATGTCGAGGGTGGCGACCTTGCCGAAGGTGTCGAGCGGCCGGTCGAACTGTTCCTTGCGGCCGATGGCAAGGATGCTGAGCGCGTCGGGGTTCAGGTACTTCCTGGCGACGCGCAGCACGTCGTCCCGGCTGACCTTCTCGATGCCGTCGCGCAGCTTGACGTTGAAGTCCGCCGGGTAGCCGTAGAACTCGTACGTGGCGAGCCGGTTGACGATCTTCCCGGTCGAGTCGTACTCGAAGGCGTAGCTGTTGAGGTACCCGTCCTTGGAGCGCTGAAGTTCGGTGTCGGTCACCGGCGCCTCGCGGATCTTCTTGATCTCGCCGAGCATCGTCGCCAGCGCCTCGGCGGTGGTCGACGGCTTGGTGGAGGTGAAGAAGTAGAACGCCCCGACGTGGTCCATTGCGGGGGACATGCCGCCCCCGGCGGCGTAGGCGAGCCCCTTCTCGGTGCGCACCTTGACGAAGATCCGTGACGCGAAGCCGCCGCCCAGGATGTCGCTCATCACCCAGATGGCCGGGTAGTCCGGGTCATCCAGGCGCAGGCCGAGCTGACCGGCGAGGATGAACGTCTGCTCGACGTCCTTCTTCTCGATGTAGTTGAGCGACGGCGTTTGCGCCGGGACGCTGGCGGCGATGACCGCCGGCGCGGGACCCGAGGCCACAAAACCGGCGAACGCCGCATCGAGTTTGGCCTTCATGTCGGCGACGGCGAAGTCGCCCCACATGGCGAGGATCGTCGTGTCCGGCCGGTAGTGGGTCTTGTGGAAGGCGGCGAGGTCCTCGCGGGTCAGCCGTTCGACGTCGTCGTACTCGACCTGGCGGGCGTAGGGCGAGGCCGCGCCGTAGATGAGCTTCCTGAACTCGCGCACCGCAATCCCCATGACCTGGTCGTTGCGCCGCGAGATGTTCGAGCGCATGTGGGTCTTGCCGAGGTCGACCTTGTCCTGGGCAAACGCCGGTTTCGTCAGGATCTCGGCGAACACCGGCAGGACCTTGTCGAAGGTCTCGGTCAGGGCCTTGCCTTCCACGGTCCCGGCGGCCTCCCCGACGTTGGTTTCGACCTCGGCGCCGAGGCTGTCGAGGAGCTGATCGACCTGGTCGCCGGTCATCGTGCCGGCGCCGCCCGTGCGTTGCACCTCACCGAACAGCTCGGCAAGACCGCGCCGCCCGGCGGGCTCGGCGAGCCGGCCACCGCGCACCGTGGCGCGGAACGAGATCTGCGGCAGGTCGTGGTCCTCGACGAGGAGGAGCTTCATCCCGTTCGGCAGCGTCTCGCGGACCACCGCCGGCATCTTGATCTCGTGCAGCTTGGGGTACTTGATGGTGTCGATGGCCCGCGGCTTCCCGGCCTTCGCCCCCTGCCCGAACGAGGCGGCGGCGGGCACGAGGAAGGCGAGCAGGGCAACCAGGGACAGGGCGATTCGTGGTGTTTTCATGGCAGTCTCCTTGCCGCGGCTCACTTCGCCGCCTGCTCGGTCGGCTTCTCGGCGGTCGTCTCGATCATGGCGACGCTGCGGTTGGACCTGACGAACAGAGCGCGGGCGACACGCTGGATGTCGGCTGATGTCACCTTGTCGACCTTGTCGAGCCAGCGGAACGCCTCGCGCCAGTCGCCCTGCAGGTTCTGAGCGTACGCGAGCTGCATGGCGAGACCCATGTTGGAGTCGATCGCCGCGAGGAACTTCTTCTTCTCCTTTGCCTTGACGGCCTGCAGCTCCGCGGCCGACACGGGCTCTTTCTTGAGCCGCTCAATCTGCTCGTAAATCGCGTTCTCGCAGTCGGCGTTGCTCTTGCCCTTGTTGGGGATGGCGAAGAACACGAACAGTCCGGGGTACTTCTGGCCGAGTTCGGTGAAGGCACCGGTGTAGAGCGCCACCTTCTTGTCGGTCACCAGCGACTTGTAGACCCACGAGGAGCGCCCCTCGGCGAGAATGTCGCTGATCGCCTCGTAGACCGCGCTGTCCGGATCGTTGATGTCACCCTTGTGGTAGGCGACGAGCAGGAACGGCTGCGATGGATCTTCCATGATCAGGCGCTTCTCGGCGCGCTGCGCCGGCTCCTGGGTCACCACCGGTCCCGGTTTCTGCCCCGAAGGGATGGTGCCGAGGGTCTTCTCGAACAGGGGCATCGCCGTCGCGGGGTCGACGTCACCCACGACGACGGCCGTGAGGTTCTTTGCGCCGTAGTACTTGGCGAACCAGGTCTCGGCCTCCGCCCGGGTGATCGCCTTCAAATCGCTCGTGTAGCCGATCACGCCGGCGCGGTACATCGACGCGGTGTAGGCGAGCGGCATGAAGTCGGTGAACAGGCGGCCGGTGGGCTGGCTCTCGCCCATCCGCTTCTCCTCCATGATCACGTCCTTCTCCTTGTAGAACTCGCGCAGCACCGGGTGGCTGAAGCGGTCGGCCTCCAGCGAGGCCCAAAGCTCGAGCCGGTTCGACGGCAGGGAGTAGTGGTAGACGGTCATGTCGAAGTTGGTGAAGGCGTTGAGGCCGTGACCGCCGGCCCGCTCGATAATCTCGCCCATCTCGTTCGGCACGACGAAGGCGCGCGCTTCGTCCTGGGCTTTGGTGAGCGCGTCCTCGAGTCGCTTGACCTTGTCCGGGTCCGGACGGGGCCGGCGCAACCGTTCGGCGCGCAGGGCGGCGAAGGCCTCGTCCTCCGTCTTCATTGCGGCCTTCTCCTTCGCGTAGTCCTTGGTCCCGATGGTCGTGGTGCCCTTGAACGCCATGTGCTCGAAGATATGGGCGAGCCCGGTGGCGTTCTGGTTCTCGTCCACGCCGCCGACGTCGGCGTAGGTCGCCATCGAGACGACCGGCGCCGCGGGCCGCGGCAGGATGAGGACCTTGAGACCGTTCGGGAGGGTCTTCTCGACGACCTTCTTCTCGAGGTCGCCGAGACCCTGGGCTCGCACGGCCGCCGCTGAGGTCAGCAACGCGGCGAGCAGGATGACGACAGGTGAGAGTCTCTTCGCTTGGGGCATGCGATCCCTCCATTCCCACGACCTGGCCCTGAAGACCCGGGCGCCAAGCCGTACGTTACGCAACGTGATGAGTCTCAAGAATACACCTTTTCATACTGGCCTCCGGCGAGCAGGGAAAGCATCGCGTCGCCGCCTCCCTTGTCGCGCGCGGATTCGAGGAAGGATGCTTCGCGGTGTCGACGCAGGTCATGCTCGAGCTCTATGTCACAGTCACCCGCCTACGACGGCATCGTGGTGCGCAACCCCTTCACGCGGCCAAGCGGCTGATCCCGACCTGGATTCAAATGGCGCGCCTGCGTGGCGAGGCCGGTGCGCGCGAGCAGCGCCGCGAAGCGGGGGTCGCTCCGCAGCGGGTCGAAGGCGGGGTCGACCTTCAGGGTGCCCAACATGCTCGCGCGCTCGTCGCAGGCGCGGCCGAGCCACTCGAAGGCGCTGTCACGATCCCCAAGCCCGATGAACACCGCGGCGACGTATAAGCTGGAGACGTAGCGCTGCCTGGCGAGCGCCAGCAGGTCGTCCAGCACCGTTCGGGCTTCACCCTTGTTGCCGGCCAGGCCATAGGCGTAGCCGAGCGCGGCCATCGCTGGCGGTATCGGGCCGAGGCGGTTGACCCGTTGGAGCGCTTCGACCGCCTGCGCGTGCGCCCCCTGCTGCGCATACGCGAGGCCGAGGCCGAGCCACGCCTGGGAGAAGCCCGCGTCCATCGCGAGCGTCTGACGGTAGGATCGGACCGCCTGCTCGTAGTCGCGCTGGTAGTAGGAAAACAACCCCCGGTCGCCGTTGGCGACGAGGGACAGGGGGTCGATCTCGAGGGCGCGCCGGATCTCCCGGTCCGCCGCTTGCGTCTTTCCCTGCTCCGCGAGCAACTCGGCCAGCCACTGGCAGGCAGCGGCGTCGTTGTGGTCCAACTCGACGGCGCGGCGCAGCTCGCGCTCGGCGGCGGCCCTGTCCCAGTCGTACAACCAGAGCACGAGGCCGAGCGACGCGTGCGCCTCCGCGAGGTCCGCGTCGATCAGGAGCGCTTTCCTCGCCAGGGCCCGTGCCCTGGGCATCGCCTCGTTGGCCGGGGCGGCGCCGTACTCGATCGTGCTCTCGATGGCGTAGCAGTCCGCGAGTCCGGCGTAGGCGAGGGCATAGGCCGGGTCCTGGTCGATCGCGGCTTTGAAGCACGCGATCGCGTCCTCGAACCCCTTGTCGTTCCGCTTGCCCCAGAAGTACCGGCCCTTGAGGTAGAGGGTGTAGGCCTCGGCGTTCGCCGTCGGACGCCTGGCCAGTTGGGTGCGCTCCTTCCCGGAGAGCCGGATGCGCAGGCCCTTCACGATCTCGTTGGAGATCTCGTCCTGAACCGAGAGGATGTCGGCGATGGGGCGCTCGATGTGGGCATCCCAGAGCTGTGTCCCGTCCCTGGCATCCGCCAGCACGGCGTCGATGACCAGCGTGTCGCCACGCCTGAGCAGCGTGCCGGTGAGCACGGCGCGGACGCCGAAGTCGCGGCGGACCCTTTGCGGGTCGACCTGCGTGTCCTTGTAACGTGCCATGGCGCTCTCGGCGATGATCCGGAGGTCGGGCAGCGCCGACCTCAGAGTCCGGTTGAGCGTCGCGGGGATGCCGTCGCACAGGTAGTCGGTCCCGCCCCCGCCGCCCTCGGCGGCACGGAAGGGAACGATCGCGAGCGAGTCGATGGTGCGCCGATGGCCCTCGAGAACGAGGGGTGCGACCAGCACGGTGACGGCGGCCGCGAGGGCGCCGGAGAGGAGCCAGACAAGCCAGCGGTAGCGGACGCGCGTGGTTGCGAGCACCGAGCGCAGGCGATCGCTGCTTCCCGAGCCTTCCTCGCGCCGTGGCAGGGCGGCGGGTTGCGGCAAAACGGCGGGTCGCGGAGGGGCGGCTTCGATTCGTTCGACCCCGGCCACCAGCCGGTACCCCCACCTGGGTGCCGAGGCGATGAACGTCGGCTCCTTGGGATCGTCACCGAGTGCGCGCCGCAACAGCATCACCCTCTGCGTGAGCGCCTCGTCGTTGACCAGCTCGTGTGCCCACACGGTGTCGAGGAGTTCTTGGCGCCGGACAACGCCGGGCGCGCGGCGAACGAGTTCGACGAAAAGCTCGAACGTTTTGGGCGGCAGCGGCACCAGCGTGCCGGCACGCATCAACAGCCGGGCCTCGACGTCGAGTGTGAGGTCACCGATCCGGTACACCTCGTGGCCAGCACGTTCGTTCATGTTGATTCTTCGCTCAGGATACCGCTGGCCGTGTCCATTTTCAACCAAACAAATGTCTTCTGGACAGAATCACCTTCTCAGGATATTGCCCCGATGTTGCCCAACTGTTGCCGAACCGTCACCCGTGCGTGAGGCCCTCATCAGGACGCGCCGCCGGCCGGAGGCGAGCATGTGTGGAGAACAGCCCAGCGGAGTGAGTGGGACTGGGACGAAAGGAGGTCGGCGATGCGAGGTCGGATCCCAAACAGGCTCGTGAGTGTGGCGTTGCTCACCGCGCTGGCGCCCTGGTGCCTCGGCTGCGCGACCGAGATCCGCCTCCAGCGGTCGGCCGTGGCCGTCGCGGGGGACGGGAACGGGCGGTTGCTGGTGAGGGTGTTCGAGAACCGATCCGAGAGGAGACGCGAGGTCAGCACCCACCGGAAGGTCCTGGCCGAGCTTTACCGCGTCGAAGGCAAGTCCAGCAAGCTCGTGCGCCAGGAGAGTGAGTCCCGCTGGTCGGTTTCCGACCTCCCGCCCGGCGATTATGTGCTGCAGGTCAATAGCTGGATCGACGACCAAGGCAACGCCCAGGCGCTCCCATCTAAGTTCAAGAAAACGTTCGTGATCCGCGCCAACGAGACGGCGATGGCCGATGTGGTGCTGAGCAACGGCGGCAAGGTCTGGGGGAAGGTCGCGGTCTGGGTTGCGGCCGGGGTCGCGGTGCTGGTCGCCGCGGCGCTCTGGGTTCGCCACGACATGGAGAGTCAGCATTGGCGTGGGGGCAGTTTCGGCCGCTGAGCGCTGGCCGAAGAGGACCCGCGCGCGGGTGGTCCGGCGCCTGATCGAGGAGGGAGAAAGCGATGAACGCAACGGCCGTACTGCTGCTCATGGCGGTTGTCGTCCTGGCGATGGCGCTGGTCCCGCCGGGGCCACGGTTTCGTCGACCAGGAATGACGGTCCAGAAACGCTGTGAACCGCAAAAAGGAGGATGCGGACAATGACAAGGCAGCGCAGCAGCGGAAGGAACCGTAACGATGCGGTAGGGATGGGCAGGTGGGCGGCCGGCCGGCTGCGACGGCTCACCTCCTGCCTGGGGGTGGCGGTCGCGGTGGCGGCGTGGCTCGGGATCTGCCCGGCGCTCGAAGCCCGGCCGGCCACGATCACGCTGCTCCACGTCAACGACACCCACTCGCGTCTCGACGCCTGGGGGCCCAAAGACCGGCACCTCGAAGGCACCGTCGGCGGGATGGCCAAGGCCGCGAGCGTGATCGCCGCGGTGCGCGCGTCGGAGCCCAACGTGCTGCTCCTGCACGCGGGCGACGTCTTTCACGGCGACCTCTTCTTCAACCAGTACTTCGGGGTCCCCGAGCTCCAGCTGATGAAGGAGCTCGGGTTCGACGCCATGGCGGTCGGCAACCACGAGTTCGACTTCGGGCCGGACGTGCTCGCCGGCTCGCTCGCGGCGGCGTACGGCGCCGGCACGCTGCCGCTGCTGTCGGCGAACCTCGATCTTTCCGGCTACCCGGCGCTGGCGACCTGGATCCGGCCCAACATGATCAAGAAGGTCGGGGGCGTGTCGATCGGCATCTTCGGGATGACCGTTCCGGACGACGTGATGAACTCGCCCGCGCCGGTGGTGATCCTTGGCGCCGGCCACCCGGAGCTGCTGATGGAAATCGCGGCGCAGCAGGTCGCGGAACTCCGAACCAACGGTGCGGAGGTCGTGATCTGCCTGTCCCACCTCGGGGTGCTCTACGACCGGGCGCTCGCCGCCACCGTCCCCGGCATCGACATCATCGTCGGGGGCCATGATCACTACGTGTTCGAGCGGCCGGAGGTCGTGACCAACCCGGAGGGGAAGCCGACCCTGATCCTCCAGGCGGGGTCGCACTACGAGTACGTCGGGCGGCTGCGCTTCACGCTCGACGCGGGGGCGGTGAAGGTCTCCAGCTACAAGCTGCTGCCCGTGGACGAGAGGGTGCGGCCGCTGCCGCAGGTCCAGGGGGTGGTGGACGAACTCAAGCGGGGCATCGTCGACACCTACGGCGACGTCTATGAACTCAGGCTCGCCACCGCCGTTTGCGACCTCGAGACGGCCACCGAGCCCAACCGGCCGGAGCGCGACAGCGCGATGGGCGACCTCATCACCGACGCGCTGCGCGCCAAGACCGGCACCGACATCGCGATCACCGCCAACGGCCTCATCTCCGAAGGGATCTTCAAGGGGCCCATCGTCGGGATCGACCTCTTCCGGCCGGTGTCCTACGGCTACGACCAGGCGACCGGCCTCGGCCTCAAGATCGCGACGTTCCGGATCACGGGGGCCGAGCTGATCAAGAGCCTGGAGACCGGGCTCGCCTACCTCGGGATCAACGAGGACTTCTTCCTCCAGGTCTCCGGAATGAGCTTCGCGTACGACCCGAGGGCCGCCGCCGGTGCTCGCGTCCTGTTGCAGTCGGTCCGCGTGCACGGGCAGCCCCTCGACCCCTATCGCACCTACTCGGTGACCGTGAACGAGGCGATCGCGGCGCTGCTGCCGATGATGGGCGTCGAGGTGTCCGAGCTGGAGAACCTGTCGGATCTCGAGTACGACGTTCTGAAGGACCGCGTGGTCTCGCTCCATCGCGTGGACGTCAGACCGGAGGGAAGGATCGTGGACGTCAGCGTCCGCCGGCACAGGGAAAGATAGCTGCGCCTGGCTTTTGAGGGGTCGTGTGCTTGTCGGGGCGCCGGGCGGGTGCGAACTCGCCCGGCGCCCCTCGTGGCCACCACTTGGAAGTCGGGATGGGCACCCGCGGCTCCGCCGAAGTCGACCACCGCAGAATCGGCGGCCGGTTGGAGGCCAGCAACGCAACAACGCAAACCTGACTCCAGTGCTTACTTGACGGGATGCTGGGCGCTGCTAGGATGATCTCAGGCCGGGGAGGGAAACATGTCCGCCGATGCCGGTTGGCTCCCGCGGCACCGATGCTGGCGAAGCGAGTCGTTTGCCAGGTGAACCAGGCTAAGAAGCCGCTGTCCGGAGGGAGGGAACGATGAGCAGCTTCACCTTTGGAGGCAGGACGTACGCGGTGGACACCCAGGACTTCCTCGCGACTTTCAACGACTGGGACGAGAACTTCGCACGGGGAATGGCCCCCAAGGTTGGCGTCATCGCCGGCCTGAGCGAAGACCACTGGCGGGTCATCCGTTTCATTCGCGAGAGCTTCGTGACGAATGGCAGGTGCCCGTTGGTCTACGAGACGTGCCGGACCAACCGGCTGCACCTGCAGGAACTCAAGACTCTGTTCCCGGCGGGGTACCTGCGGGGAGCGTGCAAGCTGGCCGGCGTCACGTACGCGGAGGGGTACCTCGACCAGGCGTGGGCCGAGGAACTCGCCGAACACGTCACGACCGAGAGCCAGGAGAAGGTCTATGAAGTCAACGTGCGCGGCTTTCTTGTCAACCCCTACGCGTGGGACGAGCGATTCGCCCGCTACAAGGCCTGGGAAATGAAGATGCCCAAGCTCACGGAGCAGCACTGGAAGCTCATCCACTTCCTGCGCAACACCTTTGGGGAGAAGAACCTGGTTCCCACCGTCTACGACGCGTGCGAGGCCACCGGCATCGGCATCGAGGAACTCGAGAAGCTCTTCCCGGATGGCTACCACCGTGGCGCCGTCAAGGTCGCCGGGTTGCGGGTTCGCTAGGCGCGCCGGGCTCGCCGGCCGAGGCTCGGGAGGCCCTCCCTCCGGCCCTGATCGAGGCCACCCGTTGCGCGATCGCCTCGCCCGGAGCCTTCACGCTTTCAGAAGAGCTGACCTGATCAGGCTCAGTTCAAATTTCCAGTCACTCGCTTGAGACACGGACCCACGGTGATCACTGGCTGCGACCTCGCGCAGCGCAACAAGCCGGTTCGCCTTCATCCCGAGCCGAACCGCATCGGCCTGGCGGAGCGTGTTCCCCTGCGCAACCGGGAGTGACGGTGCCTTCACACCCGAAACAACGTTGTGTCCCCGGGCCGCCGGAGGGACGATGCGCACGCGCCAAGGTCCTCCGCCACTTGGCCGACACGATCGTAGCGAACCGTCCCAGAGACGGCAAAGTGCTCGAGAACCCGGGAGAGCGCAGCCGGAATGTAGGGGAACACCTTGCCCAGGTTCATCACCCGGAAGGGGAAGAACACGCTCGCATCGCCCTCCTGCAGGGCCGTGGCGAGCTCGGGTCGCTGCTCGAACGCGTCCTGGAAGGTGATGAACCCCTTGGCCACGACGCAGTGCAGCAGGTTGCCGACGCTCCAGACGTCGTACGCGGGCGTGTCCTGGTCGAGGTCGAAGTCGATCCACCGGAGCCGTGCGCTCCCGGCCTCGACGAAGATGTGGTCGTTGCGGATGTCCCCGTGGGTCAGGCCGCTCCGGTGGAGCCGTTCGATCGCGAGCAGGCTCTCGGCGATCGCCGAGAGCACTCCCGGGAACACCGACTCGATATACGCCTCGTGGCTGAGGGGTAGGCCCAAGATCCGCGAGAGGAAGGTTTCCCCTTCGATGAAGTCGATGACGCGGACCAGGTTTCCCCGCTCGTCGCGCACCGAGCGCCCGTTCATGTACCGGGGGTCGCCCCGCACCAGATCGAGAACGGCAGCCTCCTTCTCGGCGCTCCGCACGCAAACGACCTCGAGCTGGCCGATACAGGCCCGGAAACGCTCGTGAAAAACCATCTTGAGGATGTGCCGGGATCCGCTCCCCAGCGCGAGGGCGCGCTTGACCCAGAACTTGGGCTCGCCTGCGAGGCCGAAGCGCCGCTCCCGCTCGGTGCCCGTGACCAGGAACAGCTCTCCGCCGAGCTCGACGACGGAATCGCGGTCGATGGCCATGAACTCGGATGTGTCCCGGATGATGCGAGACGACTCAGGCAACAATCGGCCCGTCAGTTCGGCCACCCGGTCCCGCGCCCACGCCGGCAGAGGTTCCGTCGAAGTCACCACGCTCTCAATATGTCACGGATCTCTTCCGATCCGATGTTCGGGGCCACGGGCGGAGCCACAACGACCCCTGCGCGATCGGACTTGGGTTGGTAGTTGAGTCAGACTTGCGCAGTTGCGTTGTTGGGCTCCAAGCGGCAACAGGTGCCAGACCGCCGGCTGCCGGCCGGCGGTCACGCCGGCTGCAGCATCTCCAGCGCCACGGCCGTCATCAGCCGCACGCCGAGCGGCAGCACGGTCTCGTCGATGTCGAAGCGGGCGTTGTGGTGAGGGTGGGGCCGGTTGTCTCCCATCCCCAGCAGGGCGAACGCTCCCGGAACGCGCTGCAGGTAATACGCGAAGTCCTCCCCGCCCATGACCGGTGCGATGGTCCTGACGGAGTCGCCGCCCAATTCCAGCGCGGCCACGCGGCGCACGAGATCGACCGAGGCGGCATCGTTGATGACCGGCGGGTAGCCCTCCTTGTAGGTAAACGCGGCGGTCGCGCCGAACAGCCGGCATGTCGCCTCGCAGACCTCGGCGAGCCGCTGCTTGACCGCGAGCTGCGTCCCCGGGTCGAGCGTCCGCACCGTGCCGGTCATCGTCACCTCGTCCGGGATGATGTTGTGGATCCGCCCTCCGTGGACTGTCGTGAACGACACGACGACCGGTTCGAGAGGGTTCGTGAACCGGCTGACGATGGTCTGGGCGACGACGACGACGTGGGACGCGACCACGACGGGGTCGACGGTCACGTTCGGCTGCGAGGCGTGGCCGCCGCGCCCCTGGACGACCACCTCGAACTCGTCGGCCTGGGCCATCAACGCGCCGGCGCGCAGGCCGACGATGCCGCTCGGCAGCGGCTGCCAGAGGTGGAGGCCGAAGATGCCGTCCACGCCGTCGAGCGCGCCATCTTCGATCATCAGCGCCGCGCCGCCCGGCGGGTTCTCTTCGGCAGGCTGGAAGAGGAACACGACGCTCCCCGGCAGCGTGTCCCGTCGCGCGGCCAGGACCTTGGCGGCCCCCATCAGGATCGCCATGTGGCCGTCGTGCCCGCACGCGTGCATGACGCCGGGGTTCTGAGACTGGTAGTCGTGGCCGGCGATCTCGGCCACCGGCAACGCGTCCATGTCGGCCCGAAGCGCCACGGTCCGGCCCGGCCGCCCGCCGCGGAGGACGCCGCGCAGCCCGGTGCGGCCGCAGCTCCGGACCTCGATCCCCAGGGACTCGAGGAACGCCCGGATCACAGCCGACGTACGTCGCTCCTCGAACGCCAGCTCGGGGTGCCGGTGAAAATCACGCCGCCACTCCACCAGCGTGCCGGCCATCGGATCGATTTCAGCTGCGAGGTTGCCCATCGTTGCGTCCTCCCGCGACGGCGTGCTCAGCACTGCGTTCCAGGAACGTGCGCGCCGGCCGGCTCCCCGGCGCTGACGATCGCCATCGAAATGAGGGTGACCGCCGCGTTGACGACAAGGCCGGCGAACCCGGCGTTCAGCCCCAGGAACGGATCGTGGCCGCTCCAGATGAGGCCGATCACGAACGCGACCCCGGCCACCAACCCCAGGATGACGGGGCGGGCGGTGACGCGGCGGGCGAACACGCCGAGCACGATGCCGGGGAAGAGCTGCGCGATGCCGTCGTAGCCAAAGATCAGCAGCTTGACCAGCTCGGTGGGCGACCAGAGCGCGAGCACCAGCGCCGTGACGGCGATCGCCAGCATGAAGCCGCGCGACGCGCGCATCAGGTGCTGCTCGCTGACGGGACCGCGCCGCAACGGCCGGTAGAGGTTCTTCGCCACCAGTGTCGACGCCCCGAGCAGGAGCATCGCCGCCGGCACCATCGCGGTGACGGCACCGGCGCCGCCCACGAAGCCGGCGAACCAGCCCGGGTAGCTGCGGCCGACGAGCGCCAGCAGCGCGGTGTCCGGGTTCTTCAACCCCGGCATCACCAGCAGCGCCGTGAACCCGACGAAGAAGACGAGCAGGACCGGCAGCTGGTAGAGCGGCATGATGACCGCGTTGCGCCGCAGCGTGCGGTCGTCCTTCGCGGAGAACGCCGACGCGAACGTGTGCGGCCAGCAGTAGAAGCCCATGCCGGTGAGCAGGACGGTGCTGATCACCCAGCCGACGCCCATCGTCGTCGTCCCGCCCGGAAAGGTGAGGTGGGTGGGGTGCTGGCGTATCAGCTCGGTGAGCATCTTGCCCACGCCGCCGAAGTACATCGCCGGCAGCCCGATGCCGATGACGACGACGGCGACGATCATCGCGACGTCCTTGATGATCGCCACCCACGCGATGCCCTTGATCCCGCTGGTGTAGACGAACACGCAGGTGACGGCGAACCCGACGACGATCGCGAGGTGGGAGGAGACCGCGCCCGCGCTGGCGATCTCGACGATCATGCCGAGGCCGGCGAGCTGGAGCTGCAGGTAGGGCACGATCGACACCACGCCGATCAACACCACGAGCGTGGTGAGTACCGGAGAGTCGTAGCGCGCCAGGAAGAAGTCCGGCTGCGTGTGCAGGCCGAGGCGCTTCGCCATGCGCCACACCGGCGGGAGCAGGAAGAACGAGATGATGTAGCCGATCGTGCCGTAGGCGAGGATGTAGAACGCCGGCGCGCCGCGCGAATAGGCCCAGCCGCTCGCGCCGAGGAAGGTGAAGGTGGTGTAGATCTCGCCGGCCGTCAGCAGCCAGACGAGGACCACGCCGAAGCGGCGGCCGCCGACACTCCAGCGCTCGATGTTCATCTCGCCGCGGCCGCGGCCGATGACGCCGACCGCCGCCGAGACGAGGACGAACGCCACGATGACGAGCAGGGGCGTCGTCACCGACTCGCCCCGCCCGCCGTGCGATCGGGCGTCGCCTCGGCGAGGAGATAGGCGATGGCCAGGAAGACCGGCGTGACCAGGACCCACCCGAGGATCCAGAAGAGCAGAAATGGGAGGCCGAGCACGACGGGCTCGATCCGGTTCACGAACGGCAGGCCGGCGACGAGGGCCACTGCCGGGGCCAGAGCCGAAACGAGCGCAGCGGCGGGAACTTCCTTGGCCACGGTCTCGATGATACCTGGGCCGCGGCGTGGGCCACTCATATCGACGCCGGCGAGGGAGACGGGCCTGACGGCGAACGACCCTCCGGTCGCGCCGGGCCTCGGAGACGCTAGAATATTGAGAGAACGACCGTTTTCGCGATACGGACCCGCGTCGCGGCCGCCATTCCGGGAGCGGCGACCGTGCCGTGGAGCGTTCCGTCCCGGCACTGCAGGCGGGCGGATCCCGCGATCGAGGCGAGGTGCCCATGAGCGAGCGCTCCATCATCGAAATCTTCCGGCGCGACGTGGCGGTGGAGAAGGACCGCCACTGTGCCCTCTACCGCCCCGGCGAGGTGCGGTGGCTCTCGACCCGCGAGCTGCTCGAGCACACGGCGGCCTTGGCCGAGGGCCTCGCGCGGCTCGGTGTGGAGCGGGGCGACCGGGTGATGCTGATGTCGGAGAACCGCCCGGAGTGGCACATGGTGGACCTCGCGGTGCTGGATCTGGGCGCCGTGGACGTGCCCGTGTACACCACCCTCACCGCCGCCCAGATCGCGTTTCAGGTGCGCGACTCCGGCAGCCGCGTGGTTGTGGCGGACAGCGCCGAACACGCGGTGATGCTGGTCGGCGTGCGCCGCGACTGCCCCGGCCTCGAGCACGTGGTGCAGATCGAGGGGACGCCGGCGGCGGGCGCTCTGTCCTTCGAGGAGATCCTCGCCTCCGGCGCCTCCGGGGACGCCGGTTCGCGTTTCTGGGAGCGCGCCGGGAGGATCGGTCCCGATGACCTGGCCACCATCATCTACACCTCCGGCACCACCGGCGACCCCAAGGGCGTGATGCTGACGCACCGCAACTTCATCGAGAACTCGGCGGTGGTGGCGGCGCGCGCCGCCACCACCGGGGACGACCTGGTTCTGGAGTTCCTGCCCCTGTGCCACGTTCTCGAGCGCTGCGCGGGCTATGCCTACATGCGGTTGTCGTGCCCGCGGGCGTACTGCGCCGCCCGCCACGTGGCGGAGCTGCTGCCGGTGATCAGGCCGATGTACTTCTGCAGCGTGCCACGCGTGTTCGAGAAGGTCCGGGACGCGGTGCTCACCAGGGTGGACGCGGCAACCCCCGCGCGCCGCCGGCTGTTCCACTGGGCCCTGGCCGCCGGCACGCGGGTGGCTCGGGCCCGCCTGGCGGGGCAACGCCCGGGCGTGCGCACGGCCCTCGCCTACGCCGTCGCCGACCGGCTCGTGCTCTCCAAGGTGCGCGCCGCCCTGGGCGGACGGGTGGCCTACGCCCTCTCCGGCGGCGCACCGCTGCCGGTCCGCGTCAACGAGTTCTTCCACGCCGTCGGGGTTCCCATCCAGGAGGGCTATGGCCTCACCGAGACGTCGCCCGGGATTGCGGTGAACGGCTGCCTTCCCGGAGAAAACCGCCTGGGCTCGGTGGGCCGCCCCCTGGACCACGTGGAGGTCCGCATCGCGGGCGACGGCGAGATCCTGGTGCGTGGCGCCAACGTCACGCCGGGCTACTGGCATCGGCCGGACGCGACCCGCGATGCCTTCGAGCCCGACGGGTTCTTCCACACCGGCGACATCGGCCGCCTCGACGGCGACGGATTCCTCTACATCACGGACCGCAAGAAGGACCTCATCGTCACCGCAGGCGGCAAGAACGTCGCCCCTCAGCCCATCGAGGAGTTGCTCAAGCGCTCCCGGTTCGTGGACGCCGCGGTGCTCATCGGCGACGGCAGGCCGTATATCGTGGCCCTCCTCTCCCCCGACTTCGCCGCTCTGCGGGGCTGGGCCGCCGGACAGGGGATCGCGGAGGAGGAGCCCGTCGGCCTTGCCGCCGATTCCCGGGTGCAGGCGCTGTTCCGCGAGGCGGTGGAGGCGGCCAACGCCGAGTTGGCCCACTACGAGCAGATCCGGCTGTTTCGGGTGTTGCCCGTGACGCTGACCATCGAGGGCGGCCAGCTCACCCCCACGCTCAAGGTACGCCGGCGCGTCGTGGAGAGGGAGTTCGCCGCCCTTGTCGAGGAGATGTACCGGGAGGCGAGGCCGCAATGACCGGTCGGCGGCGCAGCTCCGCCTCGCGGGTGCCGCCGGCTCACCTGGTCGCGAGCGACCAGGGTTGACGTGGCAGCGAGATGCGACGAGATTAGGTTTAGGACCAACAGATCCGGAGGCCACCGTCATGACCACTCCCTCAGTGGATGCGATCGTCACCGAACTGGCGGCGCGGAGCATCAGCTGGAACCGCATGCGGCGGCGCATCGCCGCGGCCCTCGCGTCCGAGAGGCCGGAGTACGAGCCCGAATGCCACATGGGTCCGTACGTCGCCGTGGCCCGGCAGCGCGGAGCGGGCGGGATCGAGCTCGCCCGGCGGGTCGGCGCAGCCCTCGGGTGGCCGGTCCTGGATCGCGAGGTGGTCGACCTCGTGGCTGCACACCTGCATGTCAACCCCTCGATGATGAACCTTCTCGATAAGGACGCCGCGAACTGGGTCACCGATGTTCTCGGCGACCTCATGCCGCACGCCATGATCACGCGCGACACCTACACCCACGAGTTGCGGCGCGTCTTTCAGCTCCTCGCGGTGCACGGGGAGGTGGTCTTTCTCGGGCGTGACGCCAATTTCTTCCTGCCGCACGAACGTGGCCTCTCGGTCCGGGTGGTGGCGACCATCGAGGACCGCATCGCCCGTGTCTGTTCCCGGAGCGGCATGGACAAGGAGAGTGCGTACGATGAGATCAAGGATGCCGACAGGGCGCGGGCGCACGCCGTATCGCACGCGTTCGACTGCGACGTGGAGGATCCGCTGTACTACGATCTGGTCGTCAACTCGTCCTGGTGCCCGATCGACGAGCTCGCCGGCGTGGTCGTCGGCGTGTGCAGGAAGCGGTGGCCTCACCAGAACCCTGGCGCGATCGGTACCTCCAGGTCCGGCTGAGTTGACAAATGCGGGATGGGCGGCTGGCTGGAGCCCGACAACCCAACGATGCAAGCCTGACCCGAGCGCCGAGTACGGCCGCCGCGGAGTTTAGTGTGCGGCCGACCCGTCAGGGTTCGCCGTCGATCTGATCACCACCAGGGTCATGTCGTCGCTCGGGTGCGAGCCGCCCGAGAAGTGTCGCGCATCCCGGATGAGCGTGTCCCTGATGCTCTCCGCCGAGAGGGCCGAGACGTCCAGGCGAGCGAGGAGGTCACGGGGGCGGTCGTAGCCGTACTGGCCGCCGGAATGGCTCTGAGCCTCGGGGACCCCGTCGGAGAACACGACGATTGCGTCCCCCCCGGCCAGCCGCACCGTCCGGCGCTCGTACGAGGTGCCGGCACGGGCGCCCAGCGGGAGGGTCGACCCGGAGGAGGTCAAGTACTCCACGCCCGCTCCGGACTTCATGAGCGGCTCGCACAGACCGGCGTTGACGAACGTCAGATCGCCGGTTGCGGGGTCGAGGACCATCGCGTAGACGGAGTCGCTGGCCAGACCGTCGCGGGCGGTATAGCGGCGGAAGCCGCCAGTTGCCTGGTCCAGCCGGTTGAGGCCACCCTCGAATGCGCCCACCCAGAGGATGCCCGATCCGTCCTCGACGATGCTCTCCGACAGGCCCTCGTCGGTCGAGAGACGGTCGAAGTCGATGCGCGGCCCGGCCGCCGCCGCGACGCCGACTGTCAGGCAGAGCAGCGACGCGGACCTCAACCATGTCCACGGCCGCGGCCTGTCCAGTCTCATCATGGAACAGTTTACGCACAACCCCGTTCCGCAGTTGCGCCCGGGGCGCCCCGCCCGGCTCCGCCTCCGGACCCACACCGGTTCCGGCCGTCCTGCAGCAGCCCGCGGCTATCTGTGAGTGCGCTCGATGTCGAGCTTGCCGAAGTCGAAGCCGATGACGACGCCGCGGCCGGTGCCGGCCAGGGCGAGCGAGACCTCGCCCTTCGTGTACACCGCCGCCTCACCCGACTTGACGGCGCCGGCGGCGGCCTCGGCGGCGACGTAGCTGCCGATGACCTCGTCGATCGAAGTCACCGCGGAGAAATCGCCCTTGCCCTTGGCGGCTGGCGCGGCGCCCGACGGCCCGACGATAAAGAGCTGGTCGGCCTTGACCTTGCCGGTCTGCAGCAGGTAGCCCTGGACGGCCTCGGCGCGGGCGGTGGCGAGGTGGCGCAGAGCGTCGGGGCTGGGGTCGAGGCTGGCGCGCAGGAGACGCTCCATCTCGGGCGCCGGCTCCTTCTTGGCGATGCCGAGGAAGTTCCGCGGCTTGGCGAACTTGCCGTGCTTGTAGGCGGGGGTGAGGTACTCGTCGTACTCGGCGGCCTCGTCGGTGCGGCCGGCGATCTCGAGCCGGAGGCCGGGCCGGTCGTTGAGCGCTTTCGCGAGGATGTCGAGACGGCCGCGAGCGGTGTCGTCGAGGGTGGCGGCGCCGGGCGCGAACGCGACGGTGTCCAGTTCGGCGCTGCTGCCGCCGAACAGTGAGCCCAGCAGCGAGAACGGGGAGGTTGCGACCTTGGCGAGCAGGTTGACGATCACCTTCAGGATGATCCGCCCGACGCGGAACTTGGGGTCGTCGAGCGAGCCGCTGACCGGCAGGTTCAGCGTGATGCGCCCCTCGCGGTGCTTGAGCAGCGAGATGGCGAGGCGCACCGGCAGGTGGGTCGCCTTTGGGCTTGCCACCTTGATGTCGAGGAACAGGTTCCCGGCGAGCATGTTGACCTTGCCGGTGAGCGACACCGGCGCCTGGCCGTTGAGGGTCGCGCGGAGATCGACATCGGCGGCGGTCAAGGCGAGCGAGGACAGGCCCGACACGGATCCTGCCAGGCCGGTCACGTCCATCCGGAACTCCGGGCTCACCGAGCGGTCGACGAAGGCGATCGCGCTGTCGGCGGCGAGGATGACTTTCGAGGCCAGTCCTGCGAGCGTGACGTCGGCGATCTCGAGGCGGAACGGCTCGCTGGCGAACGAGACGCCGGTGAAGACGAGCGAGTCCCACTTGACGAGGTCCTCGGCGGCGTGGGCGTCCACGGTGGCGAGGCGGTCGACCGAGGCCCGCCCGGTGAAGCTGGCGCTCGACGCCGGGCCGCCCGCGGCAACGGTCAGCTCGCCGGCGGCCGAGGCGGTGCCGTCGTTGACGACGAGGTGAAGGCGGTCGGTGATGTACCCCTGCAGCGGGACCAAAGGCAGGCCCTTGACTGTAGCCGCGAGCGACCGCGAGGCGGGCGCCCGCGAGCGACAGCTCTCCGAGCGTGAGGGTCCGTGCGGCCAGGTCGAGCGAGACGACCCCTTCAGCACCGTCTCGGGGACGGCGAGGAAGTCGCCGCGCTCCCCGGCACGGTGCAGGCGCAGCGAGCGCAGTGTGGCCGCCAAGTCCGAGAGCGTCCAGCCGTCGCCGCTTCCGGATCAGGCGTAGCCGGTGGGCAGGCCGAGCACGCCGTCTCTGACCTCGAACGCGACGGCGTCCCTGTAGTACGCCGCGTAGCGGCGCAGCGGCAGACCCGCGACCTCGACCGTCCCGTGCGCCGCGAGCGGCGCGAACGTCAGCTCGCCGGTCTCGCGCAGCGTCTCGTCCGCGTCCGTCGCCAGCGACAGCTCGACCGTGGCGGCTGCGTTGGGTGCGGTGCTGAACGAGCGCACGCCGAGTTCCACCGCGCGCAACGTGGCCGCGAACGGGGGCTTCACCGCCGCGTCGGAGAACAGCACGGTCCCGTCCGCCACCTTGAGCTCGTGGACGGCGAGGGCGAACGGGTTGAACGACACGGCCTCGACCGTGGTGCGCCGGTGCAGCGCCTGCGTGAGCTTGCCGGCGAGGAGTGAGCGCAGCAGGGGCGGCACGGCGAAGACGCCGATCAGGGCGTGCACGGCCACCGCGGCGGCCGCGATTCCGAGCCACCGCCTCACCTTCGGACGCCGCGCCAGCTCCGCCAAGGGCATGCGCTGCTCCTTTCCCTACTGGCCACAGGTCCGGGGTTCGGCCCCGCTCCAGGATACCGCTCGTCGAAGCCGCGGCCGAGGTACCATCTGTGGGGATTCGACGTGGGTGTTCCCCTCCTCTCATGCGGGTAGCGCGAGCACTCGTGCTGCTCACCTGGCTCCTCGTGGGCGCACTTGCAGTGCGCACCGGCGCCGGGCTGTGGGCGCTGGCCTCCTCGTGGGACGGGCTGCCCAAATGGGATATGGCCAAGTATGGCGCGGCGGGGGCCCACCTGGCGCACGCGGTGAAGGATTTGGACCCTCTCGACTTCGCGCGGGCCGTCGGGGAACTCGACCTGTGGGGGCCGGTCTTCCCGCTGATCGAAGCGACGGCGTTCGTCCCCTTCGGCCCGACCTATCGGACGGCAAGCGGCGGGATGGTCGTGCTGTTCGTCCTCACGATCATGGCCGGCTTCTGGGCCGGGCGACAGGTGGGCGGCGATGGCAGGGACCTCGCCGGCGCCCTCGTCGCGGCCTCGGTTGCGGTGAGCCCCGCCTTCCAGCTCTTTGGAACGCTCGTGATGCTCGAGATCCCTGGAGCGCTGTTGCTGTTTCTCGCCGTGGGGAGCTACGCGCGCTCGCTGCGCAGCAGCGCGCCGCGCGATTTCACGCTCGCGTGCCTGGCGGCGGTGCTGCTGTTCTTCCTCAAGTTCAACTACGGTCTGGCGTGGCTCGTGCCGTTCGTGCTCGCCGAGATTTGGCTCGCAGCCGGATCGCTGGCAGCCCTGCGCGCCCAGGCGGTGACGCGTTTGAGGTTGGTCGCCTGGCGCCGTCCGTGGCGGATCTTCCTGCTCGCGTACGCCGCCGGGATACTGGCGCTCGCCATCTTCGGCGGGCGAGTGAACGACCCCAGCGGCCAAGCCAGCCGTTCGATCTCACTCGGCACGCCGCTCTACATCCTCTACATCCTGGTGCTCGCCCACGCGCTCATCCGACCGCGACGGAGTTGGGCGCGGCTCAAGGCCTGGTATGCGACGGCCGGTCCGCGGCCGCGGGCGATTGCGCTGGTCATCCTCCTGCCGATCGCGGTCTGGATGCTCCCGCCTTCCCACGCGCGCGGTTTCGTGCGTGTCCTCGAAAACCGTGACGCAGGCCCCTCGCTGTGGACGCCCTCGGGCGCCCTGTTCTACCCCCGTGCATTCCTCCAAGAATTCTCGCCCTCGGTCGCGGTGGGCGGGGCGTGCCTCGTCCTGGTCGTGCTCGCGGTCGTTCTCTGGCCTCGACTCTCGCCACCCAACGGCGTCGTCGTCCTGGCGCTTGTCCTTGGCCTGATCGGCACGCTGGTCCACCCCTACAAGCTCACGCGGTTTCTCTTCCCGCTGGTACCGCTGCTCTGGCTCGCGGCGGCGACCGCGCTCGTCTGGGTGATCAGGCGGCCGATCACGCCTCGCCTCCGAACCCTGGTGGCCTCGAGCGCCGCCGCGCTCGTCCTCATTCTCGCGATTTTCGTTCCGATTGATCGAGGGCGCCTTACCGCCGGCCTGGTGGAGAACAGCGTGCCGGCCACATTGCGCCCGGTCGCGACGGCGGTTGCCCAAGCGGCGGCGACCGCCCGCGGTTCCGTCCTCGCCGGCTACTGGAACGACTTCAGCCCGGGTCTCGTCGAGTGGGATGCCTGGCAGTCTGTGCGTGCGTTCGAAGCGAGCGACGTGCCGCGCTCGGCGGATCAAGTGTTGCGGGACGCGGGTCCCCAACGCCTTCCGGAAATTGCTGCGCAACGGAGCAACGTGAGTGCCGTGCTGATCCTTGACCTCCAGCGGGACGATTCAGCCTGGCGCGAGGGGTGGACGCAGGAGACCGGTTGGCTCGACCCGGCGCGCCGCGCGATGGAGACGGACCCGCGCTGGCGGCTCCGCTCGCAGCAGGTCTTTCCCGCAAGCGGCTATCGCCTCCGGGTATACGAACGCAGGCCTGGGCCACGTTCGTAAGCGCCGACCGCTCGCGTGGTTTCCATCGAGGCAATGCAGCGACGCGATTCGGTCGCGGCGCCGGAACGCGTCGCCGAGGTTGGCCGCCGGGCCAGTCGCCTGCCGTCCGGGCACGTCGCCATTCGGGGAGGGAATGGAAGTATTGTGGATCTCGTTGATGCCTATCGTTATAGGAACCTGGGCATGGACCCTGTCAACCGCGAGTTTCGTGGCTTCCGCAACAGGCTTCAGCCGGGCAGCAGCCGCCGTCCACCTGGACAAAGCGCAAGGGAGCGTGTGGCATGATCGACGCTTGGTCCTTCCTCTTCTTCCGGCCGCCACCACCGGGGCGCGGAGCACCCTCGTTGACCGGCTCGCCGTGGGGCTGATCTTCTTCACCCAGGGCATCCTTAAGTTCACCGACCCCAACATGGGCGTCGTGCGGTTCACGCGGATCGGGTTCCCGTGGCCGGGGGCCACCGCGCACTTCGTCGGGACCTTCGAGGTCCTCTGCGGTCTCTTGATCGTCCTGGGGCTGGCGACCCGTCTGGCGGCGGTTCCGCTCCTCGCGGTCATCCTGACGGCCATCGCCACGACCAAGGTACCGGAGCTGCTCCGCGCGGGGCAGGGCTTCTGGTTCATGGTGAGCGACGCGCGGGCCGACTTCGCCATGCTCTGCTCGCTCATCTTCCTTCTGCTGTCGGGCCCGGGCCCCTGGTCCCTCGACCGGCGGTGCCGGCGGGACCTCGACGGATGAGAGGGCGAGAGCGGGGGCGCCCCATGACTCGAGCGGGGGCGAGGTGCCTTTGCCTGGTTGTTCTGCGTGTGCTGGTGTTGCTCGCCCTCGTCCTGGCGCCTCCCGCGTTCGCCGGCCCGCCGTTCCTGACGGACGACCCCGAGCCGGTGGACTACCGGCACTGGGAGGCGTACCTCTTCTCCAGCTACGACCGTTCCTCAGCCGCCAGGCAGATCCAGGGCCCCGCCGTCGAGTTCAACCTGGGCGCGGCCCCGAACCTCCAGCTCCACTTGGTCGTGCCGTGGGCGTGGAGCCAGTCGTTCGGAAGCCGGACGCAATCCGGGTTGGGTGACGTGGAGCTGGGTTTCAAGTTTCGCTTTCTCCAGGAGACCGAGCACGGACCCCAGATTGGGATCTTTCCGATGGTCGAGTTGCCGGCCGGGAACGCCTCGCGCGGCCTCGGCAACGGCCGCGCGTGGTTCAGGATCCCGCTTTGGATCCAGAAGAGCTGGGGCCCGTGGACCACCTACGGCGGCGGCGGCTGGACCATCAACCACGCTCCCGGGCAGAGGAGCCACACGTTCGCCGGCTGGCTGCTGCAACGGGACCTTGGCAAGAGACTGACCCTCGGCGGCGAGGTCTTCGCTCAGGGCGCCGATGCGGAAGGCGAACGCGGCTTCGCGATCGCCGACCTGGGGGGCTCCCTCAACTTCACTCCGGGCTTCAGCCTTCTCTTCAGCGCGGGCCACACTGTTCGCGGCGAGCGCCACACCGTCGCCTACCTGGGCCTCTACTGGACGTGGGGACCCTCGACGCCCCACGGCCCTCCTTCCTGAACGGCGGTCGAAGCGCCGGCCGCGATCAGCCGCCGAGCTCGCGCAGTGTGCGGAGGAAGGTGACGACGTCCTCGCGGGTGAGCATGCCGACGACGCGGGCGTCGGTCATCACCGGGAGCTGGTTGACGCCGTCGCGGTCCATCTCCTGCAGCGCGCCCCATAGGTCGGTGTCGGGACCGATGCGCTTGAGGTTCTCCATCGGGAGCATGACCTGGGCGGTGCGCGTGGTCGGCCACTGGGCGCGGGGCACGTCCCTGATCCGGTGCAGGGTCATGAGGCCGACGGTCTCCTCGCCGCGGTTGACGAGGAAGCAACGCTGGCCGCCGGCCAGGATGTGCTCGTCGACCAGTTGTTGCAGCGTCAGCTCCGCAGGCACGGCGG
Organism: Acidobacteriota bacterium; assembly: GCA_003133645.1. GTDB lineage: Bacteria > Acidobacteriota > Thermoanaerobaculia > Thermoanaerobaculales > Thermoanaerobaculaceae > RBG-13-68-16. The sequence continues at coordinate 27,839 of PKYI01000033.1, read as the reverse complement.
TGCAGCGCCCGCCCATGGCCTGCGACACGGTGTGGCCGGCGAGCACGCCCTGGAACGCCAACTGGTGGACCTGGGCGGACGCCGCGTTGTCGAGGAACCAGCCGATGAACGCCATCCAGAGGCCGCCCAGGTTGCCGGCGAACACCTGCCAGACGCCGACGAAGATGAAGACGAACCCGAAGAAGCGGCCGACGCTGGCGGCGATCAACGTGGCGCGGCGGAGGTTGTGGGTGTACCCCCACACGGCGGCGCGGAAGACGCGCCCGCCGTCGAGCGGGTAGCCCGGGATGAGGTTGAACACGAACAGAGCCGTGTTCATGTAGGCAAGGTACTTGGCTATGCCAAACAGAGGGGCGCTGGCGGCCGCGAAGGGCTTTGCCAGCGTGAAGAGAGCCGCGAGGGCAAGGCTCACGATCGGCCCGGCGATCGCGATGGCCAGCTCGGCCTTCGCGGATGGCGGTTCGGCGCCGATCTCGGCCACGCCTCCGAAGATGTACAGGTTGATGCTGCGGACCGGAATCTTGTAGCACAGCGCCACGACCGAGTGCCCAAGCTCGTGCAAGAGCACGCTGGCGAACAGCAGGAGCGCGGTCGCCGCGCCCGTGATCCAGTACAGCGCGGGCGTCCAGCCGTGGAACTCCGCCGGGTAGTAGCTGGCCGCCAGCGACCAGGTGAGCAGGCCGAAAATGAGGAACCAGGAGAGGTCGAGGCCAATCGGTATTCCGATGATCCTGCCGAGCGGGACGTTGTGTCGCATTTTAGGTACCTGGTACCTCATTGTTTCATTTTTCAACTGGCCGAGAGCTGCGAGGTGCAGTGGGGGCAGCGCGTCGCCTTGATCGGAATCGCCGACAGGCAGAAAGGGCAGTCCTTGGTTGCCGGCGGCGCCGCCGGAGCGGGCTTCTTCAGGCGGTTGAGCTGCTTGATGAGCAAGAAGATGACGAACGCCACGATGACGAAGTCCAGGATGGTGTTCAAGAAGGCGCCATACGCCATCACCGCCGCGCCGGCTTTCTTGGCCTCCGCAAGGGTGGGGTACGAGGTCCCCGAGAGGTTGATGAACAGGCTCGAGAAGTCGACCTTGCCGAGGATCAGGCCGATCGGCGGCATCAGCACGTCGTTGACCAGCGAGGTCACGATACGCCCGAACGCGACGCCGATGACGATGCCGATGGCCATGTCCATGACGTTGCCGCGCATGGCGAACTCTTTGAACTCTTTGAGCATCGTTGCCTCCCTTCCGATCCGATTCTGACGATGCTGCAAGAATAGCCGATTCGGGACCGTGCATCCAGGAGCGAGGTCGCACGGTGGCGGGTCGCATGGGCGACGGCAGGTGGATTAGCATTCCGGCTGCGTGCGGCCGGCGGCGCCTGCTCCGGCGGGATGCCGGCCGCCCCCCGGGGAGGAACGATGAGACACGGAAAGCTCGTCCTGGTCACGGTTCTGGTGCTTCTCGTCTCGAGCACCGTCGCGCGGGCCGAAAAGAAGGCGTTCACGATCGCGGATCACTACCGCGTGGTCGGAGTCTCCGACCCGCAGGTCAGCCCCGACGGCCGCCGCATCGTCTACGTGGCGGGCCACACCGACCTCGCCGCGGCGAAGCAGTGGTCGGAGCTGCGCATCATGGCGGCCGACGGCAGTGGCGACCGCCCGCTCACCCAGGGGAAGCACAAGGACGTCTCGCCGCGCTGGTCCCCGGACGGCGCCGGCATCGCGTTCCTCTCCGACCGGAGTGGGGACGAGACCCAACTCTTCCTCCTGCCGCTCGACGGCGGTGACGCGCGCCAGCTCACGACGTTCCCGATGGGCGTGTCCGACCCGGTGTGGTCCCCCGACGGGCGCTTCATTGCGGTCGCCTCCGAGGTCTACCCGGAGTGCGGCGCCGACGCGGCGTGCAACGAGAAGATCTCCAAGGCGTGGAGCGACGGCCCGCTGCACGCCCACATGGCGGACTCGCTCCTCTACCGCCACTGGACGTCGTGGCGGGACGGCACCTACAGCCACGTGCTGCTGGTGAAGGTCGCGGACGGAGCGATCACCGACCTGACGCCGGGCGCCTTCGACGCGCCGACGTTCAGCCTCGGCGGCGAGTCCGGCGTCGCGTTCGCGCCCGACTCCCGCGAGCTCGTGGTCGTCTCCAACCACGACGCCGTCCCCGCCCGCTCCACCAACGCCGACCTCTGGACCGTGCCGATCGACGAGGCCGGCAAACCGGGGTCCGCGACCGACATCACCGCGGCGAACCCGGCGTGGGACGGCTCCCCAGCGTACTCCCCGGACGGCCGCCTCATCGCCTACCGCACGCAGCACGTCCCCGGCTACGAGTCGGACCTGTTCCGGCTCGCGGTGTACGACCGCGCGACGAAGACGCACCGCGTCCTCACCGAGGCGTTCCGCAACTGGATCGACGACTTCCACTGGCTCCCCGACGGGAAGGGCATCGTCTTCCAGGCCGAGGTCGAGGGGCGCACGCCGCTGTTCGAGCTCGACGTCGCCTCCGGCGCGGTCCGCCCGCTGCTCGCCGACGCCACCATCGATGCGTGGCAGTTTCTCCCCGGCGGCGTCGCCTACGCCCGCCGCTCGGTCGGGGAGCCCGCCGAGATCTACCGCAGCGCCCTGGACGGAGCGCAGCGGGTCAAGCTCACACACCAGAACGACGCGCTCCTCGCCGAGGTGGACGTCCGGCCCGCCGAGGCGATCTGGGTGGACGGGCCCGCCGGCCGCCGCATCCAGGTGTTCATCGTCAAGCCGCACGGGTTCGACCCGGCCAAGAAGTACCCGCTCATCCTCAACGTCCACGGCGGGCCGCAGTCACAGTGGGCCGACGCCTACCGCGGCGACTGGCAGGTCTACCCGGGCGCCGGCTACGTCGTGGCGTTCCCCAACCCGACCGGCTCCACCGGCTACGGCCAGGCGTTCACCGACGGGATCACGCGCGACTGGGGCGGGAAGGTCTACGAGGACGTCATGGCCGTGGCCGACGCGCTGGCGAAGCTGCCCTACGTGGACGCCTCGCGCATCGGCGCGATGGGGTGGTCGTACGGCGGCACCATGATGATGTGGCTCGAGGGGCATACCGACCGGTTCAAGGCGATCGCCGCGATGATGGGCGTGTACGACCTGCGCGCCATGCACTCGGCCACCGAGGAGTTGTGGTTCCCCGAACACGACCTCGGCGGCGAGCCGTGGACGAGCCCGGAGTACCGCACGTGGTCGCCGTCGGAGTCCGTGCCGAGCTTCAAGACGCCGTGCCTGGTGGTCACCGGCGAGCGCGACTACCGCGTCCCGTACATCCAGTCGCTGGAGTTCTTCACCGACTTGCAGGAGATGAAGGTGCCGTCGCGCCTCGTCGTGCTCTCCAAGTCCGGGCATTGGCCGTCGTGGTACGAGATGGCGTTCTACTACGACCTCCACCTCGACTGGTTCCACCGCTACCTGGGCGGCGGACCGGCGCCGTGGGACCCGGAGAAGTTCCTGCGCAACCAGGTGTTCGAGAAGTCGAAGTAAGCGGTTTCACGCCGGTCACGGCGCCGTAGCGGCGGGCCGGCTGGCGCCGCCGTCGGGCGCCGGGTAGCTGGGGACGAGGCGCAGCGGCACGGTGGCTGCGCGCTCGTCGGTGACCGCCTCGAGCATGACGCGGCCGGCCATGTCGCGGGCGACCGGGAGCTCGAGGAGGTACAGGACCGTCGAGGTGACGTCGGCGAGACGCCCGCCGCGCAGGCGGGCGCCCGGGCGCACGCCGGGGCCGTAGAAGAAGACGAAGCCGTCCGGGGAATCGGTAGGGGTCACGTGCCAGCGGCGCAGCGGGGTGCCCAAGTGGATCAGGCGCTGCCACGGCGACGGCGGCGCCAGGCCGTACGGCGAGACCACGACGAGCAGGGTGTCCTCCCCCATCAGTAGCCAGAGCGTGCGCAGCTGCTCGTCGAGCAGGCGCGCCGCGAGGTGCAGCACGTCCTCCGGACTGCCGGGCTCCTCGGCGGTCCAGCGCGGGCGCAGGTGGGCGGCCAGCTCGAAGTCCACGGCGAGGGCGTCCACCGGGTGGGCGCGAGCCCGCCGCTGCGCGACCGCCCCGATCGCCGCCGCGAGGCCGAAGGAACCGCGCGTGTCCGCGGCGAGCCGCGAGTCGGCGCGCAGCGCGGGCTCGAGCGAGGCCTTGAGATCGGAGTCGAGCGCCGCCGCGCGGACGGCCTGGGCCGTCGAGGGGCGCGGTACGGTCCAGGTGCCGTGCGCGTAGCTCGGCCACCCCACCAGGCCGACCTTGCGGCCGGTGGCCATCAGGATCTGCCAAAGCGTGGCCCGCTGCGGTGCGAGCTCGGGGGTGCGCCTCCACCCCCACCAGGGGAGCTGGTGCGGTGCCGGCCAGGGCCCGACGAGTAGAAGGGTGACGGGGCCGGGCGTCAGCCAGGGGATGCGGTACGAGCTGCGGCCGAGGATGCCGTGCACCGCCGGGGCGCACCCGGTGACCAGCGTCGCGAGGGTGGCGGAGCGGGTGTAGGGGTGCACGGTGCGGAGCTGACCCCAGGCGCCGCCATCCCAGCATGCGTGCAGGAACGGCATGTCGCCGCGCTCCATCGCGGGGAGGAGCCAGGGCAGGTCCGCCCCCTCCCACGAGACGAAGAGCAGCCGGTGCGCGGGCGCGAAGCGGGGCGGCTCGACCGTCGCGGCCTCGGAGGTGAGGCGCGGCGCGACGGCCCAGATCCCCCACAGCCACCCCACGAGCACCCCTGCGGAAACCGCTGCGCGCGCCAGCGCGTGATGCCGCGGCCGCCGGCGGATGGCCTGCACCAGGAACGAGATCCAGAACAGGGCGGCGACCGAGCCCGCCCACGCCAGGGCGTGGCGGTTGTCCTTGAGGAGGAGGTCGCGGGTCTCCTCGCGGTTCCACCAGGCGGCGGCCGCACCCAGGAAGGCGACGACCGTCATCAGCCAGCGCCAGAGGCCGATGCTGACCCCCCGGCTGGCGCCGAGGTAGGGCATGAAGACCCCTGCCACCTCGGTGAGCGCGAACAGCGCCCCGCCGATCCACAGCGCCCCCCAGCTCGTCCAGGCCGCGAACGCGAGGGCGATCTTCAGTGGCGGCAGCACCACCTCGGGCCAGAGCAGGAGTTGGAGCGGCGCCAGCGCGGCGCCGGCGACCGCGCCGGCCGCCACACTGTGGCCAAGGCGGCGGAGGTGACGCATAATGGCGCCGCATGATAGCCCGTCGCGACCTGGCCGTACGCGTGGCTGCGCGCACCGACCTTTCTCCCACCTGCTTTCGCATCGCCCTCACGACGCCGGAGCCGCTCGCCGCGGTCCCCGGCCAGTTCGGGATGGTGGCGTGCGGCGAGGGGTTCGACCCGCTGCTGCGGCGGGCGTTCTCGATCGCCGGCGTGGCCAGGCGCGAAGGCGTCACGATCGTGGAGCTGATGGTCAAGCAGATCGGGCGGGGCAGCGCGCTGCTGCGCCGCGCCCCGCTGGGCGCCGAGTTGCGCCTGTTGGCCCCCCTGGGCAACGGTTTCACGCTCGCCCCCGGCGAGGAGGGCCCGCTGGCGCTCGTCGCGGGAGGGATCGGGCTGCCGCCGCTGCTCTTCGCTGCCGAGTTGCTGGCCGCGCAGGGGACGGCGTTCGACCTCTACCTCGGCGCCGCGACGGCGGCGGAGCTGCTGGAGGTGGAGCACTGCCGGAGCGCGGCCGCGGCCGCCGGCGGCGAGCTCGTGTGCACGACCGACGACGGCAGCGCCGGCGAGGCCGGCTTCGTCACCGCGGCGCTCGAACGCCGCCTCGCGGGCGGGCGGCGGTACGCGCGCGCCCTCGCCTGCGGCCCCAACCCGATGCTGCGCGCGCTGGCGCGGCTCGCCCGCGAGCGCGGACTCGATGCCGAGCTGTCGCTCGAGGAACCGATGGGGTGCGGCGTCGGCGTCTGCCTCGGCTGCGTCGTGGAGCTGGCGGACGGCCAGTTCGTGCCGTCGTGCAAGGAGGGGCCAGTGTTTCCGGCCTCGCGCCTGGCGGCGAGGTGGTCGGCGTGAGCGTGCGCATGGCGACCTCGGTCGGCGCCGTGCGCCTGGCCAACCCGGTCATGGCGGCTTCCGGCACGTTCGGATACGGCCTCGACCTGATCGACTTCTGCCCTCCGGAGCGGCTGGGGGCGGTGGTCTCCAAGGGGCTCTCGCCGCAGCCGCGCCCCGGCAACCCGATGCCGCGCATCGTCGAGACGGCGGCCGGCATGATCAACGCGATCGGCCTGCAGAACATCGGCGTCGAGGCGTTCTGCCGCGACGCGCTGCCGCTGCTGCGCGCGCGCGGCGCCGTCGTCGCGGTCAACGTCTTCGGCGCGCGGATGGAGGAGTACCTCGAGGTCATCGCGCGCTGCGAGCGCGAGGCAGGCGTCGCCGCCTACGAGCTCAACGTCTCCTGCCCGAACGTGACCGCCGGCGGTATGGAGTTCGGCCACGACCCGGCGCTGCTCGAAACGCTGGCGCGGCGGTGCCGGGAGGCGACGCACCGGCCGCTCTGGGTGAAGCTCTCGCCCAACGCCCCCGACCTGGTCGCGACCGCGCGCGCGGCGGCGGCGGGCGGCGCCGACGCCCTGACGCTCATCAACACCGTGCGCGCGATGGCGATCGACGCCGTCGCCCGGCGCCCGGTGCTCGCCAACGGCTGCGGCGGGCTCTCGGGGCCGGCGGTGAAGCCGATCGCGCTGCGCATGGTGTGGGAGGTGCACCGGGCCCTCCCCGAGGTGCCGCTCGTGGGGATCGGCGGGGTGGAAACGGGCCGCGACGCCGCCGAGTTCCTCCTTGCGGGGGCGAGCGCGGTGCAGGTGGGGACCGCGACCTTCCGCGACCCCGCCGCGCCGCTGCGCATCGTGGCGGAACTCGAGCGCTTCTGCGAGACGCAGGGCATCGCCGACGTGCGCGAGCTGATCGGAGGGCTGCAGTGGCGTTGACCCGTGCCCAGGCGGTCGCTCACCTGGCGGTCGCGCTCGACACCTCCGAGCGCGACGAGGTCGTCCGCCTGGCGCGCGTGCTCGCTGGGCGGGCCGGCACGTTCAAGGTCGGCCTCGAGGCGTTCACGGCGCACGGTCCGGACCTGGTGCGCGAGGTGCGCGACCTCGGCGCGCCGGTGTTCCTCGACCTGAAGCTGCACGACATCCCGAACACGGTGGAGCGCGCGGCGCGCAACGCCGCCCGGCTCGGGGCCGCGATGTTCACCGTGCACGCCTCCGGCGGTGAGGCGATGCTGCGCGCGGCGGTGGCGGGAGCGGCGGACGCCGAGAGGCCCCCCGCGGTGCTCGCGGTCACGGTCCTCACCAGCCTGGACGACGCCGCGCTCGAAGGCCTCGGGATCCCGGGAGGCGCAGCGGGCCGGGTGCGGGTGTGGGCCGAGATGGCCCGGCGCGCGGGGTGCGCGGGGGTCGTGTGCTCGCCGCAGGAGGCCGCGGCGCTGCGAGCCGCCCTCGGGGCGGGGTTTCTCCTGGTGACGCCAGGGATCCGGCCCGCGGGCGCCGCCAGCGCGGACCAGCGCCGCGTCGCCACCCCGCGGGCCGCGGTCGAGGCCGGCGCCGACGTCCTCGTCGTTGGGCGCCCGATCACCGGTGCGGCCGACCCGGCGGCGGCCGCCGAGGCAATCCTCGCCGAGCTGTGCGCTCCATAGGAGTCAACGCCCCCGCGTTTTGACACGGTTGGTAGAATCGCCTCGGCTCGCACCCAGGCTGGTCGTGCGTTGCCGGTTGGAGGGAGAAGTCCAATGGACAAGGGGCACTACCGCGTGGTGGTCATCGGGTCGGGCCCGGCCGGGCTCACGGCGGCGCTCTACGCCGCCCGCGCCGAACTGGCCCCGCTGGTCATCGACGGCATGCAGCCCGGGGGGCAGCTCACGATCACGACCGAGGTCGAGAACTACCCCGGGTTTCCGGAAGGGATCCTGGGGCCCGAGTTGATGACCAGGATGCGCGCCCAGGCCGAGCGGTTCGGCGTCACCACGATCTTCGACGCGGTCAGCGGCGTGGACCTCTCGGTGCGGCCGTTCCCGGTCACGACCGGCGAGCATGGCGTCGTGACCGCCGATGCGCTCATCCTCGCGACCGGAGCGTCGGCCCGCCTGCTCGGGCTCCCCGCCGAGAAGGAGCTGATGGGGTACGGCGTCTCCGCGTGCGCGACCTGCGACGGCTTCTTCTTCAAGGACAAGGAGATCGTCGTGGTCGGCGGGGGCGATACCGCGATGGAGGAGGCGACGTTCCTGACGCGTTTCGCCTCCAAGGTCACGATCGTACACCGGCGCGGGGAGCTGCGCGCGTCGCGGATCATGCAGGAGCGTGCCAAGGCCAACCCCAAGATCGCGTTCGAGTGGAACTCGGCGGTGGCGGAGATTGCCGGGTCGCGCGAGCACGGGGTGTCGGCGGTCGTGCTCGAGGACACGCGCACGCGCGAGCGCCGCCCGTTGCCGGCGCAGGGCGTCTTCATGGCGATCGGACACAGCCCGAACACCGAGCTGCTCCATGGCCAACTCGAGGTGGACGCGGCGGGGTACGTCGTCACGAAGCCCGACTCGACGCGCACGTCGGTGGAGGGAGTGTTCGCATGCGGCGACGTCCAGGACCACGTGTACCGTCAGGCCGTGACCGCGGCCGGCAGCGGCTGCATGGCCGCGATCGAGGCCGAGCGCTGGCTCGCCGAGCACGGGGCGTGATGGCCGGAATAGAAGCCGCGGGTTGCTGAGTTTTTGTTCGCGGGGCCCGTGCGCCCCGGAGAGGAAACGACGATGCTGACGATGACCGACAAGGCGGCCGACAAGGTCCGCTTCTACGCCGGCGAGATGCCGGACGCGAATGGCAAGGAGCTGCGCATCTTCGTCCAGGGCGGCGGTTGCTCCGGCTTCGAATACGGCTTCACCTTCGACGAACTGCAGGAGGGCGACACCGTGGTCGAGTCCGCAGGGGTGCGCGTGCTCGTCGACCCGATGTCGGCGCAGTACCTCGGCGGCGCGACCGTGGACTTCGTCGAGGACCTGCGCGGCTCGGGGTTCGTGGTGGAGAACCCCAACGCGGTCCGTTCGTGCGGCTGCGGCCACTCGTTCTCGACGGAGTGAGCGGGGGTCTCGCGTGAGCGTCCGCCCGCTCGACGGTCGCCACCGCACGATCGTGCGGCTCGGGCATCCGGCCCTCAGGCAGGTTGCCGAGCCGGTGCCTGCCGAGCGCTTCGGCACCCGCTTCCTGCGCGACCTCGAGCGCGACCTCCTGCGCACGATGTTCGAGGACAACGGCGTCGGGCTCGCCGCGCCCCAGATCGCCGCCGGCGTGCGGGTGTTCGCCTACTTCGTCCCCGGCGAGGGCGACGAGGACGAAGTCGCTCCCCGTGTGCTCGTCAACCCGACCCTCACCCTCCTCGGCGAGCCGACCGAGCTGGGGTGGGAGGGGTGCCTCTCGGTCCCCGGCCTGCGCGGTCTGGTCGCCCGCCACCCCGGCGTCAAAGTCGCGGCGTTCGACCCCGACGGCGTGCCGCTCGCCTTCGAGGCCACCGGCTTTCACGCCCGGGTGATCCAGCACGAGTGCGACCACCTCGACGGGATCGTGTTCCTCGACCGCATGCCGGGCATGGCGTCGCTGATGTTCGAGGAGGAGTGGGACCGCTACGCCACCGACCGGGAGTTGCCCGTCGAGGTTTGATCGCCGGTCCCCCGCGCCTGGGCTCCTGCCTGGGTGCGGTCAGACATCGCGCTCCTGTTGTCATTGCGAGCCCCGCCGGTGGCGGGGCGAAGCAGTGACGGTGATTCTTCACGACGGACGGCCAAGCGGTATCAGACCCCGGGCGCGGGGGACGTTGCGGCCGGAGGTGCCGGAGGTGCTGGCGGTGCGGGAGGTGCCGGTGGCGCTGGTGGTGCCGGGGCCGCGGCGGGCGCCGGCCGCCCCGGGTGTCCGAACATCGCCTTGCGCGCCGGGACCTGAACCGCGACCGCAACCTTCTCGTGCTTCCGCAGCACCTGGATCGTCACGGTTTCACCGGGTTCATACGAGCGCAGGATGCGCATCGCCTGCGACGGTGTGTTGGGCGTTCGATCCCCGATCTTGAGGATCACGTCGCCGCCCTGAAGCTTCAGCGAGCCCTCCTTCGGGGCGCGCACGACGAGAACGCCGTCGCTGCTGCCGAAGTACGCTCCGAGCTCGGGGTTGAGCGCGACGAGGTCGACGTCGCGCCAGGGGCGGCCGGTCATGACGTCGAGATCGATATCGATGTCCGGCATGTCCGGGATCTCGACCGACGTGCCTCCGTTCATGCCCATGCCGCGAGGCACGATGACCACCCGCACGTGCGGGCCGACCGGGCTCCTGGCCGTGAGCGTCGCGGTGGCGGTTGCATCCTTACGCCGGTACTCGACGTTCACCACATCGCCATCCTTGAGCGAGGCGGCGAGGTCCATCAGCCGCCCGGTCGGAAGCGACTCGTCCTCGTCGCTGTCCACCTCCCCGGTGGTCAGCGAGTGGCCGTTGAACTTGATGATGATGTCGCCGGGGCGCAGCCCCGCCTCCTCCGCCGGACTGCCGGGGGTGAGCGCTTCGATCACGGCGCCGATCGGATCCGTCGCCGGGTTCTTCTGCTGGCGGAGCACGACGCCGAGGCGGGCGTGGTCGCCGAACACCACGACCTTGCGTTCGAGCTTCCTCATGTGCATCCTGACGTTCGAATCCGCGAGCTTGCGCGCCGCTTCGCGCATCGCCTGCTCGGCCTCGCGCATCTGCTGCTCCGCCTTCCGGAGCTGCGTCTCGGCCTCCCTCCGCTGCTTGTCCGCGTCCTGCGCGTCGGGCGGCGCCGCGGGTGCCTGCGCGCAGACCGGAAGTGCCGTGGCCAGCAGCATGAACACGACTCCGGCGATGCCTTTTGCCTTCATGGTATCCCTCCACTTTCCCTACAGTCCCAGGTACGTCGTTCCGGACCTCTCCACGCTCACGAGCGCGTCCAACAGCCGCACCCGCTCCTGCCACAGGCCGATGCGCTCCCGCGACGGGTAGTGATCGCTCCCGGCCCGGGCGAGCTGAGCGTCGATGGTCGAGATGCGGTCCTCGATCTGCACGATGGTGCCGGCGGTCCGCCCGCTCATCACCTTTCCCTGCCTCTCGGACGACCGGAGCGCCTGCTCGAGGCGCTGCGACTCCGCGACGAGGGACTCGGTCTGGCGCACGAGCTTCGCCTCGGCGTAGGTCTCGAGGGCACCGCGCACGCCGATGGCGATCGTGAACATCGCGGCGAGCCCGGCGGCGATCCAGCCTGCCCGCCTCCACCTCCGTCGCTCGCGCTCTCCCGCCGCCCGGGCCGCCACCGCCGGCCAGAGGTCTCGGGACGGACGTTCTTCGGGCAGCGCCGCAAGCGCCTCGCGCACCGCCTCCAGGCGGGCAACCTCGGCGGCGCACGCTGCGCAGGACGCGACGTGCCCCGCCGACTCGGCGCCGGCGACGCCGTCCCGCACGGCAATCAGTTCTTCCAGGCTCAGGTGCATGCTCCCTCCCGAACCCCCGGCGCGAGCACCTCACGCAAGCGGGCGTGGGCGCGCGCCAGTTGGGATTTCGAAAAGCTGGCCGTCCTGCCGGCCATCACGGCGATCTCGTCGTGGCTGTACCCCTCGACGTCGTGGAGCCAGATGACGGCGCGAGTCGTGGCGGGAAGCTGCGCCAGCGCGGCCTCGAGGTCCACCCTGTCGACCGCGGCCGCCGGCGCCCCGCCCCCGCCGGAGCTCGCCCACGCCGGGTCCGCGAGGTCGTCGGGAAGCTCCTCTTCGCCGCGCGAGCTCCTCCGGCGCAATCTCATGAACGCCTTGCTCGCCGCCACCTTGCGGATCCAACCGGCGAGCGAGCCGTCGCCGCGGAACCGCCGGATGCTGCGGACGACCTCGAGAAACGTCTCCTGGAGCACGTCCTCGGCATCGTGCGTCGACCCGGTGAGGCGGCGCGCGAGGGTGTAGACCGGCGTCTCGAAGCGGCGGAAGAGCGCCTCGAGAGCCGCCTCGTCGCCGGCCCTGGCGCGGGCGACGGTGATTTCATCCACGGGAACGGAGAACGAGGCTGGGGTCACCGCAGTCATTGGGGCTCCGGGCTGCATTACGGGCGCAGGCTCGAACAAGTTTAAGGCCTGCGCGCGGGGCACCGCGGTCTCGTGTGTCACACCCGCATAGATGCGCGAGGCCCGGGAACCGTCGCAGCGCCGCGTTTGACCCCGGCCGGTGCGGCGTGCATGATCCGCCTCACGACTCCCGGGGCCCGCCGCCCAGCGCCGGAGAGCAAGGAGACGCGATGGAATCGAGCGCCACCCTGAAGCCTCTTGCCCGCTCGTACCGCTGGATCGTGCTCGCCATCATGAGCCTGATCTGCTTCTCGCAGTACTACATCTACGACTCGATCACGCCCCTGGGCACGCTCATCAAGGCGCAACTCGGCTTCTCCGGCGCTGAGTACGGCCTGCTCTTCTCGTTCTACGCCGTGGCCAACGTTTTCCTCCTCATGCTGCTGTTCGCCGGGGTGGTAGTGGACTGGCTCGGCCTCAAGGTGTCGGGGATCCTGTACGGATTTCTCTGCTTCCTCGGCGCCGCCCTGACGGCGTTGGGGGCGTGGAAGGGGCTGCCCGGGCTGCTCGGCGGCGGCTACGGGTGGCTGCATACGGCGTTTCTCCCGTCGTGGAGCCCGGAGCTGAAGATCATGCTGCTGGGCCGCATGATCTTCGGTGTCGGCGCCGAGGCGATCCTGGTGGTCAACAACAAGGTGCTGGCGCGCTGGTTCAAAGGCAAGGAACTCGCGTTCGCCTACGGCATGAACCTGACCATCATGCGGCTCGGCACGTTCCTCGCCCTCAACGTCCAGGTGCCGGCGGTGGGGTGGTTCGGCCTCGGCGGGTCGCTCTGGTTCGCCGCGGCGATCATGGGCGCCGGCTTCGCCACGTATTTCATCTACCTCGGCATGGAGCAGGCCGCCCGGGGCAGGATGGGGGCGCCGGGGGTGACCGCCGGCGGCGGGGTGGCGCCGGAGGAGAAGTTCGTGCTCAAGGAGGCGTTCTCGTTCGACGCCTCGTTCTGGTTCATCACCCTGCTGTGCGTGACGTTCTACTCGGCGGTGTTCCCGTTCCAGTCGTACGCCCCGGACATCCTGGTGCAGAAGTTCGGCTACTCGGTCAACGCGGCGGGGCACTACACCTCCGCCCTGATCTTCGGCACCATGATCTTCACGCCGCTGCTCGGGCTTTACGTGGACAAGAGGGGCAAGCGCGCGACGCTGATGGTCCTCGGGGCGATGCTCCTGGTGCCCTGCCACCTGCTCCTCGGCTACACGCACTTCCCGCCGGTGGTGCCGATCTTCTTCGTCGGCATCGCACTGTCGCTGGTGCCGGCCGCGCTGTGGGCGGCGATCCCGATGATGGTGCCGGAGTCGCGCCTGGGCACCGCGTTCGGCGTCGTGGGCTACGTGCAGAACGTCGGCCTCATGCTCTTCCCCTACCTTGCCGGGAAGATCGCGGACGCACACACCACCGTGGTCAATGGCCAGCCGGTCGTGGACTACACCTCTACGATGCTGATGTTCGCGGCGCTTGGCGTCGTCGGCGTCGTGTTCTCCCTGCTGCTCAAGTTCAGCGACGCCCGGCGCACGACGGGGATCAGCATCGAGGAAGTGCTGACCAAGTAGCGTCGCTCACCCGCCCGAGAACCTGTTTCCCCCAGTTCGCGTAGGTAGAGGTACGAACCCGGCGTCGTCTCCGTGCTGGCTGCCGGGGGTGGGGGCGCGCATGAAGACGTGGCTCAAGGTACTGGTGCCGGCGGTGATCGTGGGGGCCGTGGGCTACGGCGCGGTGCAGGCGACGAGCACCGGCAAGGCGGGGAAGGACGGTATCACCCTGGTCAAGATCGAGCGCGGGACGATCACGGACAAGGCCCTGGCCACCGGGCAGATCGTGCCCGAGCAGGAGATCCAGGTGAAGTCCCAGATCTCCGGCATCGTCAAGGAGTGCTTCGCCGAGGTCGGCGACAGGGTGACCGCCGGCCAGCCGCTGTTCGCGATCATCCCGGACCCGACGCCGCTCGAGCTCAACGAGGTCGAGCGCGGCGTCCAGCTCGCCGAGGTCGCCTACGCCAGGGCGGCCGCGGACTACGAGCGCAGCAGCGCTCTCGCCAAGGACGGCATCCTCTCGAATGAGGCGTTCGACGCGGCCAAGCAGTCGTTCGACCAGGCCCGGATCCAGCTCGACCTCGCGCGCGAGCGCCTCGCCCTGACCAAGGATGGGAAGATCCAGCGCGCCAAGGGAAGCATGGACTCCGTGATCCGGGCGCCGACGTCCGGCACGGTGCTCAGGCGCCACGTCAACCCCGGCGACCCCGTCGTGCCGCTGACCTCGTACCAGGCGGGCACGCCGCTGATGACGATGGCCGACATGGGAACCCTGATGTTCAAGGGGACGGTGGACGAGATCGACGTCGGCAAGCTGCGCGAGGGGATGCCGGTGCGGATCAAGATCGGCGCCCTTCCGGACGCCAAGGTATCCGGGCGCCTGACGCGCATCGCGCCGAAGGCCACCGAGAAGGAGGGCACGACCCTGTTCGACGTCGAGGCGGCGATCGATAATTCCGAGGGGATCACCCTGCGGGCCGGGTACTCTGCGAACGCCGACGTCATCATTCAAGAGAAGGCGAACGTCCTGCTCCTCCCCGAGCGCCTCGTGAGCTTCGAGAAGGAGAAAGCGTTCGTGGAGGTCCCCGCCGCCAAGGCGGACTTCCCCCCGGTGAAGCGCGAGATCAAGACCGGCCTGTCGGACGGCATCAAGCTCGAGGTCGTCGCCGGCCTCGCCGAGGGCGACCAGGTGGTCCAGCGGCCTCCGAAGGAAATCAAGTGACCCTTCGGCGCGCATCCGCGCCGAAAGGTCATCCCGAGCGCAGCGAGGGATCCCGTGGCGCCGCGAGGGCGTGAGCGATGGGCTGGAAGAACGTCCTCCGCCAGTTCCTGCGCGACGTCAGGAGCCAGAAGCTGCGCTCGGCGCTCACGCTCTTCGGCCTCATCTGGGGCACGACGGCGGTGACGCTGCTGCTCGCGTTCGGGGAGGGGCTGCAGGAGCGGATGATCAAGAACATCCGCGGCCTCGGCGATAACATCGTGATCTGCTGGCCGTCGCAGACCTCGAAGCCGTGGCAGGGGCTGCCGCGCAACCGCAAGATCACCATCAAGGACGACGACATCGCCGCGCTCAAGCGCGAGGTCCCGGGGATGACGGCGATCTCCGGCGAGTACAGCGCCGGCAACAAGAAGTTCAAGGTCGGCCACAAGGTAATCGTCCCGGGGCTGACCGGCGCCAACCCGGTGTTCGCGGCGATGCGCAACCTCATCCCGCAACAGGGCGGGCGCTACGTTGACGACCTCGACATGGACGAGCGCAGACGGATCGTCTTCCTCGGTGACGGCCTCAAGCAGGACCTTTTCGGCGACAGCGAGGCGGTCGGCCAGTACGTCAACGTCAACGGCACCCCGTTTCTGGTCGTCGGCGTGATGCAGGCGAAGGAGCAGGACTCCTCCTACCAGGGGCGCGACAAGGACCGGGCATCCATCCCCGCGACCACGTTCCGCGCGATGTACGGCCAGCAGGAGTACGGCGACTTCGTCCTCCAGGTCGCCGACGCCGGCAAGGTCGAGGCCGCGAAGGACCAGGTGATCGCCACCCTGGCCAAGCTCCACCGGTTCGATCCGACCGACGCCGAGGCCGTGCGGATGTGGGACGTCACCGAAAACGAGAAGTTCATGCACTCGTTCATGCTCGGTTTCCGCATCTTCCTCGGCGTGATGGGGGTGCTGACGCTGGTGGTCGGCGGGATCGGCGTCTCGAACATCATGAACGTCGTCGTCGAGGAGCGCACCAAGGAAATCGGGGTCAAGATGGCGCTCGGCGCCAGGCAGCGGATGATCGTCACGCAGTTCGTGTTCGAGACCCTGCTCCTGACCGTGGTCGGGGGCACGATCGGCTTCGCGATCTCGTGGGGGATCTGCGCCGCGTTTCCCGCCAAGCTCGACAAGTTCTTGGGGACGCCGGTGATCTCCCTCCAGGTGGGGGCCCTCACGGCCGGGCTCCTCGGGCTGATCGGCTTCCTCGCGGGGTATTTTCCGGCGCGTTCCGCGGCGCGCCGCAACCCGGTCGAGGCGTTGAGGCTGTAGCGATGCACACGCTCACCCTCATCGCCCGACTCTTCCGCGGCGCCGCCAAGCTCCAGCGGAAGCGCATGCTCCTGACGGTGACCGCGATCGCCTGGGGCACCGTGGCGATCATCCTCCTGCTCTCGTTCGGGGAGGGGCTCAAGCGCAGCTTGCAGGCCGGTGGCCGCGGCCTCGGCGAGAACATCGTGATCATCTGGATGGGGGAGACGGAGAAGGCGTACGCGGGGCTGCCCGCCGGCCGCCCGATCCGCCTCGTGCCGGATGACGTGGACCTCGTCCTCGCGGGTGTGCCGGAGATCGCGTCGGCCGCGGGGGAGATGCACAACTGGAACGTGCAGCTCGTCAACGGGCGCACCGCCCTGAACAAGCGGGTGGTCGGGGTGCACCCGGCGTACGAGGAGCTCCGGACCAGCTACCCGCAATCGGGCGGCCGCTACATCGACGCGATGGACCAGAAGCTGAAGCGGCGGGTGGTGTTCCTCGGCGACCAGCTCGCCAAGGACCTGTTCGGCGCCGGCGACCCGGTGGGGAAGACGCTGCTCGTCGCCGACACGCCGTTCACCGTGATCGGCGTGCTGCAGAAGAAGAAGCAGATGGGGATGTACGGCGGCCCCGATGCCGACCGTGCGACGATCCCGCTCTCGACGTTCGAGGCGATGTTCGGGCGGCGGACCCTCTCGAACATCGTCTACCAGCCCACCGCGAACGCGCTCGCCCCGGTGGCCAAGCGCCACCTCATGGAGGTCCTGGGCGCCAAGTACCGGTTCGACCCGGCCGACACCAGGGCGCTCCAGTTCTGGGACACGATCGAGGACGCCAAGAGATTGGACGCGATCATGATCGGCCTCGAAGCGTTCCTCGGGGTGATCGGCGCGCTCACCCTGATCATCGGCGGGGTCGGCGTCGCCAACATCATGTTCGCCGCGGTCACGCACCGGACGCGCGAGATCGGCGTCCAGATGGCGCTCGGCGCCCGTCGTGTCTACATCACGGGCTCGATCGTCCTCGAGTCGCTGGCGCTGACGTTCGCCGGCGGCGTCATCGGCATCGGGGTGGGGGTGACCATCGTGCAGGTCCTGGCCGCGGTGCAGGAGCACGCCAAGAGCGAGGCGATGGAGGTCCTCGGCACGCCGACGATCTCGATCCCGATCGCGGTCGCGACGGTCACGCTCTTGGGCCTGATCGGCCTGCTGGCCGGGTACTTCCCGGCGCGGCGGGCGGTCACGGTGCAGCCCGCCGAGGCGCTGCGGTTCGAGTGAGGGGGTCGCGATGTTCGGCAACGGAAAGAACGGCAGCAACGGCGGACAACGGCGGGACGGCGACGGCGCGATCATCGCCCTCGCGGGGGTCCGCAAGGTGTACGACACCGGGGCGGTGAAGGTCGAGGCGCTGCGCAAGGTGGACCTTTCGATCAAGCGCAACGAGTTCGTCGCGATCGTCGGGCCGTCGGGCTCCGGCAAGTCCACGCTGATGAACATCATCGGTTGCCTGGACACCGCCACCGAGGGCTCCTACTGCCTGCGCGGCGAGGAGGTGTCGGGGATGTCGATCGACCGCCTCGCGGACATCCGCAACCGGCGCATCGGCTTCGTCTTCCAGAACTTCAACCTGCTCCCGCAGCTCACCGCCTTCGAGAACGTCGAGATGCCGCTGCTGTTCAAGGGTGCGCCCGCGAAGGAGCGCCGCGAGCGCGTCGAGGCGCTGTTCGAACAGGTAGGGCTGGCGGACCGGATGCAGCACCGGCCGGTCGAACTCTCGGGCGGCCAGATGCAGCGCGTGGCGATCGCCCGCGCCCTCGCCTGCGAGCCGGACATCATCCTCGCCGACGAGCCCACCGGGAACCTCGACTCGGCGGCCGGCGGCGACATCATCGGCAAGTTCGAGGAGCTCTGGGCCAAGGGCCACACCCTGGTGCTGATCACGCACGACGGCACGATCGCGCGGCGGACACGCAGGGTCGTTCGCGTCCAGGACGGAACCGTCGTGGACGACGCGCCCGCGGCGTAGGCCGGTCTCGGGAACGAGCGCTACTGCGGCTTCACGCCCACGTAGGAGCCGGCCGCGTTCACGGTGTACCAGATCTCATCGGGCTTGGTTGCGAACGCGCGGTCGAAGATCGCCTGCCCCTGCGTCTTGTCGCCGGACAGGTAGTAGACGCGGCCGACCGCGATGTTCTCCCAGCTCCCCTTGCCGGCAAGCGCCGGCGACGACCCGGAGACGCTCCCGCCGCAAGCTGGATTCCCGCATGCGCGGGAATGACGACAACGGCGTGCCGTGTGCCCTACCCTTGCGCGGCGGCGCCAGCTCGGGTAGTGATGGGGAGGATGCGCAGCGAGGGAGGCGGGCGATGAAATCGCTGACTCGATACCTGACGATGAACGTGCCGGCGCGGATGGAGTTCGTCAACATCACCGAGGATGTGAAACGCGCGGTGCGCGAGAGCGGCGTGCAGGAGGGTTTGTGCCTGGTCAACGCCATGCACATCACGGCGTCGGTGTTCATCAACGACGACGAGCCCGGGCTGCACGAAGACTACAAGCGCTGGCTCGAGCGTCTGGCGCCGTACGACCCGTCGCCGCAGACGTACCACCACAACCGCAGCGGCGAGGACAACGGCGACGCCCACCACAAGCGCCAGGTGATGGGGCGCGAGGTGGTGGTCGCCGTCACCGGGGGCAAGCTCGACTTCGGCCCCTGGGAGCAGATCTTCTACGGCGAGTTCGACGGCCGCCGGCCGAAGCGCGTGCTCGTCAAGGTGATCGGCGAGTAGGACGCCGGAGCGCCCGGATCAACCGGTCGGGGCGGCCGCCTTGCGGGCCGCCATGAACGCCAGGTAACGCCGCTTGTTCTCCATCGCCTCGGCCTTGAGCGCCACGGCGTCGCCGGAGAGCAGGCGGGCCACCGGGCGCGAGTGGCCGAAGTGCTCGCGCACGATCTCGGCGACGTCCTCGACGCGGACCCGCGAGTACCAGACCCCCTCGGGGTAGACGACCATGTTCGGGCCACGCTCGCACAGGCCGAGCGAGCCGCAGGTCGTGACCTGGACCTCGTCGCCGAGCCCCGCGCGGCCGACCTCGGCGCGCAGCGCGTCGAGCACGGCGGCGCAGCCGTTGGCGCTGCAGGACAGCTGCCCTTCCGGCTTTTCCTGGGTGCAGACGTAGACGTGGAAACGGAACGGTTCCATCACGCACCTCCTGGCGCCACGATCTTCTCACGTCTCGGCGCGCGCCGGATCGCCGCCTTGACTTCCCTCGCCGTCTTGCGGTTACACTGTTGGCAGCAAAGCGGTTGCTTGGGGGAACGCATGAGGCACACACTCTCGACGTTCGCGTTGACGCTGCTGGCGGCAACCGCGCCGCTGCTGACCGCGTGCAGCGGGGACAACGCCGGCACCGTCTCGGCCGCCATCGCCGACGGCGCTAGCCGGCTCAAAGGCTCGGGGCAGACGCAGACGACGGTGCGCATCCAGCTCCCGGACCCCGGGCCGTACGTCCTGGTGATCTACCCGCCGTTCCGCAACGCCGCCGACGAGGCGTTACTCGACAAGCTCGCGCCCGGTGCGCTGGAACTCAGTCAGGCGGGGGCGGCGATCTCCCCCAAGTCGGAGGGACTCGTCAACACGCTCGTGGTCTGGCAGAAGGGGAAGCTCGCGACGTTCAACTCCGGGTTCCGCAGCGCGGCCGAAGCGAAGCAGGCGCTCGGGGTGTCGAAGCCGGGCGGTGGCGCGACCGAGATCACGCTCGCCCGGCAAGGCTCCACGGTCTACATCACGGCGATCAAGTAGGCGGGGCGCTGGTCCCCTGCGGCCGGGCCGGACGCCCCGGCTCCGGCCGCGACACGCGGCCGCGTCCCACCAGCCAGGCGACCAGGCGGGGCGTGTGCCGCGCGAGCAGGACCGCGACCTTACCGTGGACGGTGATGACCGCCTCGCGGCGCCGGCGGGCGATGGCGCGCACCATCCGTCGCGCCGCGGCCTCGGCCGGCATGCGCAGCCACGCCGGGACCGGCTCGCGCGCCCCGGGGTGGAACGTCCCGCGGTTGTCCACCCGCCGGATCTCGCTGTCCACGAACCCGGGCGTGATCAGCACGACGGCCACGCCGCGGGGCGCGAGCTCGCCGCGCAGTGCGCCGGCCAGCGACCGCACCGCCGCCTTGCTCATCGCGTACGCCGAGCTGCCCGGCGCCGAGAGGTAGCCGGCGACGCTGCCGACGAGCGCGAGCGTGCCGCGGGTGCGGGTCAGCTCGGCGAGAGTGGCGCGTGCGGTGCGCAGGACGCCGAAGACGTTGGTTTCGAACTGGCGCCGGTAGTCGGCGAGGGCGAGGTCCGCGAACCGGCCGGCCACCCCGAACCCCGCGTTCGCGACGACCACATCGAGCCTGCCGAGCTCGGCCACAGCCGTTGCCACCGCCTGTTCGAGGTCGCCGTCGCGGGTCACGTCGCACGGGACCGCAAGCGCGCGTCCCCCCGCGTCCGCAAGCTCGGCGGCGAGCGCCGCGATCCTGTCGGCGCGCCGCGCGAGGAGGACCACGGCGGCGCCCTGGCGGGCGAACTCGCGGGCGAGCGCCGCGCCGATCCCCGACGATGCGCCGGTGACGAGCGCCACCTTGCCCGCGAAACGCGCCATCGCCCGCTCCTAGTCGGCGTAGTGCTCGATCACGCGCAGCAGCGCCTGCTGGCAGACCGTGCAGAACGGCTTGGCGCCCTTGCTGAACATGATGCAGTCGAGCATCGGCCGGTACAGCCCGACGGAGGCGTACCCGGCGCCTTCGAACGCTCCGACCTGGCCGACGAAGCGAGACTTCGCGAGGTACGCGTCGACCTTGACGGCGTGTTCGCGCGAGAGGCGCTCCGACTCCTCCTGCATCTTCTCGACCTCGGCCCGCGGCGCGCCCGCGCGCTTGGCGGCGGCGATCTTGCCGTTGAGCGTCTCACGCACCTTCTGGTAGGCGAGGTCCATGGTGTCGAAGTCGGCCTTCTCCCACGGCGTCGGGATCGGAGTTCCTGGCGTGACCAGCGCCTTCCACTTGAGGTTGGCCGGGTCGAGCAGCGCGGTGATGTTGGGGGCGTCCGGCTCGACTCCCTTGGGGTAGAAGTCGTTGTAGGCGACCGACGAGGTGTAGTACTCGTCGGCGAGGCCCCCGAATGAGTGCCCGAACTCGTGCAGGAACACGTAATTCGACCACTGGTTGTCGGCGGTGAAGGTGCAGTAGAGATTGTAGATCCCGCCGCCGCCGTAGCGCGGCGAGTTGACCATCACGAACAGGGCGTCATACGGCACGTGCGCCGCGAGGTCGCGCAGCCGGCGGTTCTCCTCGGTCAGCAGATAGCGCTCGGAGCCGAGCGAATCGAACGTGGCGCCGAGCGTAGTGTTGCGGTGGACGCCCCAGCTCGGCTCGGAGGCTCCGCTTTCCTGCGACGGCTTGAACACCCCGGCGATGTTGAAGCTCCCCTTGTGGCTTGCGTACGGCTCCTGCGAGAAGAAGAGCTTGACGAAGCGGGCGAGGTCGGCGCGGAACTTCCCCTCCTGGGCGGCCGTGTACCCCTCGGCGAGGACCGCGATGTCGACCTTGACGTGCGGGTCGCCGGTGTGCGCCACCTGGACGACGGTGACGCCGGCATCCAGGGGCGCCTGCACGACCGAGGTCGAGTTCGGATCGATGTCGGTGGCGAAGATCTCGCGCAGGGCGCCGTCGCGCTGCCGCACCGCGATGGCGAACCGCACCGGTTTCTTTGGGCAGGGAATCAGGACGGACTCCTGAAACGTCCGCTGCGCGCCCTTCTCCGCCGCGGCGGTGGTGCGGTACTCGCCGAAGTAGCTGTCGTACCCCTTGGAGAACAGCAGCACGCCGGTGACCGGGTCGGTGACGGTCGCGAGGTAGCGGCCGACCCCGAAGCGGTCGGTGAGATGGCGCAGGCTGCCCGCCCAGCTCCCCTGCCGGAGGACCCGGTCGAGGGTGACGGTCTCGCCGGCCGCGTTGCCGGTGTGGTAGGTGTCGACCCGCAGTGTGGCGTCGACGAAGACGTCGTCGAAGGCGACGGGCTGCACGGTGGCGAGCGGCGCGGCGAGCGCCATGGCGGCGAGGACGGCAAGATGGACCATCGGACCCTCCGCCCTCATGGTAGCCGAGCCCGGGGCGGGAGCGGCCGCCCTACGGCCGCGCGGCGGGCTCCGCGCCGGGGTACTTCGTGGCGACGTAGTCCTCGACGAGGGCGGTGAACGCGGCCGCGAGCTCGTCGTAGTTGCCCTTGAGCGTCGTGAACTTCTGCCCGTCCACGAACACCGGGCACGACGGCACCTCGCCGGTGCCGGGGAGCGAGATGCCGATGTTGGCGGCGCGGGACTCGCCGGGGCCGTTGACCACACACCCCATCACGGCGAGGCGCATCGTCTCGACCCCCGTATAGCGGCGCTTCCACTCCGGCATCCTCTCCCGCACGTAGGCCTGGATGCGCTCGGCGAGCGCCTGGAACGTGGTGCTGGTTGTGCGGCCGCAGCCCGGGCACGAGGTCACCGATGGGGCGAACGCACGCAGGCCGAGCGCCTGCAACAGCTCGCACGCGGCGATCACCTCGTCGCGGCGGTCGCCGCCGGGGCGAGGCGTCAGCGAGACGCGGATCGTATCGCCGATCCCCTCGTGCAGCAGGATGCCGATCGCCGAGGCGGACCAGACGAGGCCTTTGATCCCCATCCCGGCTTCGGTGAGGCCGAGGTGCAGCGGCTGCTCGGTGCGGGACGCGAGGTCGCGGTAGACGGCGATCAGCTCGCCCGGCTGCGAGAGCTTGCACGAGATCACGATCCGGCCGGTGTCGAGGCCGGAGGCGAGCGCGAGGTCGGTCGAGGCCAGCGCCGAGGCCACCATACATTCGTTGATGACCTCGTCCGAACTCCTACCGAGGCCGCGGTCGGCGTTCTCGGCCATCTTCGCGGCGACGAGCTCCGAGTCGAGCGACCCCGCGTTGACGCCGATGCGCACCGGCTTGCCGTTGTCGGCCGCGATCCTGCAGATCGTCGCGAACTGCTCGTCGCGCTTGGCGCCGTGGCCGACGTTGCCGGGGTTGATGCGGTACTTCGCCAGCGCCTTCGCGCAGGCGGGGAACTCGCGGAGCAGGATGTGGCCGTTGTAGTGGAAGTCGCCGATGAGCGGGACGCCGCAGCCGGCGGCGTCGAGGCGGGCACGGATCTCGGGTACCGCGGCCGCCGCCTCCGGCAGGTTCACCGTGACCCGCACCAGCTCCGAGCCGGCCACGGCCAGCTCGAGCGCCTGCTCGGTGGTAGCCGCGACATCGGCGGTGTCGGTGGAGGTCATCGACTGGACGACCACCGGCGCCCCGCCGCCGATCCGGACGGTCCCGACGTTCACCGCATGGGTGCGACGACGCGTGGTCTGGTCCATTCGCAGTGCTGCCTCCCGCTACACGCAACGGTACAGGCCCGCGAAAGAGTCCGTCAACACGCCGCCGCGCCCTCCGCTCCGCCCAGACACAGGGCGGGCGAGGGCGCCCCGGCCCACGGGAGTGTCGATGCGGCGCGCGGCAGGCCGCGTGGGGGCCTCGCGATGCCTGTACGACCGCTACATCGGAACAGAAGTTTCGATCAGGCGGTGGCGGTCTGCTGCTGCTTGGCCGCCTCGGCGTGCACGGCGGCCATGTCGAGCGTCTTGACCTTGCCGATCAGTTCGGTGAGCGCCTCGGCGGGGAGCATGCCGGGCTGGGAGAAGAGCAGCACCTTCTCGCGGAAGATCGCCAGCGTCGGGATCGAGCGGATCCCGAACGTGGCCGCCAGCTCCTGCTGCGCCTCGGTGTCGCACGACGCGAACGCGATCTCCGGGTTGGCCTCGGCCGCCGCGTGGAAGATCGGCTTGAACGCGCGGCACGGGCCGCACCACTCCGCCCAGAAGTCGATCAGGACGATGTCGTTGGTCGCGATCGTCTCGTCGAAGTTGCTTGATGTCAGTTCCTTGACAGCCATGTGTCCTCCTTGGGGCGGGCCGTACCAACCCGCCCGGTGGCGGAGTCAAATGATTACTCCATCACCAACGAGTTATATAATAGGCCGTGTCGATGCGTTTGGCAACCCCCCGACCGCTCGCCACACCCGCCGCGCACAGCGGGAGCGTGGAACCCGCGGAGCGGCGCGCTGACACGTGCGCGCGGTGGCGCGGCCGTAGAATGGAGGGCCATGCGGCTTGACACCCCTGCGGGTGCGTTCCGGGAGCGCCACTGATGCGCCTGCTGCGTGACCCGGTGTCGGGGTTCACGCACCTCGGGGCCGCCATCGCGGCGGTGATCGGCGCCACGGTGCTGGTGACGCTGGCCGCCGTTCACCACAAGTGGTGGCACCTCGCCGCGTTCATCGTCTACGGCGTCTCTCTGGTCCTGCTCTACATCGCCAGCTCGCTCTACCACCTGCTGCCGGTTTCCGAGCAGGCCCGCCGCGTGCTGCGGCAGCTCGACCACGTGGCGATCTTCCTGCTGATCGCGGGGACCTACACGCCGCTGTGCCTGGTGCCGCTGCGGGGGCCGTGGGGGTGGTCGCTGTTTGCGGCGGTGTGGGTGCTGGCGCTCGCCGGCATGGCGGTTGCGATCTTCGCCATCGACGCACCGCGCTGGCTGTCGGTGGGGCTCTACCTCGGCCTCGGGTGGCTGGTGGTGATCGCGATCTGGCCGTTGCTGCACAGGCTTTCGCCGGTAGGCCTGTTCTGGTTCGGTCTTGGCGGGCTCTTCTATACGGTCGGCGCGGTGATCTACGCGGTCAAGAAGCCCGACCCCGTCCCTGGGGTGTTCGGCTTCCACGAGATCTTCCACCTGTTCGTGATGGCCGGCTCCGCCGCCAACTTCTGGGCGATCGCGCGCTCGGTCCTGCCGCTGCCGTAGGCCGCCGGACCTCAGCTGCGCTACGATCGCAGTTAATGCCCGAGCGCGAGCGACGTTGGAGCGGGTGGGGGTTCGAGGGCGAGCGTTTCCCGGTGCCCGAGGCGGCGCGCTCGTTCCTGACCGAGCGGCTGGGCGCGGGCGATCCCCTGCCGGCGGTCCCCGAAGGCGAGGTCAAGCTTCCGCCGTCGCGGCCATTGCCGCCGCTGCCGCTGCCGGCCGCTACTGACGACGGGTCGCGGCTGCGCTCCGCTTGCGGCAGCTCGCTGCCCGACTTGGTCGCGCTGCGCACCGGGACCGTCGCGGCCTATCCCGACGCCGTCTGCGCCCCGGACACCCCGGATCAGGTGGTCGAGCTGCTGCGCGCGGCGGCAGCGGGCGGCGTGACGGTGGTCCCGCGTGGCGGCGGCACCAGCGTCGTGGGGGGCGTGACCGTGCGCCCGGGCGGCGCGCCCACGGTGGTGCTCTCGCTGGAGCGGCTGCGCGGAGTGATCTCGGTCGATGCGGCCTCCCATCTGGCGCGCGTCCGCGCCGGCACGTTCGGGCCGGAGCTGGAGGCGGCGCTCGCCCCACACGGGCTGCGCCTCGGCCACGAGCCGCAGTCGTTCGAGTTCTCGAGCGTCGGGGGGTGGGTGGCGACCCGCTCGGCGGGGCAGCGCTCGACCGGCGTGGGGAAGATCGACGACCTGGTCGCCGGCCTCGAGGTCGCGACCGAGGCGGGTCTCTGGCGTCTCGCGGCGCAGCCCGCCTCGGCGGCGGGGCCGGAGCTGCGCCGCCTGCTCATCGGCAGCGAAGGGCGCTTCGGCGTGATCACCGAGGCGACGCTGCGGCTGCGGCCGCTCCCGGAGCGGGAGGACGGGCTCGCGGTGCTGCTCCCCGGGTGGGCGGCGGGCGTGGAGGTGTGTCGGGCGCTGCTCCAGAGCGGCGTGCCGGTCGAGACGATGCGGCTGGCCGACCCCGAGGAGACGAGGTTCGGGATGACGCTGGCGGCGCTGTCGCCGCTCGCCGCTCGCGCCGGCCGGGTGCTGTTCGGCCTGCGGCGCTACCGCAACGGCTGCCTGCTCCTCCTCGGCTGGGCCGGCGACACGCAGGGGATGACGCTGACCGAGCAGATCGCCGCTCGCCTGTGGCGCGCGGCGGGCGGCTTCGCCCTCGGTCGCGCCGGCTGGCGGCGCTGGCGCGCCGACCGCTTCCGCCACCCCTACCTGCGCGACGAGCTGCTCGCCGCGGGCTGGGGCGTGGACACGCTGGAGACGGCCGCGCCGTGGTCCGGGCTGGAGGCCGTCTACGTCCGCGTGCGGGAGGCGCTGGCACGGGCCGCCGCAGCGCTCGGCATGCGGGTCGTGGTGGGCTGCCACCTCTCGCACGCCTACCGCGACGGCGCGTCGCTCTACTTCACCTTCTTCTGGCCGCTCGCCCGTGGCCGCGAGATCGCCCAGTGGGGCGCGCTCAAGAGCGCCGCCACCGAGGCGCTGCTCGGCGCCGGAGGCACGCTTTCGCACCACCACGGGGTGGGGACGATCCACGCGCCGTACCTCGAACGCGAGGTGGGCCGCACCGGGGTCGCGGCGCTGGCGGCGCTGGCGCGCGAGCTCGACCCGCACGGTGTGCTCAACCCCGGCGTCTTGCTTTCCCGGACCCCGGACCCCGGACCCCGGACCCCGGGTGGGCGGGAGGGCTGATGTTCCCTCCCAGCAGGCACGACCTCGATCTGGCAGGGGTGCTCAACCCCGGCGTCTTGCTTTCCCGGACCCCGGACCCCGGACCCCGGACCCCGGGTGGGAGGGAGGGGTAGTGTTCCCCCCCGGCTGGCGCGAGCGCGCGTGGCGCAGGCTCGGTGAGAGGCTCGACCTGCTCGTCGTCGGCGGCGGCATCACCGGCGCCGGGGTCCTCCACGACGCGGCCCTGCGTGGTCTCGCGGTGGGTCTGGTCGAGCGCGGCGACTTCGGCGGCGGCACCTCGTCACGCTCTTCCAAGCTGATCCACGGCGGCCTGCGCTACCTCCGGCGGATGCAGCTCGGCATCACCCGGACCGCCTGCCGCGAGCGCGATCAGCTGGCGTTGCTGAGCCCGCACCTGGTGCGGCCGATGCGTTTCCTCTACCCCTCCTACGAGCACGACGCCACCCCGGGGTGGCAGGTCGGCCTCGGCCTCTCCATGTACGACCACCTCACGCCGGTGCACCACCGCCACGAGCGGGTGGACGCGGCCGAGGCCGCCGCGCTGGTGCCGCGCCTCGCCCGGGGCGGTCTCGAGTTCGGCCTGCTCTACGACGACGCGGTCGCCGACGACGCGCGCCTGGTGCACGCGGTTGTGAGCGCCGGGGTGCTGGCGGGCGGCACGGCGCTGAGCTACGCGCGCGTCGAGGAGCTAGTGCGGGACCGCGGCGGGCGGATCGTGGGCGCGCTGGTGCGCGACCTGGAGAGCGGCGCGACGCAGGAGGTGCGCGCGACCGTGGTGGTGAACGCCACCGGCGTCTGGGTGGACGAGGTGCGGGCGATGGGGGGCGCGCCGAGGTCGAAAGTGCGCCCGTCGCGCGGCTCGCACCTGCTCTTCCCCCGCGCCGTGCTGCCGCTCGACGTCGCCGTGACCGCGCTCTCGGCCGACGACGGCCGTCCGGTGTTCGCGGTGCCGCACCCGGAGGGGACGCTTGTCGGTACGACCGACCTCTTCCACGACGGGCCGCTCGACGACCCCCGTCCGACGCCGGAGGAGACGGCCTACCTCCTGCACTTCGTCCAGACGGTCTTCCCCGCGGCCCGCGTGACCGGACGGAGCGTCGTTGGCGCGTTCGCCGGCGTCCGCCCGGTCCTCTCC